>JAAUPA010000021.1 GCA_012034615.1 Leptolyngbyaceae cyanobacterium CSU_1_4 | reverse complement strand
CTTGATATAGATATGGCAGGTGGCGCACATGCCGCGTCCGCCGCATTCTCGCAAAACATCTAGGTCTTTGTTCAGCAAAACTGACAGGAGGTTGTCGTTGGTTGCAACAGACGTTTCTTGGGCGATCGGTTCTAATCTGACAGTTTTAGCCATTCAGTCTAATTCTCCAGGGTAGTTAAGACGAGGTTTATTCAGGCGGTAGAATGGTTTTTTGGCGATCGCTCAGGGGCATCTGTCTAGCCCTTTTAGGAAAGTCACGAATGACTTGAGCGCATCGTTTAATGAAAGCAGCCACCCAGGCTTGCAGCAACTCCTGTTGCTCTGGGGTCAGCGTCAGCGCATCAGCGGCAACTGGTTCTAAAAAGATCACTTCAGCCGATCGCTCGACCTGAAATAGCTGCATCCAGTCTGCTTCAGGACGGCTAGTTTTCCAGTAATTGGTGACCACTATAATGCCCAAATACTGAGCCGCAAGTTTACTAAAATGGTTCATGGCGCTCAGCGCTTCCTTCAGGCTGATCGTCGGGTCAGGAGGTTGGATCAGGGTTATGGGGCTTTGGGTGAAGCCGGAAGGAGTGGAAGGCATGGACTGGGCAGCAAGGGTTTGAAAGGTGGCGATCGCGCGTTCTTCCTCAGCTTTCAAAATATCTTTGACCTCTGCAACAATCTGGGCATAGGAATCGGCTAGCACCTGGTCAGGATGCACCACGACCAATAGGGTCATGCCATAGTCCAGCTTATAAACATAAACTTGATGATCGCTGAAGCGGAACTCGAAACTTTCAAACTCGGTGGGTGTGGTATCGATAACCTGCTGAATGCCTTGGGCGAGGGCTTTGCGTTGATGATCGTTGAGAGTCTGACGAAATCCATGAAAATAAGGACGCGATCGCCCATTTAAAAGGGCAACTCCTCCCAACCCCGGCAAGTTCAAGAAATTTTGGATCGCTTCTTGCTTCATAAAAATGCTCTAAAAACTCTCCATTGTGTAGGTTACGGCATAGGTACGGATAATACCCGCAAAAGCAAGGCGATCGTGCTTCATACGGGCTTTATAAACCGGCTCAAGGACGAACCGGAACAACCCAATCTATCAGGCGTTTCAGATACAATTGCTAGATTCACAATCGCTGGATTGGATGAAGGGGCGCTTCACTAACTTCAGCCTCTCAATTTGGAGCTTCTCAATTTGGATAATGACTGAACTAATCGCTGCATCACTCAATCCATTACTCAATAAAAGTAAATATTAGCCTTATCAAATGTCCGTTAGTTCGTCAAAAGCCTCAAGGGAGGTAAAGTGATAAGGTCAACCGTGATTCGCCTCAGTCGGGCAAAATGTTTGGCTCAGCCTGTTGCCGGTCATGCTGTGATCTGTCAAGCACCGTTTATCTATTTTGTTGTCGGGCTTCCGTTTCGTTTCAGATTAAATTTAGATATGTCTGATCTTCCTTTTACTTTGGATCAGTTACGCATTCTTAAGGCGATCGCCGCTGAAGGAAGTTTTAAGCGAGCTGCTGATAGTCTGTATGTGTCTCAACCCGCCGTCAGTCTTCAGGTGCAAAACCTAGAACGACAGCTCGATGTACCGCTGTTTGACCGGGGCGGTAGACGGGCTCAGTTGACCGAAGCGGGGCATTTACTGCTGAGCTATGGCGATCGCATTCTCAGCCTATGTCAAGAAACCTGTCGGGCGATCGAAGACTTACAAAATCTGCAAGGCGGCACCCTAATTGTCGGCGCTAGCCAAACCACAGGCACCTATCTATTACCCCGAATGCTTGGGCTATTCCGCCAAAAATATCCTGACGTAGCCGTGCAACTTCATGTTCACTCCACCCGGCGCACTGCCTGGAGCGTGGCGAATGGACAAATTGATTTAGCCATTATTGGCGGCGAAATCCCCCCTGAGCTCCACGATTCTCTCGATATTATTCCCTATGCCGAGGATGAAATGGCACTGATCCTGCCCGTATTTCATCCCTTGGCACGAGCCGGACAAATTGAAAAGACGATTTGTACAAACTCCAGTTCATTGCCCTAGACTCTCAATCCACCATTCGTAAAGTTATTGACCAAGTGTTGACCCGCTGCGGCATTGACACCCGACGGCTGAAGATTGAAATGGAACTCAACACCATTGAAGCAATTAAGAATGCAGTCCAGGCGGGCTTGGGCGCTGCCTTTGTCTCTATTTCTGCCATTGAAAAGGAGTTGCAGATGGGCGTGCTGCATCGCTCACGGATTGAAGGGGTGATCGTTAACCGGACTTTATCAGTCATTGTTAACCCAAATCGCTATCGATCTAAGGCGGCTGAAGCGTTTACTGCTGAGATTTTGCCCCAGTTTGCTACTTATCAACCTGCCCCGCCCGAAGAAAATGGTGCTAAGCCCGAATCTCTGGCTCCCCTGACTCTGGAGACCACTTAGGCAATAGAGTTAGGCGATAGGGGGCGAGGCTGATGCTTGGTGGGGAATGCCGGGTGAGACCCATGCCCCTGAGGCAATGCCCGGTTAAGCGATACACTGTAGCGGTACACTGTTAGGCGATGCGCCTGAATGTGCAATCTTGAGCTGGGTGGACTGAATTTAAGCGCTCCTCTTCGCCCGTATGCACTCTTATGGAAATTTGCTGCACTCGTCCGAGTTGTCCTCGTCCTGTCAATCATTTTGCAGATTTAGATGATCTGACGACCCTCAAAACCATTCAACAGAAGTTTTGCACGACTTGTGGAATGCCGCTAATGCTGTTGGGGCGATATTTGCCAGTGCGCCTATTGGGTCAGGGCGGTTTTGGGGCGGCGTATTTAGCGCGCGATCGCTACACGCCTGCCATGCGTCAGTGTGTGGTCAAGCAATTCCAGCCTTCAGGCGATTTATCTCCGGATCAACTGCAATTGGCACACAGTTTATTTGAGCGAGAAGGACAGGTTTTAGAGCAACTGGGCAACCATCCGCAAATTCCTGATCTTTTAGCTTTTTTCGACCTAGATGTGCCGAACCGCAACGCCAGTAAGCCCGATCGCTTTTTCTACCTCGTCCAAGAATTTATTGACGGGCAGAATATGGAAGAAGAGCTGGCTCAGAAGGGCAAGTTTTCTGAGGCAGGGGTGACTGAGCTGCTAGAAGAAATCTTGAAGGTGCTGAAGTTTGTCCATGAGAACGGCTCCATTCATCGAGATATCAAGCCCTCAAACATTATGCGTCGCCGGGATGGGCGGTTTTATCTACTCGATTTTGGAGCGGTTAAGCAAGTCACAACGGCTCCGCTGGCAGGGAAAGCGGGTAGAGCCTCTACGGGTATTTACTCAATGGGGTTTGCGCCGCCAGAGCAAATGCAGGGCAGTGTGGTCTATCCAGCCACAGATTTGTATGCGTTGGCAGTGACTTGTCTGATGCTGCTGACGGCAAAAGACCCTAGCGAACTTTATGATGCCTACAGCAATAGCTGGAAGTGGCGATCGGAAGTTAAGGTTAGCGATCGCCTTGCCCAAGTGTTTGACCGAATGCTGTTGCCCACTCCTAGCCAGCGGTTTCAATCCGCAGATGAGGTGGTTGCCGCCCTACAAACAACGAACTCGCCGCCCCCGATCGCGCCCAAACCCGCACCTGCCTCCAGTCCTGCCTCCCGTCCTGCCTCCCGTCCTACCCCTGCTCCTGTTGCCTCTAAACCTGCTCCTGCCGCGCCGCCTGCACCCACCGCGCCGCCGCCTGCACCCGCACCCGTCATTCAACGCCGTTCTTTTTCAACGTTAGAAATTTTGGGCGGGGCTGCCTTTACCGGTTTTGAGGGAGGATTGTTGGCGATCGCCCTGGCTAGCCTCTTGAGACTGCCCTCAATCCTAGCTTTTGGCTGGTTTTGGTGGCAGTGCTGGGTGCCATGGTTTTTGCCCAATCGCGGCGCTGGATTGAGAAAGTTGATTTGATGATTATTGCCGCCATTACGCTGGCATTGGTTCTGTTTGTTCCTTTTTTAAGCGGGATCGTTAGCACCTTAGGAGGGATAGGAACGCCAACTGCGGTGATTTTGTTAGTGTCCGTTTTCTCAGCACTAATTGCCGTGGCAGTGGCAACCGTATTTCGTCTAATTTACAATTTGCTCTCTCGGCTGTTTTAGGCGCTAATCTGGGCTTGTATGATTCTGTCGATCCTGAACCTTCCATGTCTCAGAAAAACGATACGCCTGCCCTGATTGTGTCTCTGTTGGTGACCTTAGCCCTCATTGGCGGCGGGTTATGGTGGTTTGCCAATCGCTTCGGAGCAGGTCAATCTGAAGCCCCTCGTTCCGCTTCAATTGTGCCTAACGCTAACTCTGACCCTAATAATTCTCTGTCTCTTAAAGATCGGCTGAGTTTGGGCGAGAAACTGCTGGTGGTTGAGGGAGCTTCAACTGAACAAGAAAATGGGGTGGTGGCGATCGCGGCTCAAAACTGGTCAGGGGCGATCGCCTCTTTGCAAGCGGCTTTGCAAAACGATCGCAATGATCCAGAAGCTTTGATTTACCTGAACAACGCTAAAATCGGGGCTCAAACGGCTTACACCATCGCGGTCTCTGTTCCTGCCACCGAATCTACCAACCCTGCCTTAGAAGTCTTGCGGGGGGTGGCTCAAGCCCAGTCTCAGGTGAATCAGGCTGGCGGCATCAATGGCACACCGCTCAAGGTGCTGATTGTCAACGATGACAACGACCCTAACACGTCGAAGGACGTGGCAACTGCGTTAGTCCAAGATGCTTCAGTGCTGGGTGTGATTGGGCATTTTGGCAGCGATGCGACTCTGGCAGCCGGAGCCATTTATCAGAAGGGAGGACTGGTGATGATTTCACCTACAAGCACCTCTGTCCAAATTTCCAGCTTGGGGAACGCAGTCTACCGAACGGTGCCTAGCGATCGCTTCACCGCCTCTGCCCTTTCGCGCTATATGCTTAATACGCTGCAAAAGCAAAATGCGGCAATTTATTACAATTCTGAAAGTTCTTACAGCAAGTCTCTTAAGGAAGAATTTACAACGGCGTTAACTAGCGATGGTGGCGCGATCGTGGCTGAATATGACTTGGCAAGTCCGGCGTTTAGAGCTGCCGAGTCAGTCGCACAAGCCACTCAGCAGGGCACGCAGGTCTTAGTCTTGGCAGCCAATACAGCCACGCTTACCCCAGCCCTAGAAGTGATGGCAGCGAATCAGCAGCGGCTGCAAATTTTGGGGGGAGACAGCTTGTATAACCCCAAAGTGTTGCAAGCCGGTGAATCAGCCGTGGGGATGGTTGTGGCGGTTCCTTGGATTTTGTTGTCGAACCCCAATGCGCCTTTTGCCCAAGCGTCCCGTCAGCTTTGGGGCGGCGATGTAAACTGGCGGACGGCAATGGCATACGATGCTGCGATGACGCTGGTAGAAGGTTTAAAGAGCGGGGGCGATCGCCAAACCCTATTGCAAACGATCGCTCAACCCGGTTTTACGTTTAAAGGTGCAACTGGCACCGTTAAATTTTTGCCATCGGGCGATCGCAATCAGCCGATGCAGCTTGTCGTGATTCAGGCAGGCGGGCGATCGGGCTATGGCTACGACTTTGTCCCTGCTCCGTAGGATCACTGAGAAGAACCTTAGGGCTCAACTGAGCTCCCCTTTACTCTCAAGTATTTCCTCAAAAATAAAATTTCCAAAAACAATTTGGACTTTGGATATTCATGCGCAGGCATCAACATTCAAAGTCCAAACTCAAAGAGTCTATTTCAAAACCTATTGTTGCTGCGGACGTTGGGGCACAACCGCTTCAGCAGGCAAACAAAGCAGATTGTCACCGTAGGTGCGGATGAGCCCTCGCTGACGTAACTTGCCCATGAGCCGAGTGACGGTGACCCGGGTAGAACCGATAGCGCTGCCAATTTGAGCATGGGTCAATGTCCAAGGCAAACAGTAGCCAGCCTCACAGGGTTCACCAAACTCCTCAATTAAGAGAGTCAGAAACCCAAGAAGGCGATCGATCGTTCGCCGTTGACCTAACGTGCTTAGCCACAACAGCTTACGCTGATGCTGGTAGCGAAACGCATCCAAAACTTCCCGACGGAAGTGAGGCCAGTTGTCTAAATCATGCCAGTAGAGCCAGATCACTGAAGTTTGGTCAACGTGGGCAAAGCTTTGAAGGTTGAAAGGTGACTGTGCCACAATTTCAAAGGGTTGCCCAGCGCCAACAAAGCCCAAAAAAGCCTCTTCTGAATTAATCCGGGGAACACGAGAACTACTGGTGTTCGCCGTTACTTGTGCCTCTCCAACGAGACGGACAGAGCCTCTTTGAACAAGATAAAGCAGACCAGCACGGGCCGGAATTCGCTCATCTTTGTTAAAAGTGCGACAGCGGTAATGTTCCTGCGCCCAATCTAAAATCCGTTGCCAGGTTAGAAAAGGGCGAGAATTCTCAGGTTGAGATGATACTGAATACATAAGAAGGGAGCCATAGAAGTCAGTTGAGATGGGGGAATTCTGAACTGAGGGTTAGAGATCTTGTTTGCGATAAGCCTGACTTAACCCCTATGCTCGGAGCAATTCATTAGGGTAAGACAAGTTTAGCTTTGTATTTTTTCTATAGAGTAGAGAGAAACTACGGAAACATCTACGTAATGACAACTTCCTAACGTCTTTTTTATCTTTACCTCCCTTTGTCTTTACTTTACCTTCAAATAAATATTCATTTTTTCTCGGTAGAATACTCTAAAATCAGTAATTTCTAGGAGCTTTAAAGGGGTGTTTCTGTGAGTTTAAACATCTTTTCTTCAAGTTATCCTGGGCTACAACTTTTGGTGAAGCATCAGCTACACGAGGCTGTTAACATTCAAGCACAGAATCAGCCCGTTAGTTTGCCTGAATCCCTTATATTGAAATCAATTCACCCAGTGCCGTCACAGATCACTCTTGCTAGTGAAATCCCGGTGAAGCTCACTACAAATCGTACTCAAATTTCCTACGTATCTGCGATCGCCCTCCTCTTAGAAAAACCCTGGAGCCAACCTGCGCCAGAAATAGCCCAAAAGCTTATACAGACACTTGTTCAGACCTGCGAATTGAATGATTCTGAGGCTCGATTTTCTCCTCTTCAATCCGTCTGGAAAAGCTTTTCATTTGATGTAAATTCGACGGGTTGGATGACGCTCAATCTTTCGGATCAAGGAGTAGCAAAATGGTTAGAAACTTTGATTTATTTCTTTCAGAATTTAACAAGTTTGTCCCCTGAGATAAATAACTGGGACAAAAATCCTCAAATTCATCTGCGTGATTCCACTGCTTCCTCTTCAACCTTGAGTAGAATCACGCATGGTAAAAATGACTTCCGTAATTCCACGGACATACTCCTGGCTCAGCACGCCCATGCTCGATGTTGCTCACTGCTGCGGCTGGGAATGCAACAAGGTTTGGTGCAGCTAGCCAATTTTCCAAGGGGGGAGGGTCTTGTTAACCCTTTGCCTTGGCTAGGAGAAACTGCTTTTCTTCGATGTACCCATCCCTCTGAGCGCCAATTAATTCAGCAAATCTGCCTAAGCTTAGACGAGATTTCTTTAATCAGTAATTTCTCTGAGCGCCCAAGGACGTTAAAGCAAATGAGCAAATTGAGTCAAGCCTTTCGCTGTTTTTACGCTGATTGTCTGATTTTCAACGAAGTGAAGATGGAAAACCTGGAACTTGCCCAAGTACGCCTAGGATTGGTAGACCTAGTGCGATTGCTTCTGCATCTCCTTCTAGAAGACAGTCTCGGCATTCTGGCCCCTTCAGAACTATAAATTTTGCAGCCCCCAACCCCTCAGCCCCCGACACATCTATGTAACAAGAGTGGCAAAAATATGACACACCCTAGAAAGATGTGCTAATGTTTAGGAGTGTGAGGAGCGAACCAGTCAGAGTGCCGAGACGAAACACGGTCAGTCGTCGGCACTCTTTCTGATTTTAAAGCTCAATTCATTTTTCTTTAGCCCAAGCGTTTTTGGGTACATAGCCAGCCACAACCCGACCGACACCCCGAAACTGCTGGTAATAGGCTCGACTCACTTCATCGCCTTGATCCGACAAAACATCAATGCCAATACCATTACGCCCCTGGGCTTTTCCTGAGCTATGAATGTAGCGCTGTTCGCCTAAATGAAGAGCGACGTGAGTTGCCTTTTGAGGCGTTCCAAAAAAAATCAAGTCTCCTGGCTGAAGGGCTTCAAGTGTTACCTTTTGGACGAAATCTTCCTGCTGATAGGCATCTCTGGGTAACCAGATGCCACTGACCATAAAGGCGGCTTGGATCAACCCTGAACAGTCATAGTTTGCGCCTACGGTGCCGCCCCAAAGATAGAAATTGGGCTGAGCCATGGCAGCCTGGGTGTAGGCAATAATTTGAGGCACACGAGCTTGAATTTGGGAGGCTGAAAGCGTTAAGGTGGGCTGGTAGGGCGTTTCTGCCGCTTCGATCAAATCGATATCTTCTAAGGGTAGCCAGCCCGGATAGTCGTCTTCGCACAAGCAGACTAGGATGGCTTGCCTGTGCATCTTGGCGGGTTTGGGGGGGGAAGGGATGTAAGCGCAGTTGTCGTCCGGCGATCGCCTGAGTCGCAAGACGCTGAAGTTCGGGCGAATCATAAAGATTAAGGTTTGCTAAACATTCATACTCAAGCGGGTAGCCCGTATCGAAGGCAGCTTGAAGTTGAGAGAGGGTGACCATAATGGATTAACTGATTATTCTATCTTTAGGGTTTTAGCGCTTTGAGGATTTTGCCGATGGCTTTTTTTCGACGAGATGAACAATTAGAGCACTGGGGCGATCGCATTTATCGGCAACTTGGGCAAAATTCCCAGCCTTAGCACGCACCCAAATTGCCCTTACTTGGCTGGTGTACGACGAGCCTGTCCCCGTCAACACAGGTGGAGCCTTAACGCCTCACGAGTTCTGGCAGCACTCAGTGCGAGGTTTGACTTACCGAGGCGTAGAACGGATTTATCCGGCTAGCGTCGTCAAGTTGTTCTATCTGGTGGCAGCTCATGAATGGCTAGAGAAAGGGATGCTTTCATCGGCGGCAGAACTGGAACGGGCAATGCGCGACATGATTGTTGATTCCAGCAATGATGCTACGAGTTTAGTCATCGATATGCTGACCGGAACGACCAGCGGTCCTGAATTACCAGGTGAACCCTTTGAGACCTGGAAGGCTCAGCGCAATATCATCAATCGCTATTTTCAGTCTTTAGGCTGGGTGGAGTTACAGGGGATTAATCTGAATCAGAAGACTTGGTGTGATGGAGCCTATGGACGGGAGCAGGCGTTTTTGGGAGAGAGGCAGGAGAACCGCAATCGGTTGACAACGGATGCGGTGGCAAAGTTGTTGCATAGCATTATTGGGGGAGTGGCGGTTTCGGCAAAGCGATCGCAGCTCATGATGGCTCTGATGCAACGCAGCCTCGATCCAACCCATTTGGCGGCTAACCCCGAAAACCAAGTTGTCGGATTTTTAGGAGCTGGAGTGCCTCTCAATGCCGAGGTTTGGTCAAAAGCTGGATTAACCAGCCAAGTTCGCCACGATGCCGCCTATATTGAAATTCCCAATCAACGTCCTTACCTTCTCGTGGTTTTTACTGAGGGAAAACCCCACAGCACGAATGACGCAATTCTGCCTTTCGTTTCCCAACAAGTTGCGGAAGCCGTCAGAGAACTTTGAGCCGGGTCGTCTTTTAGAAGATGTTTTAAAGGTATCAAAGTGCTTTACACTTGTCTGCTAAATCCCCAAATTTAGGGGAATGATTGATTCTGCTTCAAATTTTCCCAAATTTGGGGGTTTAGCGGGCGGTTCGGATCACAATATATTAAAGTATCTCCCTAGGGTTTACATTTAAGCGATCGAAAGACCAAAGCAGCATTGCCTTTGGCGTTTTGTCCGGCTGCCGAGAGGACGGCGATGTTCCGTTCAGCATTTTTAACCACTCTGGCTTGATATTGCACAGCCGGAATCGGTGAATGCTCAGAGAGCACAAGAGCTCCCTCTTGAATGGTGACCCGAGTCGGAATCCCACAAAATTCTCGGTTCTCGGTGCGAGAAGTAACGGGTTTGAATGCTGCTTCAACTTGAGATGAGAACGAAAAGCCTGGAAAAAATTCGTTGTTAAACTCTTCTTCAGCGCCGACGCTGCTCACTTCGTTGATGGGAATGCGGGCAATGAACAGCTCGATTTCTGAAGGGGGAAGAACTTGCGACTGTAAACCCGGGAGTTTGCGTGTAGAGGCGACTACGGCAACTTTTGCCCCGCCCAGGTTAGTCCCGAAGGTGCCTTCAGCGCCCCCCGGAATTTTGTATTCAATTAAGCTTTGAGCGATCGCCTCTGCCCGTTTAGGATCAAAAGCATTATTGAGGGTTTTCAGCCCTAAGCCCACCACGCCGACAGAAATCAGGAAAATAGCGCCCGCAAAGATGGCGATCGCCTCCCAAATGCTGACTGAAGATTGCGTTGAAGAAGCTGGAATTGGAGATGCGTCTGCCACAAGTTTATAGTCCAACAGAGTTGATGAGGAGATTATCTCTTTCCAGTAGAAAGAATCATAATCCGTGAGAATTTGATGAAGTTTCATGAGCCGTAGGAATTTGATGGAGTTTGAACCCTAAATCTCTACCTACCTCTCTAGGGTTCATATTCACTGCATTGACCAAACTCCGATTCTTTGTGGAAAAGGGCAGGGAGTGAATATCAATATTTTGCGTCAGTACTGGGATGATGAAGGTATCTGGCGATTTAGCCGCTTTACTCAGAGCAAACCCTATTTCAAAGTTTATTGATGGAGAATTCAAAGATTCTTGAGAAACAATGAGTACAGTATGGCAGCTCTGTTCCAGCCCACCCTCAATTTTCTCCATCCCGTTTGAGCCAGGTTGAATACTGCGGTCAGACCAGACTGTGATTCCTTCTGATTCCAAGCCCTGAGTGAGTTGATTAGCGAAATCTCGATCTTGAGGAGAGTATGAGGTCAAATACCCCACCGACAAGCGGATGGGGCTTGCAACTCCACCCCGAGGATGGGTCGCATCCGGACAATTGACCGTGCCCTGTCTCTCCGACTGACTTGCAGTATGTTCCAAGGTGATGCTCCTCGTCGCCCGCGCTGACATCCCCAGGCACGAGGCACAGGGGCTTTACGCGCGATCGATAAAAACCTGCAGTCTGTTGCCTTTCAAGTGCAATAATTTAGTCTCCTTGGTTGCCTAAGCCTAGGTGATTTGATGGATATCTATCATAGCTTGGAGGCGCATCCAAAAAAGACATGCCCCACAAAATCTTGTAGGTCAACCTCTAGATTGTGATCTACCGAGTCAAAGTTGAGAGCCTCCACCTTTTAAGTGGAGGGTGAAAACCAGTGAGAGGCTTAAGCCTCTCGTATTGGCTGTTATTTTCCCTTCTGGTTCTCTATGTATCTTCTGATGGTGTCTGTGCTAACTTGTCCCGTTGTTGCCACAAAATAGCTAGGACTCCATAAGCTAGGCAGCTTCTTAAGACTGGGGAACTCATCTCTCAGAAACTTAGAAGCCCGCCCTTTAACCCATCTAGCAATATCTGATGCTGACTCATGCGTAGGCGCGTTGATAAACATATGAACGTGGTCAGGCATGACCTCTAAAGCAATCAGCTTCCATCCATGCTCCTCGACCAGTCCAAAAACAATACTTTGCATCCGTGTTGCAATATCCCCAACCAGCACCGCTTTACGCCGCTTAGGAACAAAAACAAAGTGATAGTTGATTGATGAGACTGAGTTCTCAGTCCTTCGGTATTCGTGGTCTTCAGCAGATAGTTTAGCCATAAATGTTGACGATTAGTATTGACACAACATATCTCATCAACAACTAAAATGATGTCAAGGAGGTCGAAAATGTACGCAACCCTTCAAGTCAAACTTAACGTCGCTGAAGAAATTCGAGATTATCTGGTCTATCAATGCCAGCAGTCCAACAATCTCGTCAACTCTGCTATCTATTACGTTAAGCAAACCCATTTTGAGGATTGCCCTAGAGGTGAATTCTTTTCTGAGGATGAGTTTAGGACAGGGTTTAAGCTCCAAAAAGTCAAAACAGCAAAGTATGCGGATCTCTGTATGTCTCTAAAAGACAACCTCAATTACAAAGCGTTAGGCGGACAATCAGCACAGCAAACCCTAAAGACCGTAGCTGAGTCTTTTAAGAGCTATAACGGCATCCTGTCTGATTTTTTCAAAGGGGATGCTCGTAGACCTAAGATGCCTGGATATCGAACAAAAGGCGGTCTAGCTCCAATCTCCTATCCAGCACAAGCGGTTCAATTTGACATTGAAACTGGAAGATGTCGATTACCTGTCAGTCTTGAGCTTGGGGCTGAGGTGAAGGAGTTAATGGGTGTCAAGGAAATTTGGATCAACGGGTGTGCAGGAATCAAACCTGAGCAGATTTGTGAAGTCCGAATTCTGCCTCGAAACAATGAGCTTTATGCTGAGTATGTTTACGAGTATGGTCATCAGGGTGCAACTTGTTCTTTGGCGTTAGATCATTCTCATGCATTGGGGATTGATCATGGCGGCGATAATTGGCTCACTTGCGTTTCAACAAAGGGTAAATCCTTCATCGTTGATGGTCGCAAGTTAAAGTCTAAAAATCAGCGGTACAACAAGCAAGTTGCAAACCTCAAAGAGGGTAAAGCTCAAGGCTTTTGGAGTGATCAACTTGCCAGTATTACTGAACTGAGAAACAGACAGATGCGAGATGCCATTCACAAAGCGGCGCGGCTCATCGTCAACCACTGCCTAGAAAATAAGCTTGGTTTTATCGTTTTTGGCTGGAATGCAGGTCAAACAGATAAGTCGAGCATGGGCACTCGAAACAATCAGAACTGGGTACAAATACCAACAGGACGCCTAAAGACTCGCTTGCAACAGCTTTGTGAGTCAGTGGGCATCCAGTTCCTAGAGACGGAAGAATCGTACACCTCGAAAGCGTCTTTTCTCGATCAAGACTTCTTGCCAACCTTCGGTGAAAAACCCGCAAGCTGGAAGCCTTCGGGTCGTCGGGTAAAGCGTGGTGTGTACAAATCTGGAAAAGGGATCTTAATCAATGCTGACTGTAATGGAGCAGCCAACATTTTAAGAAAAGTAGCGACACAGCTAGGATTAAGCCTGGTCGAGGTCGGTAAGGCAGCTTTGAACCTGCCAAAGCGGTATGACTTATTCAAGGGATTGAAAAAATCATACCGTAAACGTTGCGAAGCGTGTCTTCAGACCGCGTAGCAAAAACCGTTTAGAATCCTCCTTTTTCAAAAGGGGGAGAGTTCAATTCAGTTACTTAACCGTTAGTCATCTAACCGCAGCAGCTTGCGATAAAAAGTTTGAGAAAAATCAGCAATCCGAACGCTCTTGAAGGTAAATAGCACATCAATTAGAAAATCGACAAACTCGAAGTTTGCCAACATCACTTCGTAGCTCAAATCGGCGTTACCATTAAATTGCAGCCGACAGCGCACTAGGTCGGCGGGCAATGAAGAAATACTCCAACTCGCAACAAAGGGGATGCTCTCTCCGCCTTCAATGCTACGAACGCCCTCTAAGCTGCCAGTTTGGTAAAGGCTAATGGCGAGGGGCAATGCACTTTTCTTACGCCCCTGATAGTAAGGCGCGTAGACATTAACATCACGGGGGTTGGCTGGCTGGAGAGTTTCGAGAGACATACTCAGATTCCTTGATTCCGCTGATGATGAGTAGGATGGTTTTTTGAGGGATATTTTGAGGAACACCTTGAGGAACACAGGCGATATCCGCAGCTATTGTTCCCCAGCAATTGTCTGGACGTTTCATGGATTAGAAAACTTACGGAAGTCAGGTGTATGCGTGATTATTCACAGATTGTGGTGGGCGGGGGAGCGGCTGGTTTTTTTGGAGCGATCGCCTGTGCCGAAGCCCATCCCCATGCCCATGTTCTGCTATTAGAAGCCAGTCACCAACCTCTCACCAAAGTTAGAATCTCTGGGGGCGGACGCTGCAATGTTACCCATGCTTGTTTCGATCCGGCTCTATTAGTGCAGCACTATCCCCGAGGCGGGCGGGCGCTCCGGGGAGCATTTAGTCGGTTTCAGCCACAGGATACCGTCGCTTGGTTTCAGCAGCGGGGCGTGACGCTGAAGACTGAGGC
This sequence comes from Leptolyngbyaceae cyanobacterium CSU_1_4, assembly GCA_012034615.1. Lineage (GTDB taxonomy): Bacteria > Cyanobacteriota > Cyanobacteriia > Elainellales > Elainellaceae > Timaviella. The sequence continues at coordinate 18,267 of JAAUPA010000021.1, read as the reverse complement.
AGATGGACGGATGTTTCCTATGACGGATGACTCTGAGACGATTGTGAATTGTTTAATGCAATCGGCTCGGCAAGCAGGGGTGGAGGTGCTGACTAAGGCTACTGTTGTAGGCGTGGTGAAGGCTGCTTCGCAGGGACCGCAAGGGTCGTCCCCAGGGTTTGAGCTGGAGCTAAAGTCGGGGGAAGTCTTGCCCTGCCGCCGTTTGCTTCTTACGACAGGGAGCAGTCTCCAGGGGTATCGCTTTGCTCAGACGTTGGGGCATACGATCGCATCCCCTGTCCCTTCATTGTTTACCTTTACTATTCCAGACCCCCAGATCCGGGAGTTGGCAGGGGTAGCCGTTGCATCGGCTCAGGTGCGGCTCTTAGTCTCCGACCAAAAGCCCTTGGAGCAGACGGGCGCTGTGTTGATGACGCATTGGGGCATGAGTGGACCGGCAGTGCTGAAGTTGTCGGCATGGGGTGCCCGGATCTTGCAAGAGCATCAGTATCGAGCAGAGATTCAGGTGAATTGGCTACCGGGAGGCGTGGAGCGGGTGCGGCAAACCTTAGGAGCAGTCAAAGAGAGAGAGGGGAAGAAGGCGATCGCTACTTACTGCCCCTTCCCGTCCCTTTCTCGTCGGCTGTGGCAATACTTGCTGACCCGTACCCGCATTGCACCCGAAACCCGTTGGGCAGACTTGCCTAAAAAAGACTTGGCTCAACTGGTTCTAGAGCTGACTCAAGGGCGCTATGGAGTTCAGGGAAAGGGCGCATTTAAGGATGAGTTTGTTACTTGTGGGGGCGTTCGTCTTGAGGAGGTAGACTTCAAAACTATGGAAAGCCGCCTTTGTCCAGGGTTGCATTTTGCAGGAGAAATATTGGACATTGATGGAGTAACCGGTGGGTTTAATTTTCAGAGTGCCTGGACCACAGGCTGGCTAGCTGGGCAAGGGGATGGGGGCGATCGCTTAGGGAGCCGGGCTACTCCAAGCCGGGTGTGCCAATAGTGCCGCCATCACCCGCACGCCTCGAAGCTGGTTCGACAGAGGCAAATGTCCTCGCGGCGCACTCAAGTCCCAGGTGAAACCTTGGGGATAGCGTGTCCAGTTATTGCCATTTTTCCAGTCGATCTGCGTCCACAGTTTTTCCCAATCTTTGCCCAACGACAACCAAAGTTCGCGTTGTACCGAGAACCCAAATTTTCCTTCAGAATGCGCCAGCCAGAGGCGATTGATCGTTTGTAGATCGGTAGTCGGGAAGCTCTGGACGGCGGTGAAATAGAACCACTTTTGAGTCGCTGAACCTGCCAGTTCGCACATTTTTTCGAGGGTGAGGCGATCGGCAGCTTGAAAATCTTGCTGAGCTAAAAGCGCTTGCAACGGAGCGTAATCAATCCCGTTGCTAGACTGAAGAGGAACTACGCCTTGAGGAAAGTGAGTTTGCAGAAATTTTTGAGTACTGGGCGTGTTGGCTTTGACCAAGATTTGATACGCTGTGCCCTCTAAAACTCCCATGGGTTGAGACTTGGGGTGAGCCTGACGCTCTAGAAGAAATTTCATGAGCGCTTCTAAGCCGGATTCGCCAGATTGCGCGAACTCATGAACCAGTTGCAACGGGTTGCGGACAGCCTCGGACTGGAGGCGGGTCAGGAGCTCGTCGATGAAGGGAGGAGTCTCTGACTGAGATTCCGAGGGCATATTCAAGATGGGCTGCACGTTATGCATGGGACAAAGGCTGCATTGATAGACTGCTTATGGGACAACCGCTGACTGAACTTTAGTGGTTGATAAGCTTTATGATTCTATCGCGCTCAGAGTCCTTCTAGTGCTTTCGGAGCAGACTGCTACACAAAGGCATACAAAATCATCTGCCCATATCTGCCCATCCTCTATCCATCATCTGCCAGCCGATCGCCAACAAGTCAGTCCAACAACTCAGTCCAACAACTCAGTCCAACAAGTCAGTCCAACAACTCAGTCCAAACAAGTCAGTCCAACAACTCAGTCCAAAATGTCAGTCAAGAGCGGGGACTTTCTCCAGTTTGTGGTACAACCAATCTGACGTAAGGACTTACTGCACGATAGGAGCTATTAGCCACCATGTACGAAAAAATCACTCCCCCCGCGATCGGCTCTCGCATTACCTTTAAAGAGGGTGAACCGATTGTTCCTAATGATCCAATTATTCCGTTTATTCGGGGCGATGGGACGGGGGTAGATATTTGGCCTGCCTCGCAGCGCGTGTTTGATGCGGCAGTCGAAAAAGCTTATGGGGGCGATCGCAAACTGGTTTGGTTTAAGGTTTATGCCGGAGATGAAGCCTGTGAGGTGTACGGCACCTATCAGTATTTGCCCGAAGATACGTTGACGGCGATCCGAGAATTTGGGGTGGCGATTAAGGGCCCTTTGACTACCCCGATTGGCGGTGGCATTCGATCGCTCAACGTAGCGCTCCGACAAATTCACGACCTTTATACCTGCGTTCGTCCGTGTAAGTATTATGCGGGAACGCCTTCGCCGCACAAAACTCCAGAAAAGTTAGACGTTATTGTTTATCGGGAAAATACCGAAGATATTTATCTGGGCATTGAGTGGAAGCAGGGCAGCGAATTGGGCGATCGCCTAATTAAACTTCTCAACACCGACTTTATTCCTGCCACACCCGAACATGGCAATAAGCAAATTCCCCTCGATTCTGGTATTGGCATTAAGCCCATCAGCAAAACCGGCTCCCAGCGCCTGGTGCGGCGCGCTATGAAGCATGCTCTGCGCCTTCCCAAGGCGAAGCAAATGGTGACTTTAGTCCACAAGGGCAACATTATGAAGTATACCGAAGGGGCGTTCCGCGACTGGGGCTATGAACTGGCAACGACCGAGTTTCGGAACGAATGTGTGACGGAGCAAGAATCGTGGATTTTAGAGAATCAGGCACAGCACCCGGATTTAAGCGTGGAAGACAATGCTCGCAAAATTGAGCCAGGTTACGATTCGCTGACTCTTGAAAAGAAGGAAAAAATCTGCCAAGAAGTTCAGGCAGTTTTAACCACTATTGGGGAAACCCATGGCAACGGGCAATGGAAGAAAAAAATTATGGTGAACGATCGCATTGCCGACAGCATCTTTCAACAGATTCAAACGCGCCCGGATGAGTATTCTATTCTGGCGACCATGAACCTGAACGGCGATTATCTTTCGGATGCGGCAGCGGCGATCGTGGGCGGTTTGGGCATGGGACCGGGCGCAAATATTGGAGATGCCTGCGCCATTTTTGAAGCCACCCATGGCACCGCGCCGAAGCACGCAGGCTTAGACCGGATTAATCCAGGCTCAGTCATTCTTTCGGGCGTGATGATGTTGGAGTATTTGGGCTGGCAAGAAGCGGCGGATTTAATTAAGCAGGGTTTGGGAAGGGCGATCGCGGCGGGAGAAGTAACCTATGACTTGGCTCGGATGATGGAGCCGCCCGTCCAGCCATTGAAGTGTTCGGAGTTTGCAGAGGCGATCGTTAAATATTTTTAAGGGCGATCGGTCTTAGGCGTAAGGGGGCATCCTGCCCCTTAACGATCCTGAATTTAGACCTGGTCGATTCTTGTATTTCCCAGCCGCCTCACTTTTTTCTATGACTGATGACCCTGTGACTGATGGCACGGTTTCCGTGATTATTCCCTGTCACAACGGGGCAGATCTTTTGGCAGATGCGATCGACAGCGTTTTGGCACAAACCTATCCGGCGCGAGAAATCCTAGTGATTGATGACGGTTCTAGGGATGGCACAGAGGCGATCGCCACCCCATACGCGGCTCCTGTTCGCTACATTCGGCAACCCTGCCAAGGGGTTTCAGCAGCTCGCAACACGGGCATCCAAGCTAGCCAGGGCAGCTATCTAGTTTTTCTCGACCACGACGATCGCCTCCTTCCCCACGCCCTCGAAATCGGCGTTGACTGTCTGGCAAAATATCCTAACTGTGGATTTGCTTACGGTCGGCACCAAAATATAGACAGCGCTGGAAACCTGGTAGGACGGGCAACCGATGGAGGACAAACGCACCAGGAAGACAAGCTTAAAGTCTCTGTTGCCAACGACTATGCCCTCATGCTGAGCGGCGAATTTCCTGTGCCGCCTGCCCGCATTATGTTCCGTCGTCAAGTCTTTGAGCAAATCGGCGGCTTTGATTTGGCTTTAACGAACTCTCAAGATTACGACCTCTGTCTCCGAGCCGCCGCGCAGTTCTTGGCGGGTCGGCACAATCAGGTCATTGCCGAATATCGCCAGCATGACGCTAGCAAAAGTTCCACCACTGCGGTCACTCGTAAGCTTGCCTTTACCCTGCGTGCCCTGCAAAAACAATGGAGCCGAGTGGAAGGCGATCGGGAATACCGCCGTGCCTATCGAGCCGGGAGCAGCACTTTCAAAGGCTGCACGGACGCTATATTCCCTACGAATTGGCGACCCAGGTCAAGCGGGGCAACTGGCGTGATGCTAGCCGCGTTGCGATCGCGCTCTGCCAGCATCACCCCCAAGGATGGCTGCGGTACGGTCTAGAGTTATTGAACAAACTCGCTCGACGAGAGGATTAAAAACTGGCAAACTGGGCGATCGCCCCGTCATCCGCTCCATCACTTCTGCCACCGCAATGGCTCCGAGTTCGCCAGAGGCGCGGGTGCGGATATTCAACGTCCTTGCCTCCATTTCCTTGGCTCCCACCACTGCCATCACCGGAATCTTTTCCTTCTCAGCATTGCGAATCATCTTACCGAGGCGCTCTCCACTCGCATCCACCTCAGCCCGGATATGGAGCGATCGCATTTGCGCTGCCACTTCCGTGACAAACGGCAGCACCTCCTCAGTCACCGGCAACAACCGCACCTGCACCGGAGACAACCACAGCGGAAAATCGCCTGCATACTCTTCGATCAGAATACCAACCAAGCGCTCCAAAGAGCCAAAAGGCGCACGGTGAAGCATGACCGGACGCTTGCGAGTGCCATCATCCGCCACATATTCCAAATCGAACCGTTCGGGCAGAATATAATCGACCTGCACAGTTCCCAACTGCCACTCCCGATCTAAAGCATCTTGAAAGATAAAGTCGAGCTTAGGTCCATAAAACGCCGCTTCGCCAATGCCTTCAAAATGATCCATCCCCAGTTTTTCCACCGCTCGACGGATTGCCCCCTCAGCCTTATCCCAAGTCTCATCGGTGCCAATATATTTATCAGAAGCCGGATCGCGGAAACTCAGCCTTGCCCGAAAGTTTTTGAGTTGCAGGCTTTTAAACACCGTCAATGTGAGATCGACCACACTCATAAACTCATCATCAAGCTGTTCAGGGGTAACAAATAGGTGGGAGTCATCCACGGTAAAACCCCGAACCCGAGTCAATCCACCCAGCTCGCCCGATTGCTCGTAGCGGTAGACTGTGCCAAATTCAGCCAAGCGCATGGGCAGCTCGCGGTACGATCGCAGGGTGGACTTGTAGATTTGAATGTGAAAGGGGCAGTTCATGGGCTTCATGACAAAGCCCTGCTCTAGGGCACGAGCCTCATCGTTTTCCGCCATCATGGGGAACATATCTTCTTTGTACTTTTGCCAATGCCCCGATTGTTTGAACAACTCCACCCGAGAAATGTGGGGAGTGACCACAGGCAAATAGCCCCGCTTCACCTGCTCTTGCTTCAGAAAATCCTCTAAGGTCGATCGCAGCACTGTGCCCTTGGGAGTCCATAGGGGCAACCCCGGACCGACGGGATCAGCAAAGACAAATAGCCCCAGCTCTTTACCAATTTTGCGGTGGTCGCGGCGCATCGCCTCTTCTTTTCGCCGCTGATATTCTACCAACTGCTCTGGAGTTTCCCAAGCGGTGCCATAGATCCGTTGGAGCTGTGCCTTGGTTTCATCGCCACGCCAATAAGCTCCGGCAAGGCTTTCTAGGGCGATCGCCTCTGGATTCAACTCCGCCGTACTCTCTACATGGGGCCCAGCACACAAATCCCACCACTGGTCGCCCAAGTGATAGAGCGTAATCGGTTCCTCCAGCCCTTCCAAAATTTCCAACTTATAGGGTTCTTGAATCGCCTCAATTCGACGCTTTGCCTCTTCTCGGGTCACTTCTTCCCGAACCACAGGCAGCTTCCGGTTGATGATTTTAATCATCTCCTTCTTAATGACCTTGAGATCTTTTTCGGTAAACGGCTCTGGGCTATCAAAGTCGTAGTAAAAGCCGTTCTCAATGGACGGTCCAATCGTGACCTGCGCCTTAGGAAACAGCTTTTGCACTGCCATTGCCATGACGTGCGAGGCAGTGTGGCGAATCTTTTGGAGGGTTTTCGACTCGCTGGATTTTGGCAAATAGATTTTGTCGGCTTGGGGCAAAGCAGCGTCTGAGTTAGGCATTAGTCTAGGCGATACGTCGATAGGAAGGAAATTAGAGGACAGCGGCGATCGCTTGAAAGTGCTCCCAAGCGATCGCCCTGCCATACCTTAATCTATTGTATTCAGCCAACTGAACCCCGAATACAGATTTTTTTGATCGGGTATTAAAGATTGGCGTTTGCCAAAGAATTGTTCCTGCCCCTGTTGCCATCCCTCTGGATGAAGTCGCCCCTTCTAAACTTGCTTAATTCTGAGGAACTCATCAACATTTGTTAAGAAACGTAAATTACGTTAAGCTAATTGCTATTCTAAAGACAGATTTTAAGATCAATGCTCAACTCAAACTTGCCCGATTCTGATTTCTTGTAATGAATCTTCTAGAACCCTTGCTAGATGATTTTCAATACTGGTTTGAAAAATCCCGATCGCTTCTTGAACTTCAAGAGCTTGAGTTTTTGGGTAGAGAATACCAGGCTGATTTACTCAGTCGGGTTAAGCAAGCCCAGCAAGAGGTTTCAGTCGCTAAGATGCTTCTGTTAGCAACTGATGGACAGGTTGGAGTAGAGACAGGGGTGATGATGCCTTGGCATCAGCTTGTAGCAGAATGTTGGAAGGTAGGAAAACAGTTTCGCTCAGAAACTTCGAGCCTAGAATAATCGCCGCGAGGGATTGCTCTAAGGAGGTAGATAAACTCAGATTTCTTTGGTAATCTGAGAGTCTAGGTAAACAATTTATTAAGAAAATGTGTTCAACAGGTCTAAATAGGTCTGAACAGAACGAAAATAGTTTCATAAAAAGTTATCGTTTCAGAGTCTTGTTGGAGTTCCAGAGTCTTGAGGCATGAGAGCCACAGTCCATCTGCTCTACTTGCGGATTATCTGCTTGGAGGAAAAAGAATTATGTTGCACCTGATTTATATTTTAGCTTTCACAGTTTTGGCTTTCCTGGCGGTTGGAAATTTGATTCGCAACCTTATGGTTTTAGGCGCAGATTCTCAGCGTACTTATGGTTACAAGGGTCAGTTTTCTCCCAACTCCTCTAACTCCTTAGTGAGCCCAGGCGCACATATTCGATCGGTTTCTCATCCTGAGTTGCTCGATAAGTACGGCAATGTTGTCAATGAGCCGTTCTTGGTGATGCGCTCAATGACGATTGAAGATGCGCGCGATCGCTTGGATGCCCTTTACAACGCTTCTCCTACCTACAGCGAAGATGAAGCCCGCAACAATAGTGCTGAGTAATAGTACGAAGTAATTAGAGGGGTTCAGGAGCAGACTAAGTTTGTCAGATACTCTTTGAATTGATTTGCTTTAAAGCCAATGGGACAAGGGTCGTCGTTGGCGCATATCAAGACTGTCCGCTAGGCTGGGTTCTTCCCAATCGAGCGGATGATTTTCTTGCACGGGGACGACACTCACTGGTGTAGCTACGGCTGAGGTGGCGACTGAGTCAGGGGAAGATGCTTTAGGCTGAGGTCGCTCGGCAGCTAAGTGGGAACCTTGGCGATCGCGTTCAGCCGCTTGTCTACGGGTAGAACTTTTAGCCCTGAGGAGTTTGCGTTCAACGGGTTGATAACCCCCAGACCGAACGGTTCGGGAAAGGACGAGGCAGCCTACCATGCAGCTTAGGACGATCGCCCCAAACGACAGCCAGGGTGATCCTGGTGGGGGTTGTTCTACTGTGGAGGGCAGGGTGAGGGCAGAGGTCGAAGGCTCGTTTGAAGGAAGCTGAGGAGTTTTGGTGGCGGCACTATGATTTAGGTTGACTAGCGCAGCCGTAGCCAGCCCGGCCGACAGTACCAAAGTCATCCACAAGGCAAGAACAGCCGCAGCGGGGTAACGACGAAGCAGCCCCAGGAGAGGCTTTTTTCTATGAACGTTCTGAGACTGTTCATATCAAAGCCCTGGGCGCTTAGAAGGGAACCGTTTATCGCTCTCTTCGATTTTAGCAGGGATAAAACGACGATCGCCCCCATCCGTGGAGAGGCGATCGTCATTCTGGAATTATCTTCAGGATTACAGATCTGCAAGATCAATGATTCGGTTAAGCAAAGGCTAAGTAGCCAATCAGCGCCATATTAATTAGGGGCACAAGGAAAAGTAAAAGCAGCCAAGGAGATTTCCCTAGCCGCTTCGTAACCGAAACCCAGAGCATCACTGACACCACCAAGTTGACAAAGGGAACCAAGCATAAAATCATCCACCAAGCGGGTTTGCCTGCGGCGACACAAAGGACATAAAGATTTCCAAAAGGAATCCATGCCAACCAAGCATTTTCAACGCCTAGCTTTTTGCCAATCACTTGCAAAGAATAGGAAATGTAGGCGTAAAAAGCGATAAAGACAATAAAAGTAATTAAGCTTTCCATAGTCAACTCCGGGGCACTCATTGAGGTTAGTTGATAGTGATGCCTGTGCAAAACTAATAACTCAGGGTTCCCGAAAGATTATGGGCGGAAAGCAGAGCCTCCCTTAAGTTTTGTCAACCCTTGCTCCGCTCGATCGCCAGTTGTACTAATCGATCGACCAACTCTGGAAAAGGAATTCCACTGGCTGCCCAGAGCTGAGGATACATGCTGGTAGCCGTAAACCCAGGCATTGTGTTGACTTCGTTAATCAGCACTGCTCCAGTGGCTTCTACATAAAAGAAGTCCAGACGGCTAATGCCAGCGCCATCTAGGGCAATAAAAGCCTGGATTGCCATTGCTTGAATTTGGGTGGCGATCGCCGGGGGCAGAGGCGCTGGAATGAACAGGTCAGCTTTGCCTGCGGTATATTTTGTTTCGTAGTCGTAAAAGTCGCTTTCAAAGGTAATTTCACCGACCACGGAAGCTTGGGGTGAGTCGTTGCCCAAGACAGCACATTCAACTTCGCGGGCAGCCACCCCTGCTTCGACAATGAGGCGGCGATCGAGGGTGGCAGCATGGCTCAGGGCAGTTTTTAGTTCAGAGCGGGTGCGAACTTTGGCAATACCGACTGAAGAGCCGAGGTTAGCGGGTTTAACAAAACAAGGGTAGCCTAACTCGGCTTCGATGCGATCGCAGATTTTGGCACAGGCTTGCTCGTCCATAACCTCCCGACGAGTCACTGGCAAATACTTCACCTGGGGCAGTCCTGCCTGAGCAAAATATCTTTCATCGCCAGCTTATCCATTCCAACCGAGGAGGCTAAAACGCCTGAACCCACACAGGGCACTTGCATCAACTTCAGTAAGCCTTGAACCGTGCCGTCTTCACCATTGGGACCATGGAGAATAGGAAACCAGACCTCGATCTCAGCAACTTCCGGAGGAAATGTCCAGCGTTGATGGCGGGAGGTGAGCGGCTGGGAAGCGGGGGATTGAGGGGAAAAGGCATAGAGCGGCTGGAGCGGCTGACCCGAAGCGAGAACTTGTTGAGCTACTTCGCTACCTTGCCAAATGCCATCTTTTTGAATGTAGAAGAGAACCAAGTCGTACTGGGCAGTATTGAGCGGCGTGGTTAGGGCTTGGGCGATCGCCCTGGCTGAGCTAATAGAAACTTCGTGTTCTCCCGAGCAGCCCCCAAATAATAAACCCACCTTCAGTTTGCCATAGCTTTCCTTGTGCCCTGCGTTCGTCTACAGCGATCCCCCTGGCAATTTTGTCTCACGACCCCAATGCCAAGGGCGACCGCCAGTAGCGTACCATAACCTCGTCCCAGGCGCTTTCCCAAAGTTGAGTTAGGGACGGCTCATCCACCTAGGGGTTCTGCCAAAAGACAATAGAGTCATTGAGGATCTGAAGTTGGGTGCCGGGATAGTAAAAGCTAAGAATGCGGCTGCTCGACCAACCCAAGTCGCCTAGGTGATAAGCCCCGGTTTGGCTCATGCCGACTCCATGCCCAAAACCGCCCCCCCACAAAAGCATAGCCCTTCAAAACTTTGGGAGCCGATGGGGGGGAAGGCAGAGAGACCTGCTTTTGGGGAGTTTCTGTTCCAATGACTTTAGGGGCTTTAAGCGCTTTTGTAGATTCTTCGTAGATTGGATCGAGGTAAAATAGCGTGCTGCTAGGGGCGTAGAAGGCTCGCAGAATTTCGTCTTTTTCGAGTTGAATGACTCCCTGATCAGTGGTGACAGACATTTGTTGAACCCGTCCGGCAGGCGATCGCTCCAGAATTTTAATATCTTGAATGCTGGTAAAGTCCGCTAAAGAACTCTGCTTGCTTTGCAGATAGCTCCTCAGATCTTGAGACAATTCTGCTAAAGTGCTATTCGTTCGCCAGCGGAAATAATCCCAGCTTGCCTCGTTAAAGCCTTTCTTTTCGGCAATAAATGCCCGGAAGTGGGTTTCATCTGCCAGGGGTTTGGCTGAAAGATCCCAAACGTTTTCTGCCGAGTCTACTACAGCTTGCAGGTAGGGGCGGTCTGTGCCGTTCCAGACGTTACTAAAGGGTGCAGTCACTCCGCCTGTTGTAGAGGAGTAGAGGGCATCGACCAGTTCATTTTGGTAGGTTAGCACTTGCCCCGCCGTGGCAGCGATCGCCCGATCGGATTCGGGAGCTGAGCCAGAGATACCATAGTAAACCTGACATTGAGTATCGGCGCACATTTGGTAATTATCAATAGCAAAGCGCCGAAGATTGCGCAGGGCATAGGTTCGCGCCAAAACTGCCTGTGCCTCAATCGCAGTGGGGGGAGCACTCGCTCCAATTTCGTTTGGAACAACGCCGCGCAGGTAGGTTTCGATGGGCACGGAGTTGACGAGGGTGTAGGTGCCGTAAGCATTGGGCTGAAGCTTGAGGTCGCCGCCATAAACCCGTCGCCCGTGGTCTTCGCGGTTGAAGGTCACCTCCACTCGATCGCTCCCGGCATCAATCACCAAATTATCTCGCTGATAGCGATTGCCACCAGTTGTAAACGTAGCCTGGGTGGCTTGCGTCTGCACCTTCGAGTCAATAAAGGCGATCGTGGCACCATGAGCGCGCAGGTTTTGCATTAACAATCGACGCAGGAGTGGGGTTTTGTAGGTATCCCGCTTTGCCCAAACCTGCCACTGTTTAGGCTGAGCTAGCTCGACTTCAATGCCCTTAGACTTCCATTGATTTGCACTATCTTCGGCACTTTCAAAACTGCGGTGACTGCTTAAAACAACCCGCTCTTTGACCTGCGTTGGGGCAAGGGTTGCAATGTGACATTTAAGGTGACCTCGTTGGCAGTGACCAGCTTCTTAGGAACCCCTTGATCGACAAATTTGAGGGTGAAGCGATCGCCCTCCACAGGCTTAAGGGTAATCACATCAGTGGTTTCAGAGCCAAACCGCTGCACCACGCCCACATCAATAATGGAGTTCTGGATCGAGCTTTGTCCCTCAACAGAGGCGGGAAGCAGATTCTGGACTGCCTGAGCAGCAGCAGGTGGGGGCAATAATGCTGAGCCACAAATTGCCAGAGTAACGCTAGATAAACCAGACCAAAACCAAAAATTAATCCAAACAGGAGCCAAGGACGTTTTCATGGAGAAGCTTTCCACTGTGGACATAACCTACTGAGGACATAACCTATTGAGTTAATTGAATCGATTCAGGTTTTAAGTATGGTCACTTAGATAGAGTTTAATAGCACCCGTTTCTAACCTGTTATAGCTTTATGGATGGAACAATGGAGCAATCACTTTATGGAATGAAACAGTAGGATTTTTGAGCCAAGTTACCCAAGTTACTTCAAGAAAGGAGCGAAAAAAGATTTGGAGAATATCTTGAAAACGCTGCTGGATCAGGCGATCGCGCAGTCGGGTTCTTCCATTGGCTGGATTAAGAGTCAGTAAGCAGTGTATGAAAAGAGGCTGCAATTATACTTAAAAGAACCGATTTGACTCAGAGTAAATTTACACAATCTTCTTGAAATCTACCTCTTGAAATCTACATCATTTAAAGAAATGTAAAGGAGACGTTAAAGATTTCCATCCTCCCGGGCTTCTTGTTCGGCGATCGCTTCTGCAATGAACATTCTGGCTAGCCGATTGTAGTTCCCGGCACCCACAAATTGCGGGAAGGTGTGCGATCGACTGTAGACCCAGACCAATTGATCCTCATCAAAAATCCGAATATCTTGCAACAAACTTTTGCATTGAGGAATTAGCGCCTTACCTGCCTCTAAGGCATCTGTCCATCGCTCAAATTCTTGAGAAACACCACGAGTTGCGACTCTAAACATTAATAATTTCTTGCTATGGAATTGCCTATCTGCATCATAAACTTCCTAAAGCCCAGACGGGATCATTTTGGTTTAAGGGCTGAGTTAGCCAAAGACGCTCAATAATCCCCCATAAGAGACTCTCTAAAGCTTCACCCCATCGTGAAAACAGTATTAAAATCCTCTCTAGTCAGCCGTCTTAAGCTAGATTTTAAACATCCTTTTTGTCTACGCAACTCGTCTGCACAAGCAGCTTGGCAAAGTTAAGAGAATCTCGCTAGGGTGTAGAAGTAATCTCGCTTCGCTCATTGCTCTCGTCGTCATGGCTCCGACTGCGACTGATAAAACCCTATTTCATAGATGCCCGTGCAATCTCAAAAAGTTCAGAAGATTGACCTCAAAGCTGAATATCCCTGTCCTTGTCGGCGGCGGGGTCGGCTGACTCCCATTGCCTTAACCGATGCGTTTGGGTGCGATCGGTGTCAGCAAATTTTTGTGGTTCAGGACAATGGGTACATCATTGAACAACTTTCGACGAATTATCCTTACAAGCGCACTTGGCGTTGGACGGGGCATCAATGGACGGTGGCGCGATCGAGCTTGGGGAGAGACTACTTACCCCTGATGCTAGTCAGCATCTTTATAGTGGGGTTCTTAATTTTATTGACCCTCTTACAATCGCCCCTCAGCGCCAACATTGCCTTTCGGGTGGCGGCAGCAGCATTGGTGCTGTGCGTAATGCTAGGCTTAATGCTGTGGTTAGCTTGTAGACGATAAACACCGCCAAAACTGCCTTGAACGCCTCACCTGATTTAACTGTTAATACTTACCGTTCCCATCAGTCCTCCTTAGAACTGGCAGCTAAAAGGGGGCAGAGCGAAGTCGTGCTCTGCAACTGATGGCTGAGGGAGTGCTGAAGCGACAAGACGACATTTTAGAAGCTAATACCCTTGATTTGGAAGCCAGTCGCGAGATGGCAGTGCCTGATTTAATTTTAGATTGGCTCAAGCTAACTCCGGAGCGCTTGCAGATTGTGGGACGAGCACTCCAGCGATTGAGCGAAACCTCTGATCCGATTCAGCAGGTCTTGAATATTCCTTCTTATCAGGTGGATCAATGCCAGACCTACTGTCAGTTGATGCCTTTAGGAGTGATTGCGCTGATTTATGAGGCGTTGCCGGAACTAGGGGCGATCGCTGCGGGGCTTTGCATCCGCACAGGCAATAGCTTAATTTTGCGAGGCAGCCCTGAAGCGAGTCACTCCAACCAGGCGATCGCTCATATTCTTCAATCTGCCCTCGAAGACGCAGCCCTGCCGATCGACTGTGTCCAGCTTGTCCCCTCAGAACAAGGCGACTTGATTCGAGAACTCGTCACCCAAGATCAATATATCAATCTTGTCATTCCCTACGGTCGCCCCCAACTGGTGCAGCAAGTGATGCGGCAAGCGACGGCTCCGGTGTTGCAAACGGCGATCGGCAATTGCTATCTGTATTGGTCGCCCACCGGCAGCCTAGACATTGCCCGCTGGATGATTTTAGACAGCCACAAAAGCGAGCCTGAGCCTGTTAATGCAATTGAAAAAGTGCTCATTAGTCGGCATCACAGCCCAACTTCTTTAACAATGCTGTGGAATAGCCTTAAAGAACAGGGGTTTGAGCTGCGAGGCGATGCGATCTTGGCGGCAGAGTTTCCCGAGATATTGACCAGTGCTGCCAATCAAGCAGACTGGGGGCAGCCCTCTTTGAACCGGGCGATCGCCTTCAAAAGTGTAGACGGGCTAGACACCGCAATTACCTGGATTAATCAGTACAGCAGTGGTCATGCCGACTGTTTAGCCACAGAGTCGTATCAAGAAAGTCGCCAGTTTGCCCTAGGGATTAATAGCGCCATGACTTACATCAACGCTACGCCAAGGTTTTACCGAAGCCCCAGGCGAGGCAGTGCCGTGGCGTTGGGCATGTCGAACCAGAAGGGACATCGGCGAGGGTTGATTAGCCTAGAGACGTTGACCACGGTGAAGCATATTGTCCAGGGTAATGGGATTGTTTAGGATAGGGAAAGTGAAGGTGGAGTAAATCAAGCCCATGATTCCGATTACCTTGAATCTTGAACCTGTGGTGAAACTCACCTCTGAGCAGTTTTGCCAGCTTTGTCAGTCTAATCCTGAAGCTAAGTTAGAAATGACCTCGTTGGGAGAATTAGTGGTTATGTCGCCCACAGGTGGAATGAGTGGAAATCGAAATACTAAACTGACACAGCGACTAGGCAACTGGACTGATGTCGATGGGACAGGCATTGCGTTTGACTCCTCGACAATGTTTAAGCTGCCTAGTGGCGCGTTTCGATCGCCTAATGCGGCTTGGATTCTTTTAGAGCGTTGGAACCAGCTTGCGCCCGAACAGCAGGAAACCTTTCCGCCCATTTGCCCTGATTTTGTCATTGAGCTGCGATCGAAGAGTGATAGTTTGCGATCGCTTCAAGACAAAATGCAGGAGTACCTGAGCAACGGAGTCCGCCTAGGCTTTTTGCTCGATCCTCAAGGGAATCAGGTTGAAATTTATCGGCAAGGACGCGAAAAAGACGTACTCAAGGCTCCAACGCAATTGTCGGGCGAGGCTGTGCTGCCGGGGTTTATTTTGAATCTAGAGCAAATTTTGTAATAGAACTTTGTACATAGAGAAAAGAAAAACAGAGAGGGCTGAGTCAGAATTTCAAATCCCAACTTAGCCCTCTTTTTTAATAACTAGATTTTAAAGAAACAGATTTTTACCTAGCTTATTGCGGGTTTTCAACCAATTTCACTTTTTTCGCCAAGCCCACCAGTTGAAGCAGCCGAATCATCATCCAGGTGGCATCAATTTCCCACCACTTCATGCCGTGCCGTGCCGAGTACTGGTAGGTATGGTGGTTGTTGTGCCAGCCTTCGCCATACGCTAGAAGCGCCACCCACCAACAGTTGGTAGAAGCATCGTTAGAGTCGTAGGTGCGGTAGCCAAACTTGTGAGTGGCGCTGTTGACCAGCCAGGTGGTGTGATAAACCAGCACTAGGCGGACAAAGACACCCCATAGCAAGAACGTCCAACCGTTGCCAGAAAGGCTACCGACCCCAAAGAGGAAGGCAGCAAAGACAAGCTGAATGGGGAAGAAGTACTTGTCGAGGAATTGGTAAAAGCGATCGTCGGCAATATCTTTTGTAAAACGAGGGATTTCATTCTCTACGGGCACATCGTGGAACATCCAACCCATGTGGCTCCACCAGAAGCCCTTCGTGGAATCATGGTGATCGGGGTTTTGGTCAGAAAAAACGTGGTGATGGCGGTGTAAACCGACCCACCAGATTGGTCCGCCCTGCATTGCCAGAGTTCCACAAAATACTAGAAAGTACTCTAGCCACTTGGGAGTCTGAAAGCTGCGATGGGTTACCAGCCGATGCCAGCCCAACGTTACGCCTAAACCACCCGTAACCCAGTGCAAAAAAACAGCCAGCCCCACGCCAACCCAACTAAAGTTGCTGGGCAGTAGGGCAAAGAGTGCCACGAAGTGGATGATCGCCATAAAAATGATGACCGCCCAATCGTAGGGAAGTTTTGTTGTAGTCGCAGTTGTCGTCATGCATTAATCTCTAATGTGAATGTGAACCCCGATCCGCGCGACAATAGACCCCGCAGGTGAGACCCATTTTAGATTCTAGAGGGTAGATTTTAGATTTGCTAGGTGAATTAGCAGAGTGGCAGGGTAATAACCGTCCAAAGGTCTAGAATCCTTGGGTCTCCGAATGCTGTAAACCATCCGTGAGATAGAGAGTCGGGTATGATGAGCAGCTTTGAGCAGCTTCAACAAGCAGAACAGGGACTATCACAGATTTTTTCTGGTATTGACGCTCAGGTCAAGGAAAATCTTCGACGAGTTTTGAGCGCGTTTCGTCGGCATCAGGTGGGAGTCCATCATTTTGCAGGGGTTTCGGGCTATGGGCACGATGATTTGGGGCGCGAAATTTTCGATCGCATCTTTGCTGAAGTGATGGGAGCCGAGGCGGCGGCGGTGCGAGTACAGTTTGTTTCGGGCACCCATGCGATCGCGGCTGCGCTGTATGGTGTGCTGCGTCCTGGCGATGAAATGTTGGCGGTGGCGGGTGCCCCCTACGACACATTAGAAGAAGTGATTGGTTTGCGGGGAAATAATCAGGGTTCCTTGAAAGACTTTGGCGTTGCTTATCGACAGTTAGAACTGACGGCGGCAGGGGCGATCGATTGGCAGGGATTGGCAACGGCGATCCGTGCTGAAACTCGCCTGGTTTTGATTCAGCGATCGTGCGGGTATGCTTGGCGATCGAGTTTGGCGATCGTAGATATTGAAAAAATTGTTAACCTCGTCAAACAACAAAACCCCAACACCGTTTGCTTGGTCGATAACTGCTACGGCGAATTTGTCGAAGACCGAGAACCACCAGCAGTAGGGGCAGATTTGATCGCCGGGTCGTTAATTAAAAATCCGGGTGGCACGATTGTCACCGCCGGGGGCTATGTGGCAGGGCGCGCCGATCTAGTCGAGATGGCAGCTTGTCGGCTCACGGCTCCCGGCATTGGCAGCGAAGGCGGCGCAACCTTTGACCAAAACCGCTTGCTGTTCCAGGGGCTGTTTCTGGCTCCTCAAATGGTGGGAGAAGCCCTGAAGGGAAATCATTTAGTGGCTCAGGTTTTTCAGGAGCTAGGCTATCCGGTCAATCCGCTGCCCACGGCACCGCGCCGCGATGTGATTCAAGCCATCAAGCTGGGTTCACCCGAAAAAGTGATTGCCTTTTGCCATGCCATTCAGCAGTATTCGCCCGTTGGCTCCTATCTCAGCCCTGTGCCCGCCAATATGCCGGGGTATGAGAGCGAGCTAGTCATGGCGGGGGGGACGTTTATTGATGGCAGCACTTCAGAGTTTTCGGCAGATGGACCGCTGCGGGAACCGTACATTGTGTTTTGTCAGGGAGGGACGCATTGGACTCATGTGGCGATCGCCCTAGAGGCGGCAATTGAGGCAGTAGGACGGCGGTAGGGCGGCGTGAGGTGGGGCGGCGAGCCTGAAAGCGGGAATACTCAAGGTTGTAGCCGCATTTGTCTCCAAATTCAATACGGGCGATGGTTCAACCGCAAGATCTTCAAACCTGGTTTTCTCAGGGCAACACCCTCTTCAGTATCAGGCGCTATGACAGCGCCATCGATCGATTTGACAAGCTGCTTGCCTGTGAACCGAAGCATTATCAAGCCTGGTGCTGGCGCGGGTGTGCGCAGTATGAGATGGGATGTCATGGAGAGGCGATCGCCAGTTTTGAGCAAGCTTTGAAGATTCAGCCCAAATACAGTTTGGCGTGGTTGGGGAAAGGCACGGCTCAGGCGAAACTAGGCGACCCGGATGGGGCGATCGCCAGTTTCGATCAGGCGATTAAATTTGACGCAAAAGATGCGAAAGCTTGGTACAACAAAGGGCACACGCTCTCTACGCTCTATCGATATAAAGAATCTTTGCCTTGCTTTGATAAAGCCACCGCACTCAACCCAACTTACTACCGAGGCTGGTTTAGCCGAGCAGTGGCTCTGGCGACTTTGCGGCGGTATGAGGAGGCGTTAGAGAGTTTGGAGCGAGCTTTGAAAAATAAGCCAAGCTGCCACTATGCCTGGAACTATCGAGGTGTGGTGCTAACTAAGCTGAATCGTCATGAAGAGCGATCGCCAGTTTTGATACGTCGCTCCATCACAAAGCCGACAACCCAATGCC
>JAAUPA010000277.1 GCA_012034615.1 Leptolyngbyaceae cyanobacterium CSU_1_4 | reverse complement strand
ACTCTTAAACTCAACTCTCAATATGCTTGCTTTGGTGGAACGGTTCAGTTTTACAGCCATTTTTCTGAGACGTGTAACAGCGACATGAAGTTCTCAGTGTATCTTCCGCCCCAAGCCCAATCAGAACCCGTGCCAGTTCTGTATTTTTTGTCGGGGCTAACCTGCACTGAAGAGAACTTTATGACTAAGGCTGGGGCTCAGCAGTTTGCCGCAAAGTATGGGGTGATGTTGGTTGCACCCGATACTAGCCCTCGAAACACAGGCACAGCCGGGGAAGAACAGGATTGGGACTTGGGGACGGGGGCAGGATTTTATGTGGATGCTACAGAAATGCCCTGGCGATCGCATTACCAGATGTATAGCTATGTGGTGCGTGAGTTGCCTCTATTAATTGCCGAAAACTTTTCTGTTAAAAGCGATCGCCAAGGTATTTTGGGCATTCCATGGGCGGTCATGGTGCGTTAGTTTGTGCGTTGCGAAATAGCGATCGCTACCGTTCCGTTTCAGCATTCGCCCCTATTGTTGCCCCAACGCAATGCCCATGGGGACAAAAAGCTTTTAGTCATTATCTAGGGCAAGATTCTGAGGCATGGAAGGCCTATGATGCCAGCGAATTAATTCAGACCAATCCTTTTCCATCTTCTATTCTGATCGATCAAGGAACAGCGGATACTTTTCTAAAAAATCAACTCATGCCACAGGTCTTTGAACAAGCTGGCGATCGGGTTGGGCAATCGCTGAACCTACGTCTGCAAGAAGGGTATGACCACAGTTACTACTTCATTTCCACCTTTATTGAGGATCATATTAGGCATCATGCAGAACAATTATGGCAGTAGTAGAACTCAGCACAAGTACCAGAAATAATTCATCCTGGAACAAACACAATTAACAGCGATTCGCAGGGTAATATACTCAAAAATAACCAGCTCGATCGATCGCAATTGAATTTCTACGTGACATACTTTATTCCGCACCAACGCAACGGTTTAAGATTACCACGCCTAAGTAGGTGGGCGTGATTAATTTACAGATAGCCGTGGGGCAAGCGTCTCGCTTGCAGGCAAGATGCCCACACGTCTGACATTTCCACACGTCTGACATTTAATGAGACCAGTCTACTTATGGGTACACTAGCGGTTGGATCTTATTTCGTTTAATCCAACTTTACGGAGCTGTTTAAATGGCTATTTTGACCGTCTCAACTGTTGCTGATAACGGTGCCGGTTCGTTGCGAGAGGCGATCGCCGCTGCTCGTTCGGGGGATACAATTCAGTTTTCTGCCAGTCTTGCAAATCAAACCTTAACCCTAACCACAGGACAAATTGAGATCAGTGTTGGGAAGAATTTGATTGTGGATGGCGGCGCTGCTAATTTAACGATTAGCGGCAATAATGCTTCACGAATCTTTCAACTAAACTCAACTTCGGTCACCCCTACCAGCCTGACGGTCAAAAACCTCACCCTGGCAAACGGCTATACCGCTCAACAGGGAGGCGCTATTACCACGACTCATCAGGGTGTATTAGCTGTTGAAAATGTCATGTTCAACAACAACGTTGCTGACAAAGGTGGCGGCGCAATTTTTAGCGCATTTGAAGGGGCACTAACCGTTACGGGCAGTAGATTTGATGGCAACAAAGCGATCGCCGCTAACGACGAAAGAGGGGCGGGCGCGATCGCCTTTTTGGACCTGGAAACCTCACCGTTCGGAATAGCGAATTTACCAATAACAGAGGAATTAATGGGGCTGCTATTAATAGCCTCAATGGAAAATTAACGATCGAAAATTCCAGGTTTATCAACAACGATACTAAAGCCGCCACCTTTGATACAGGCAAACCCAACGACTTTTTAAGAGGCTTTGGCGGCGCAATTTACACCGATCGCGCTAATAATTCCATCACCATTAAAAAACAGCATTTTGAAGGCAACATTGCCAAAGGTGCCGGGGGCGCAGTTCATCTTTTTGCTGACCCAGAAGACGGAGTGACGATTGAGAACAGCAGCTTTCAGAACAATCAGGCGATCGGCTTAGCAGGCGGCGAAGCGGGGAAAGGCGGCGGCATAAGCATGATTCGGAATGGCAGCAGTGCCCAGGGAGTTTTCGTTCTGAGCAACACGACCGTCGCTAATAATACAGGCTATGATCAAGGCGGCGGATTATGGGTGAACAACTCCCAATCGACTATTATTAACAGCACTTTTCTGGCAATCGGATTATTGGCAACCAGGGTCAGAACAGCGGCGGAGCCATGATGATTTACTCGCCCACCCAAATTATTAATACCACGATCGCCAACAATTATGCAGGCTGGGTGGGAGGCGGCATTACCGCGAGTGATGACGCTTCTGTAAGTGTTAAAAACACAATTTTTTACAACAACACTGCCGACAATGGCACTAACAAATGGGGAATTCAACAACACACTAACCGCCATCTGACTGACAAAGGCGGCAACATTCAGTTTCCAGCCAAACTTACCAATAATTTCAACGACAATAACGCTACGGCAACCCTTCGGATTATCGATCCGCAACTGTCTCCTCTTCAAGATAACGGCGGCGGCTTCCTAACCCATGCACTGCTTGCGGGCAGCCCTGCCATTAACTCAGGCGTTACCCTCGACTCGCCTACCACCGATCAGCGGGGCTTCCTGCGAGATGGACAAATTGATGTGGGAGCCTTTGAAGTTGGGGCAACCCCCATATCCGGTGGCAATGGCAATGATGTTCTGACGGGGACACTGGGTCAGGATACGCTTACGGGGGGAACAGGGAATGATGTGTTGATGGGAGGGCTCGGGGCAGATGTGCAATCGGGTGGGGCAGGTGGCGATCGCTTTATTTACGCAGGGGCAACAAAACGCGAGGCTTTACGAAATTCTCGCAGCAGTGCGCCCGATCGCATTACGGACTTTAGTGGAGCGCAAGGCGATCGCCTGCAACTCGATTTTGACAATAATCTTGCCACTATCAACCGTCCCAAAAAACTGTTTAATGCAGGCAAAGTCAAGGGTGGAAATTTAACCTCTGCGGCTAAAGCAGCATATGCCGATAAAGATCAAAAAAAGCTAGGAAAGCAGGCGATCGCCGCCAACGAATCCGTCTTTTTTAAGTGGGGAAGCCGCACCTATCTATCAGTCAATGACAATAGCAAAAACTTCTCGGCAGAACGCGATTTGGTCATAGATATGACCGGAATTGAGACGACAAGGCAACAAGCAAAAGCAGGGAGCTTATCAGTCAACCGTTATTTTGTGTAACTTCTAGGAGGAGGAACTCTCCTGGGTTTCGGACGATTAGAAAATCGAAAGTTTCCGTAGCGCAAGCATTTTGTCCGTGCAGGCTAGAACATTGCCCTACCGTTTCTACCAGAATCTTAGGAGAACTTTATTTCTAGTCAATACACTCTTGCTCTAGTTCTGTTCTTCAAAGTCTCCCAGAATGGGGGATTTAGAGGGCTAGAAAGCTAGAGCGTCCCACTGGGACTTTATTTCAACGCAGACCCCTTAAGGTTTCTAAAAGAATAAAGAATAACGATGACGCTCCTTCTCTTAACCAGTTTGCTTGCCTTCTACCTCGCCTGGAACCTGGGAGCCAATGATGTTGCTAATTCCATGGGGACAGCGGTTGGATCTAAAGCCCTAACGCTGAGGCAAGCCTTGGCGATCGCCGGAATTCTAGAATTTGCGGGAGCGCTTTTACTAGGGCAACAGGTTTCTGCCACCTTAGCCACGCAAATCATTAACCCGACTTATTTTACACCCAGCCCTCAAGAGTTTATTTCTGGCATGATAGCAGTTGTGCTGGCTTGTGGAGTCTGGCTCAATATTGCCACGCTGTTTGGCTTGCCCGTGTCTTCTTCCCATGCGGTCGTAGGCGCGATCGCCGGGTTTGCTTGGGTTGCCAGTGGCATTGATGGAGTTGCTTGGCAGGCGATCGGGCTGATTTTTTTAACTTGGACAATTACGCCCCTTGTCAGTGGCGCGATCGCCGCTGTCCTTTATCGCTTGATCAAATATTGGATTCTCGATCAGCCCGATCCGCTCGGGCATCTTCAAGAGTGGATACCCTGGTTGAGCGCAATAGCGGTAGGCACTTTTGGTTGTTTGGTGTTTCCAACGTTAGGCGAAAAGCTAGCAGCGGGTGCCCCCTCGTGGATATGTCCAGAAGGTCGCATTCTACCCGCCCAGCAAATTGCTTTAGGCGGAATTTTAACCTTAGGTCTGGCGATCGCAGCTTGGAAACCCGCCCAAACTCAGGTCGAATCGGCGCTGATCCCCTTCCAAATCTTTAGCGCTGGATTTGTTGCGTTTGCCCACGGCGCGAACGATGTGGGGAATGCGATCGCCCCTCTATCGGCAATTGTCTACGCCATCGAAACCAGCTCCATTCCCCACGAAAGCTTTGCAACTCCGCTGTGGGTGCTGGTCATCGGTGGCGTGGGCATTGTCGGCGGCTTAGCAACATGGGGTAAAAAAGTCATTGCCACCGTGGGGGAAGGGATCATTCCGCTCCAGCCTAGCGTTGGCTTCTGTGTGCAGTGGGGAACGGCTGTGACGGTTCTGGTTGCTTCTCAGCTAGGATTTCCGGTTTCAACGTCCCATGCCATTGTTGGCAGCGTCGTGGGCATTGGGCTGGTGCGGGGCGGCGTGCAATTTAAACCATTGCGGGAAATCGCCCTAGCCTGGGTCGTAACAATTCCGATCGCCGCTATTTTAACTGCTCTGATTTTTGAACTGATTCATAGGGTTCAAACTTAAAACGACCTGGCTCAACGTCTTTGACATCAAACCAGGTCGTATTAAAAAAGTTAGGTTCGCAATGTTTTGCCCTACACAAGGCGGAAAATGAAGGGATAGCGGAAGGGTTGGTTAGCATCGCTCAGACAATGGGCGATCGCCCAAATCGACAGCCCCCAATGCAGTAAAAATCCTAAGACGAGCACAGGCCACAGCAGCAAGCCCAATAGCCCAAAGCTGATGAACGACAGCACGCCATAAATGCCGCCTACAATTGCGCCCCAGAACCAAACATTAAAGTGAAAGTTAATGGCTTCTTTAGCGTTGGCTTTAACAACCGAATCCTCAGAAAGAACAGAAATTGCAACCGGGATAGCAATGCCAACCAGTGAAAGGCTAATAAAGATCGATCCGTGGCTCAGAATCGATAGCAGCTTACGTTTTCCAGCATCCGAGCTTTGCATTTAGGGTGTCTCCTGAATCTTCTTGAGTGTGTTGGGCATCTTTTAATAGATTTATCCTATCGTCTAACTTTCCTTTTGCAGCAGACAAGTTTACCGAACACAAGCTTCGGTCATTACAACCACAGCAATCCTCAATCGTGGGTGAAAATCTGTAGGACATGCGGGGTCAAGCGGAATACACCAAACCCGAAAGGCACTGCGTTCCGCTCTGCTTCATGCACTTTACAGAGCCGCCTCACCCATCAAAAGGGATGGATGGTTGATGTTTCTATCATTGACTGATCAGCTTAATTTGAATTTTTCATTGGGCAACCCTTGAAGAGGATGTTTGAAAAGTATCAAAGCGCTTGACACTTGCCCCCCTAAATCCCCCATTTTTGGGGAATTTAGGGGGGCGGCTC
>JAAUPA010000276.1 GCA_012034615.1 Leptolyngbyaceae cyanobacterium CSU_1_4 | reverse complement strand
AGTATCGAGGCAGTTATTTATCCCGGTGATTCGACAATTCATCTTGAACAATTGTCCAGAACCCGCTTCAGCTTGACAACCCACATCCCTCTATTTCTGTCAATGCGTAAGTCCTATATTTTTCAAACAAATTTTACGACCGTTAGGCGTTGGCGATTGGAAAAAATAATTATGATTATGATTAAGAAATAATTAGTGAATGAACAATGAGCCATGTATGGAAACGAATTAAATATTTAGTATTAGGCATAGCGAGTTGCTTACTCGTGCTGCTAACCTGGAGTGTTATCGAACCTTACCTTCTCGATCGCAATGTTGTAGTTGCTGAAATTCCTGCTCTGCCCCAATCTTGGCAAGAAAAACAGATTGCTGTAATGGCAGATTTTCAAGTCGGAATGTGGATGGCAAACATTAGCACTATTGAAAAGGCGATCGCTCAAATTGTTGCCGATCGCCCTGCTGCTGCGTTAATCGCGGGAGATTTTGTTTACAAGCCAGGAGAAAATTTAACACCGGAGCTTAATCAAATTATTGAATTGGTGCGCCCCTTGACTGCTGCACAAATTCCTACCTACGCGGTATTGGGAAATCATGATTATCAAGCGACAAAACTTGCTGATCCTGATGCAGCCGCTATCCAACGAGCCGAGCAAATTCAGCAAGCATTAGAAGCGATCGGTATTCCTGTATTGAAAAATGAAGCGATTATTCTGCCACAGACGGGACAATCTTCTGAAAACGAGAGTCTTTACCTGGTAGGCATTGGAGCTTATTTTCCCAAGCAATCCGAGCCACTTAAGGCGATCGCTCAGGTTCCCAATAATGCTGCCCGCTTCGTTTTGATGCACAATCCCGCTTCCTTTGGTGCCCTTCCCGCAAGCACAGCCCCAGTTGCAGTGGCAGGACATACTCATGGCGGACAGGTTCGTATTCCCTTCATGCCAGAGTGGTCATGGATGACGTTTGTGGAGGACAAATCAAGCTGGTCATGGCTCTCCGAAATCAAAGGTGATATCGTGCGGGTATCCGGTTGGATTCCAGGCTACGGCAATCTTGGAAATCAATTGTACATTAATCGTGGCATTGGTTTTTAGTCATCTCCCCATTCGCTTTAACTGTTCTCCCGAACTAACCATGTTTACACTGCAAGCAAAACTGTAGCTCACAAAATCGATCACACCCTTGAATCACACTTCTAAAGTAACTACTCAGGTTGGAGAGTAGGGAAGATCGGGGTTTCCATAAACACAAGTCTGAGGGCATCCAGAACTGGGATACCCTGCTTACGGAGAGTCGAGAGATAATCCCGAATCCGACAGAAGCTTTCAGCCCCTCACTCGAACGGAAAGTCCCAGAAATCTTCTGCTTCAATTTCATCATTCGTAAATCACGCTCGGCTTGATTATTATCAAACGACACCCGAAAGTCATTCATGAATGCCAAGACTGCTAATTGATGCAGCTTGAGACAGTCGAGTAAGTTCTTCGGTGGACTTTGCTTGGAACGCCCTCTTTGTTTGGGCTGCTCTGGGTTGATGGCAGGGGGCGGATTGGCTTTCAACCCGGCTTCGACCAGCCGCTGATATCAGTGTTCAAAAAGTAGGCCGTTAACCAGCCATTGCAAGCGACATGTAACTACATCAACTGACCCTTTACCCGTAGCCCTGTCTGATCAAAGTGAACCACAGATGCCGCTTGTATGCTTGTCTTAATATGTTCCTCTACTGCTGCCAATTGTTCATAGCACCGAAGTCTAGCGTTGTAGAGTGTTCCTGCTGACATCTCACAGCCCAGCACCTCCCCCAACAGTTCACACACGCGTTCGGAGGGAAGTAATTGTCCCTCCATTAAATACACCCTCAATCCTTTTAGCTCTGAACCATATTGCACCCCGCTGTTGACATCGGCAGGAAATGCCCCTTGATTTAGAACACCGCAGTGAGGACAGCATTTCTCCTCTGAGTGGTGCTCAGTCACCACTCATTGCAACGGCGGCAAGTCATGCACTTGACGACAGTTCAAATTGAGGACTTCAACTTCTTCTAAAGATGCGCCGCAACCCAAACAGTTCACAACGGCATGGGTGATGACTTGATCCACAGCTTCGCGCCATTCCAAGGTGCTGCCGGGATGGTCTGGTTGTCCACCGCTTTGACGACCACTTTTTGTCCGTAGGCTTTTCGTTCGTTTCCCGAAACCGTCACCGGATGGAGGCTTGCTACTATTCTGGCTGTCCTGACTCTTTTGATTCTCTAGGGCTTCTACTCGGGCTTCGAGCGCATTAATCCGCGCTACCAAACTCTCTACCCACGCAATCACCGCATCTTCCCCTTGGGCATAGATGGCACGGATTTCGTCTCTACTGATAGAGAGGGGTGGGGATAGAGGCTTCAAAGCGTTACTCTGACATGGGGAATGTTGAGTTAAATCCTAGGAGATTTCTAGCACCAGACACCAAAACTACTCTATTTTTTAAGGCTGAGTAGTTACGTTTAAAGACAGGGAAACCGTCAGTTTGTTGAGCAGACTTTAGGAGGTCAATCATGCAGCCATTGAAGAATAAGATTGCGATCGTTGTTGGAGCCACACGGGGTGCAGGAAGAGGGATTGCAGTAGAACTAGGTGCAGCCGGAGCAACGGTTTATGTCACTGGACGAACCACGAGCACTCAGCGATCGGAATACAACCGTCCAGAAACGATTGAGGAAACCGCAGCATTGGTTAACCAATCGGGTGGGGAAGGAATTCCGGTTATCGTCGATCATTTAGAGCCAGAACAAGTGCGATCGCTGGTGGCTCAAATCGAGCGGGAGCAAGGTCGTCTGGATATTCTGGTCAACGATATCGGTGGAGAGTATTTAGCAGAGTTTAATAAACCCGTGTGGGAGCTTTCCTTAGAGAAAGGATTGCGGTTGCTGAGATTGGCGATCGACACTCACCTGATTACCAGTCATTTTGCACTACCGCTGTTAATCCAAACTCCGGGTGGATTAGTCGTCGAAGTCACAGATGGAACCGTTGAGTATAACGAAAGAAATTATCGGCTGTCGCTCTTCTATGACTTGGCGAAAACTTCGATCATTCGCATGGCATGGGGATTGGCGAAAGAACTGCAACCCCATCACTGTACGGCTGTAGCGCTAACTCCAGGCTGGTTGCGATCAGAACTAATGCTTGATCATTTTGGGGTGAGTGAAGCTAACTGGCAGGACGCAACTGCAAAAGAGCCACACTTCATCATTGCTGAAACGCCCCGTTATATTGGGCGTGCCGTCGCGCATCTAGCAGGTGATCCAGAGGTCGATCGCTGGAATGGTCAATCCCTTTCCAGCGGTCAACTGGCACAAGTTTATGGCTTTACAGATCTAGATGGCTCTCAACCTGATGCATGGCGCTATATTCAGGAGGTACAGGAGATGGGCAAACCTGCTGATGCTAATGGATACAGGTAAACAAAATCCTTGATTATTGCCCGTCTGATCAACCCAGTTTTCGGGCAGCGACGAACAGAAATGGATTGTGGACCCGCGATCGCGCAGGCTTTTTCTAGATGTGGAAACATCTACCGTGGATTAAAAGTTCTACTGCTAAAGCGGCAGGCTGCATCCAAGTGAAGGCAGGAATTTGTAGCGCTGACGAAGTGATCATGGTCAGCTACTGGCGTTCGGAACAGGATCTAAAACAATTTTTTCGAGGAGAATCGCACCGACAAATGATTCAGTTTGTGATGAAGCATCCTGACAGCCTGTGTTTTTACAACGAAACCTATCAACATATTGATAATATGCTGAAGATTTAACATTAGCGAACTAAATCCACTGCGTTGAGAAGTGATTCGGAATAAGAACGGTAAATTCATGCTTAAAAGAATCTTCCTGTTGACGCTTAGAAGCAAAGGCAGGGTCGAAGTAAGGCATTACTACTCCGAGGATCAACTCATGCCAGATTGAAAAGTGCCTTCAAACTATCAGGTTGTACGACAGTCTGATAGCTCTCCATCAAGTTAGGCGGCATCAGTTCTAACATAATTTCGTTCTCAATCCAGAACTCAATCAGCTCCAACAAACCTTGCCGCCCAGAGCGAACCGCATACCATCCTTCTCGCTTGGCAATTTGATAAATTTCGGTTTCACTGATCGGAACTGCCATATTGACGTGAGTTGCGGTGTAGCCAGTCGGAGTCGGCTCGGAAGCCCAATCGCTCGACTCTCCTGATAGACGAGGTTTGAGAACAGACCCCTTGGGCAGAAATTCGATCGCAGTTCCGTAAGAATCCATCGCTAGCGCAATGAAGCTACCCGCATGACCCGGAAAAGGCATGACCTTCCCTTGCCATAGTTCGGCAACAACTTCAGCAACATGATGCGGATCATGAACCGCAAAAGAAATGTGATGCAGCATAGAAACCTCTAAAAGTAGAAATAAGAAATGGTGGACAATCGAATACTTTGAACAAAACCATCAAAAAATTAGGATGGGACTTGTTGGCACAATGCGACTCGGATTAATCTCAGGCATACCTCTATGGACTGTTAGGATGACGTTCTTTCCACTCATCTATCCATTTGCCTTCAATCAGCGTTCCTGGCATGATTTTTTCCTTTTTGTTCTAAGAGAGTGTTTGTAAATATAAATAACGCTCCGAACCGCCCCCCTAAATCCCCCAAATGGGACTTTGAATCAACCCATCGGCTCGAAGTCCCCCAATTTGGGGGGTTGGGGGGCTAGGGTAAAGCGATACGCTTATTTACAAACACTCTCTTAGCGTTTCTTTCCAAACTTTGCTTTCAAGTCTTCTAGGGTTGGAGCGCCGGAAGGTCGGTTCTCTGCTGGCTTAACGTTGTTTGGTGTGGGCTTAACGCTGTTTTGGGTGGGGTTGACGTTGCTTTTTGCTGGCTTGACGTTGGTTTCTAAGGGCTTGATGCTGTTTTTGTGGGGTCAACGTTGTTTCTTGTTGGGTTGACGCTATTTTCTACTGGGTTAACGTTATTTTTTATTGGGTTAACACTATTTTCTGTTGGGTTGACGTTGTTTTGTTCTGGGTGCTTGCCTTGAGATTGTGGCTGAGGCGATGAAGTTTGGGGCGATCGCTTGTTTTTATGAACAATAGGCTGAGTTATGGGGTGTCCAGTTCTACCTGACATGCCGTCAGCGATCGCTTTCATCGACAAGCTAATTCGCTTTAGACTCTCATTGACTTCCAACACCCGAACTTTTACCACCTGCCCAACCTTCACGATTTGCTGCGGGTCACTGACAAACTTATCTGCTAGCTGCGACACATGAACTAATCCATCTTGATGCACGCCCACGTCCACAAACGCCCCAAAGTTTGCCACATTGGTAATTACGCCCTCTAGCTCCATGCCCACGGTTAAGTCACGCAAATCTTTCACGCCTTCTTTGAACGTGGCATATTTGAACTCGGCACGTGGGTCGCGCCCCGGCTTTTCTAATTCTGTCAAAATGTCTCGCAGAGTAGGTTCGCCCACTTTATCCGTCGCATATTTCTTCAGGTCGGCTTGCTTCAATCGTTCCGCCAACCTGGGTCATGTCGGTTAAAGGGATGTTGAGATCTTTTGCCATGCTTTCCGACAATACCGATAGCTTTTCGGGG
>JAAUPA010000275.1 GCA_012034615.1 Leptolyngbyaceae cyanobacterium CSU_1_4 | reverse complement strand
CCCTCCACCCCTCCACTCCTCCACTCCTCCACCCCCTGTCAGAACAGCCCCCTCTAAAACCTCCCCATACTCACGACTTGCGACTCAACATCACGAGCGATCGCGTCCGGCTCACCATTTTCCTGATCCCAATATCCCGCTTGAAAATACTGTGTAGCAGCACATAGAAACAAGGAATAATAAACAGCGTCAGCAGCGTTGCCAGGGTCAGACCAGAGAACACCACAATTCCCAAGGGCTGTAAAAACTCCGATCCTTCGCCAATGCCCAACGCCAAGGGAAACAGCCCTAAAACAGTAGTAATAGTGGTCATCAAAATAGGGCGTAGGCGTTGAGGAGCAGCTTGCATAATTGCAGCGGTTCGATCGAGTCCTTCTTCTTCTCGAATTTGGTTTGCCGTTTCCACCATAATAATGGCGTTATTAACCACAATCCCAACTAGCAGTACTGCGCCCACCACTACAGTAATACCGATCGCAGTTTGCGTCACGAACAGCCCCAAGATACCACCTGCTAATGCTAGGGGAACGGTCAAAATAATGACCAACGGATCAATTAAAGAATTATATTGTACCGCCATGACAACAAAGACTAGGAACGCAGCTAAGCTACCTAGCCCCACCAATGCCCCCTGAAGTTCTTTGTTGGTTTGTCCGGCATAGCTGGGTAAAACTGTGACCCCATCCGGCAACTCTAGAGTGGAGACAATTTGCTGCACTTCCTCCAGCGCCGCGCCCAAACTCGCTCCTTTATTGAGGTTGCCGGCAATTAGAAATACAGGGCGCTGATTAATGCGCTGAATCTCACCCGGCGCTTGCCCATCTTCAATCCGAGCCACGTCGCTTAACCGCACCAAGGCACCATTATCGACAAATAGCGGGAGCTGCGCCAACTGAGAAGGCTGTCGGATCAACGCCTGATTTAACTGCACTC
This sequence comes from Leptolyngbyaceae cyanobacterium CSU_1_4, assembly GCA_012034615.1. Classification (GTDB taxonomy): domain Bacteria; phylum Cyanobacteriota; class Cyanobacteriia; order Elainellales; family Elainellaceae; genus Timaviella. The sequence continues at coordinate 4,729 of JAAUPA010000275.1, read as the reverse complement.
GCACATCTACTAAACGCTCGTTACGCTGTAATTGAGTGGGCACCGCACCCTGATCGCCGTTTGAATGGTGCTACCAATCGCCTGAGCGGTTAAGCCAAGGGCATCTGCACGTTCCCAGTCAGGACGAATTTGCACTTCGGGCTGGCGATCGTCTGCATCTGGACGGAACGCCGATAACGTAACCTGCTCATCTAACGCCGCCAACACTTGCCGCCCTGCCTGCCGTAGCTCCTCTGCATTTTCACCCTGAAGCACCACATCGACTTCAGCACCCCGCAGCGGTGAGTTGTTCAAAGTTAAGCCGCGCACAGAACCCGCCGAAACCCGAACCCGAATGCCCGCTAGGTTAAGCTGGTTCATTTCTTGCGTCACCCGTTCTGTAAAGTCCTCCACATCACTACCCGCTTTCAGCGTCACACTTCCCGAACTGCGCGATGGATTAGACGATACCGAATTGCCAAACAGCGATCCGCCTGCGGTGGTGAAAACATAATCCGTCTCTGGCTGTTTCAAGAGCACATTGTCCACGGCTTCCATGACACGCCGATTGGTTTCTAAGGAAGTACCTGGCGGAAACTGAACATTAACGTTCGCCTGCCCTGTGCTAATGCGCGGCAGAATTTCTTGCGGAATCTGACCTGCCATGACGATACTACTGCCGCCTAAAACGAGGAACGCCATTGCAATTACGATCGCCGGACGACGGATCACCTTAGCTAGCAAATGACCATACGACCGAGTGGCACCCTTTAACTGTTGATTAAATGCCCGCAAGAACCACAGACGATTGAGACCGCTCGACCACTGAATGGCAAACAGCCGAGCCGACAACATTGGCACAACTGTCAGAGCCACGATCAATGACGCAACGACTGCAAAGCAGATGGTGAGAATCAGTTCGTTAAATAGCAACGAGATGAAGCCGCCGACCAGCACAAAGGGCAATACTGAGACCAAGTTGGCGGCAGTCGAAGCAACCAGCGAGGATTCGACCTCACGGCTACTTTCCTCAACGGCTGTAATCAGAGTACGAGCATAAGAGTGATATCCGTTCTCTTTGCCAGGATGATTACCGTTGCCGTTGTAATTCTCATTATCGTGATTATTGCCGTCCACATTATGAGTCTCTAACAGAGAACCTTGGCGATCGAGTTTAAGGATTTCTACCCGTTTACTAACATTTTCGAGAATGACAACAGAAGTATCAATCGCTTGCCCTACACTGATTGCCAAGCCACCTAAACTAAAAATGTTTAGCGAGAAACCGCAAAGCTTCATGGCGATCGCGGCTGCCAAAGTACAAAGGGGAATCGTCAACGCAATAATAAACGTCTGACGCAGTGATCCTAAAAAAATGAAAAACGGCGATCGCAGCCAATACAGCACCCGATAGACCTGAGATAATCACATCTGCCAAAGAATTGCGAATAAACTTCGACTCATCCAAAGTAGGCGTAATAATCATGTCCTCTGGAATCACCCCCGATCGACGTAACTCTTCCAACCGTTGCTTCACCGCATCCACCACCAAAACAGTATTCGCATCAGGCTGCTTCTGCACGCTGAGTTTAACCGCTTGTTGTCGATTGAGGCTAACTAGCACCCGCTCCTCTTCGGTTCCATCAATAACATCTGCAAAATCTCGCAGATAGACCCGCTGAGGCGTGGAAGTTTGAGGGCTAATCGAGGTTGTAGCCTGCTCGCTAAGGGTGGATTGCGACGCGCTACTGCCTGTTCCCCCAACTGAAAAAGATAAATCTTGAATTTCGCCTGCATCCTGAAACCGCCCCACCGCCCGCGTTAAAGGTTCAGAGTTATCGCCCCGAATACGTCCACCCGAAACATCTTGGTTACGCTGCTCCAACTCATTTAACACATCCGTCAGCCCAATCCCTAGTGCTTGCAGCCGATTCAGGTCAATGTTGATGCGCACTTCCTCTTGGACACCACCCGAAACATCTGCCGAAGCAACCCCCGAAACAATGCTAAGTTCGCGGGACAGTTCTTCATCCGCAAACACGCGCAAATCAACATCGCGTAGCGAAGGCGACGTAAGCGCCATTTCATAAACAGGTAACTGCGATGGATCTGCCTTAAACAGCCGAGGCTCTTCGATCGTATCGGGCAGTTGGTTTCGGTTGCGATTAAAGGCTGCCGTCGTATCGTTGAGCGCTTGTTCTACGTTGCTACCCGGATTGAAGTATAGATCTAGATTGACTTGCCCTTCTCGCGTTTGCGAATAAACTTGAACCACTCCATCGGTCGTAGAAAGGGCTTCTTCCAACGGTCGGGTAATTTCATCGATCGCCACCTCTGGCGAAATTCCTGGAGCATTCAAACGCACCCCAATGCGGGGATAGGTCACAGAAGGTAACAAATCGACCGGCAGTTGAGTAATAAAAAAGACCCCAATAATCATAACGGTTAGGGTTAACATCAACGTTCCGATGTGCTGCCGAATCGAAAGCGTACTCAGGCTGAAACCAGACGAAGAAGGGTTTTGCATGATGGCTAGACAAGGGTAAAGATAAAGGGCAATTAGCAGCCGCCTGCTAGAAAAGACAAGCCGTAGATGGCGTTTCTGAATCACGGTATAAATTTGCTAAACCCCCCATTCTGGGAGACTTCCGAACCTCAAAGTTCCCCATTCTGGGAGACTTAGGGGGCGATCGGAGCAATAGCATCTTAAGGATTCATACTTCTATTCAGCAATGCCGCCGTAGATTAGAACTTTACTGATCTGAACTTTCTTTATTAATCTGAACTTTATTGATCTGACAAGATACTCAAGCGCACTGAGTCACCTTCTTTGAGCGACTTACTAGCGCGGGCAACAAATCGTTCACCCGGATTTAGACCCGAAAGAATTTGGACTTTACCATCCATTTGTTCACCCAATGCCACCGATCGAGCCGTCACTTTTGCCTGTTCACCCTCGCCGACTACTATAAATAGCGTACCTTGCGTCTTTTTGGGCTTTGCTTCAGCCCTGGCTGAATTACTAGAGGTTTGACTACCAAGGTTTGTCCCGGCATTCGTTCCGGCATTCGTTCCGGCATTCGTTCCGGCATTCGTTCCGGGTTGTCTGGCATTTGCCCGGTCATCTTGCAAGGCTGCTAGGGGCACGACCACACGATCGGGGTTCATTTGCGTGAAGCTTACCCGAGCCAATAAGCCACTGCCGACTTTGCCCGTTGGATTAGGAATGGTGACTTCCACAGGAACCAAGCGCGAGGTTGGATTGGCAGCCGGCGAAACTCGCGTTACTTTGCCTGCAAACTGCTGATTAGGAAAAGCATCCAGCCGCACCTTAGCAGATTTGCCCACTTCAACGTCTGCCAAATCGAGTTCCGAAACTTGCACCGTCACCTTGGCTTGACTAAAAGTCCCCCAGCCGCAGCAGTTCGTCCCCCACTTGTACTAAATTGCCAACTTCTGTCGATCGCGTCAGCACTACACCGTCGATGGGAGCCGTCAGCCCTGCATACGATCGCTGCTCTTGCCGCTGTGCAATAACTGCCTGCTGAGCCGCAATTCGACCATTTGCCGCCACGATCGCCTGCTCTTGGCTGCGAACCTTTTCCTGCGACGATCGCAAAATCTGGGCGGCTGTTTTTGGCTTCCGTACGGGACTGCTCTGCCTGCTGTTGGGCGATCGCACCCTCTCTGGCAAGTTTGTCATAGCGAGCCGCATCTGATTCGGCTTGCTGAAGCTGGAGCCGAGCTTGTTCTACCTGGGTTTTGGCATCGGTCACCTGCGTTTGAAGTTGACTAATTTCCGATCGCCGTGATGCTAATTCTGCCTCTGCTTCCGTGGTCGCCGCATCTAAAAGCGAGTCGTCAATTCGAGCCAAGGGTTGCCCCTCCTCCACCCGATCGCCGACATCCACATTCAACTGCCGCAGTTGACCTTCGGCTTGGGCACGAATCGCAACTTCTTGTAAGGGCTGAGTGGTGCCTGTGTATTCTCGAGCTGATTCTAGAGGTGCTGTTGCCGCGATCGCCACATCAACAGCCGCTGTCCCCTGACCTTGAGCCGAACCAGGAGGGCGGGTTTGGGCATCAGCTTCTCCTTTGGGCAAAAAGCCACAGCTTGAAAGTATCACCATAGAGATGCTAAGCATCCCCCAACGCGCTAACCTGGCTGGGCGGCAAAGCGCGATCGCCTGCAAAGATTTAAATCGCCAGCGGACAAGCAATGGAACATGAGAAATCATAAGAGTCTGGTGCAGTATGCAAAATGGACAACGGCAAAAGGAGGAAGCTTACAAATTCACATTCCATAACTGTAACTAACTGTAACAATTATTTTGCGATCGGGAAAATCCACAAAGCCAGATCAGAATTCGGCATCATTAAATTTGTAGATATCCGTTGGGCAAAGTGCCCCCCTACGTCTTACATTTAATTTAGAGTAGGTTACTTATCTTCTAAATAAAGACTAAGAGGATACTTTAAAGGTACATATTGTGACCCGAACCGCCCCCACCCCCCATTTGAGGAACTTCCAAACCCGTTCTCCTTCAAAATCCCCCAACTTGGCAGATTTAGGGGGCAAGTATAAAGCACTTTGATACTTTTAAAAGATCCTCTAACTTGCATCGATAATGGAACAGAAACGACAATGCCTCTGTACCACTTTAGAGAGATTTTAAACAAACAAAAGATCATTCAATAGGAATAGACTCTAGAATCTATTCACAAAAAATCTATCCATCGATAGATCTTT
>JAAUPA010000274.1 GCA_012034615.1 Leptolyngbyaceae cyanobacterium CSU_1_4 | reverse complement strand
TTGGGGGATTTAGGGGGCTTTCATACTTGCATTCAGCAACGCCGAATTTTTGAGACTTCTCAGCTATCCTCTAAGGGCGGTTCTGAAGAATGAAGGGTTGAACCAACGATCGCATTCATTTCGGCTTCTAGCTGCTCAATCGTTGGCAGTTTACTAGCGAATGCAGAAGGCAGCCCCATTTGGTGCGTTGCCACACTCATGGGTTTTTGAATGCCCCGTAGCGCATATTCAGCGATCGCTCGATTTTTAGAACGACACAAAATAATCCCGATCGTCGGTTGGTCATCCCCATGTTTTAATAAATCATCGACTGCTGAGATATAAAAATTCATTTTGCCTGAAAATTCTGGCTTAAACTCCCCCATTTTTAGATCAATCACCACATAGCAGCGAAGTTTTAAATGATAAAACAGCAAGTCAATATAGAAATCCTCTTCGCCTACCTCCAAGCGATATTGGCTGCCCACAAAGGCAAACCCAACTCCCAACTCCAGCAAAAAGTCTCGAATATGTTTCACCAAAGCCTCCTCCAAGTCTCGCTCTTGAGCATCTTTCCCCAGAGTCAAAAAGTCCAAACAGTAAGGATCTTTAACAATTTGGTGCGCCAAGTCAGACTGCAACGGCGGCAACGTTTGCTCGAAGTTTGTTACAGCTTGCCCTTGGCGTTGATACAGTTGGCTTTCAATCTGGATAACGAGAATGTTTCGGCTCCACCCTTGCCCGATCGTTTGCTGAATGTACCAGATGCGCTCCTTAGAATTTTTTACCTTATCCAACAGAACGCAATTGTGAAACCAAGGAATTTGTGCAGCAAGCTGCTGCACAAATTGCTCTTCGGGATAAGCCTCTGCAAACGCCCGCATATATTTAAGATTTCGAGGTGAGAACCCTTTCAAGGCGGGAAATGCTTTTTGAAGATCTTTTCCTAACTGCTCAATAATCTTTGCTCCCCACCCCTGAACCTGCTGCCGGAATAAAATTTCACGCCCAATTTGCCAGTAAAGCAGCACAATCTCCCGATTAACCGACAAAGAAGCCCGGAGTTGGCTGTTGCGAATCCGCTCTTTGAGGCTCTGCAAAAGTTCGCTATAGTCGCTCGGAGGAAGAAGCTCTTTACCCATGTTGTAAATCCCTGCCCATTAAATGAAAGCGTAGAAAAGACGGCGTTGCTGAATTGTAGTATGAAAATTCAGCTCTTCTGCTTTTGTCGTGAAAGGGCTAGTGGGTTGTCAATTTTTAGTTAGTGGGTAGAGACGATCGAATTCAAAAATTCAAAATTCAAAATTCAAAATTAAAGGCTGTTCATTTTGAATTGATCATTTTGAATTCTTTCATCCCCCATCATTTATTTCTTGACAGACCACTAGGGTGTACTTCAAAACGCTTGAAAGCTTCGTCTCTGGCGACTTCGGACGAGCTGCGGACGAATGGCATTTGCCCCTAATAAATGATGAAGATGGCTAGGAGCAAATGGTATGGGCAGAAATTGGGCAGTTAAGTTGTAGAAGATCGTATGGCTGAGGAAACCTCTTTCTAAATCTACTCTCCCAAAGAAAAGGCACTCGGCTAAATTAATGGTTAGCGTACAAGCAAGAACCAGCCATGAATATAATCCTACGAAAAGAAGTTCCTTCTGATATTGCTGACATCCAGGCATTAATAGCAACTGCATTTCTGAATGCCCCCCATACCAGCCACACTGAAGAGTTTATTGTCAACGCCTTGCGTAATTCAGGATATTTGACTCTTTCTCTCGTTGCTGAGGTGGATAGACAGATTGTCGGACATGTCGCAATATCCCCGGTTTCTATTTCCGACAAGAGTCAGGGCTGGTACGGGCTGGGACCCGTCTCTGTCAATCCGGAACATCAAGGCATGGGAATTGGGTCGCGGCTCATTAGCCAAGCGTTGGATACTTTACGTGAGCAGGGTGCCGCAGGGTGCGTAGTGTTGGGCGAACCTAAGTACTATCGGCGTTTTGGTTTTGAGGCAGAGCCAAGTCTTGTTCTACCCAATGTTCCACCTGCATACTTTCAGGCTCTTTCATTGGGAACCCAAATGCCTAAAGGATTTGTATCATACCATGAGTCATTTGCGGTGCAAGACTGATATTGATCATATCTTAAAATCGTTGCACAAAACTTACTACTTAAGAGAAAAATGGTATCTTTTATCTGTTAAAATCTGTTAAGAAATGAGTGTTAATTCATGACTTAGCCAGTTTTGGAACAGTCTATCCAGAATAGTTTGACGAATCTCAGGCGTAAGCCTTGCAGGGATAAATTCTTCAACCATTAGCAGTAAATAGCTTTGTTCAGACTGAACCGGACCAATTACTTCTCCAGTGTTAGCGCCTAAGAGAATTGCTGAAATTTCTGGAGAAAAACTCCATCGATATAGTTTCCCAGCATAGCCAAACTGGAGGCGGCGCTGTTCATCTAAATCATAAAGATGGGCTGCCTCATAAAAGCCAATTTCATTTTCTTCAATTTGGTAAAGCAATTCTTGAGCGAGCTGAAGATAAGGAACTGCGAGTTGATAGAGCAAAACTTGCTCAAATTCAAGCTGATGTTCAACAAAATATTTTTCGATCTCATGACCAAACAGCGACTCGGCAAGTTTTATAGAAAGCAGGCGATCGCTAATTCCAGCTTCCCAGTCTTCTGGGGTCATTAATTGCTCGGCTAACCATGAAAAGGTGGCTGTCGAGCTTTCTAGGTGCCGTTGATGGCGCTGGCGATCGGCTTCAGCTTGAATTTCTTCTGGGGTTAAGGTAATCCCTTTTTCCTTCACCGTTTGGTTGATAATTTGCTGAGACAGGACTCGTTTATAAACGTCCTTGAGGATGATTTCTCGCTTCAAAAAATCAACAATGGCTTCAGGTTGGATCGATTGAACGGATGAACAAATCATGGCTTAAGAAGATACGACTAAACTTGAATAGGTTAAGGTTGATAGACCGGAGACGTTAACGGTATCTAGAACGATCGCTTGAATTCTGTTGTTACCCGATCGAATTAAAGTGGCATCAAAACTTCCATCGCCATCTGAGTCCAGGACTTCAAAGACAATGTTTTGCAAAGTTTTAGCACCATTCAATAGATTTCTGGATACTTGAATGATATCTCCTTCGACCGCATTAAAATCTGTAATGACATCTGCAAAGGGAAGGTCAGTTACTCCTTTATTTAAGACAAACCGATCGGCTCCACCATCGCCAGTGAGCCAATCTTGCCCCCACCCCCCCACCAGGGTGTCATCTCCTTCTCCGCCAGACAACCAATCATCTCCCAACCCGCCTCGAAGCAAGTCATTGCCAATTCCTCCAACCATCCAGTCATTGCCACCCTTGCCCCATAAATGGTCGTGCCCCCGATCGCCCCACAGTTGGTCATTACGCCGTCCACCTCGAAGAAAATCATTAAACCGACGACCTCTGAAAAACCTACCATCTTGATAAAACTGGCTAGCAAAACTGACTACACTGATCAACAGAGGTGAGGCAACGATCGCAGGCGTTAACGGACTATCAGAGCTAGAAATTAGGGAAGATGCATCAGCGACTGCTGCGGTAGGCTGATCAGGAGAGGAATTGGGAAGTGAACTAGAAGATGAATCGGTAGATGAACTTGGAGATGAATCAAAAAATGAACTAGAAAACGAACTAGAAGATGAATCAGTAGATGAACTGGAAGACGAATCGGTAGATGAACCGGGAGCGGAATCGACAGAGGGTGCTGCAACGTCGGTGCTAGCGGTTGCCCCATCTGGAGAGGCTGTGGCGATCGCGCTGCTACTGCTTGATGTGGCACCAGGAGTATAAATTTGTTGGCTGCTTGTGGTTTGAGAACCGTCAGAACCATTTGTTGAGGTAGCCGTTGAACTACTCCCTGCACCTTCCGTAGAAACGAAAGAACTACTAGAACTAGAGCTTTGGCTGTACCCTGGAGCGGAGTTAGATATAAACCAATCTAGTGTAGCCATTGCAATGCACCTCTCTTGTCCAATTATAATTGACCATCTATAGATTTAATGAGGAGATGGTGCTGTAACGTTAGCACTGACACTTGCTCCATCTGGAGAAGCTGTGGCGATCACGCTACTACTACTTGATGGGGCACCAAGGGCATAGACCTCCCAAGTGCTCAACACGTTTGATAATCCTTAAATCCATTGGTCGATGTAGCTATTGAAATGCTCCCTGTCCCTTCTGTAGAAACGAAAGAACCACTAGAAGCAGAACTTTGGCTATGCTCTAAAGCAGAAGAGCTAAACATGACCCAATTCAGTGTAGTCATTATAGTGCCTCTCTCTTATTCAACTAGGGTTTACCACCAATAGCTCTTTCTGTCAGTCACTCTCACCGAGTAGCTATCATTACCGTTAGAAGCGTAGGCAGTACCTTGGGCATAGGCAGTGCTATGCCCCGAAACAGGACCCTGGTAAAGATTAGCCTGAGTATCTGTGAAAGTTTGGGTAAACTGACCTACTGCGACAGCACTAGCATTAGCACTACTAAAACTATATGAAGCATAGGTATTAACTTGAACATTAGCAAATATTCCTCCTCGAATCCTGCTAGTTTTACAAGTATCAGTTGAACACAGATAATTTAAATCATCTATTTCCATCACTATATTCCTCATTGCGGCCTTGACGAGAATTCAGAGTGCCTTTAGTCAAAATAAGAAAATCACTGAAAGTCATTTTTATTTAACTTTCAGTGATTTTCTCAAGCTTCAAGCTTTCTCAAATCCCATGTGAAAAAGTCACTTTACAGTGTCAATTCCCAAGAGAAAGTGAAAACTCAAGGACTAGTAACCAGTTCCCGCAATAGCTACACCATTCGAGTGAGAGCTGTAAGGAGTGGTGTTAGCGTTATTAAAGGTTTGAGTGAACGTGCCATAGCCATAAGCATTAGCATCCGACTCGGATGTAGCCAAATGACCCTTAGCATAAGTGTTCACGTAAGCATTCTTGTAAATGTTGAGGTATTCGTTGAAGTAAATGTGGCTGAAATCATAGCCTAAGTTAAATCCACCGGATAAATCAGTAGACTCAGAAGAAACTTCGTTCAGGTAGTTAAGATCAGAAATCAACATGAGATTGCTCCTTGGTTTGTTGTTTAAGAATCAGGAATTATCAGTTGTAATCTAGTTCAAGAAAATTACAAATTTGAAATTCAACTTGAACGATTACTTCTTAAGAATAGGGTCTTCTTTTCAATTTGACTTGCCATTTTGGCAGATTATTTTAGGTTAATTGTGAGGTTAAGCACACGGATAAATTTTCATGGGACATCATCTGCACTGGCATTTGTAAAAAAATTAAGTGCAGATGATGTCTGGTTAGAGGATGCTTTAAAAGTGTTAAAGCGCTTTACACTCGCCCCTAAATTCCCCATTCTGGGGGATTTTCGAGCCAATTCTGCTTTAAAGTCCCCCAAAAATGGGGGATTTAGGGGGCGGTTTGGGTCACAATCTATACTCTTAAAACATCCTCTTAGGTTATGTTACAAAGCCATTACATCCATCGAGTAAACCAAGACGGTAAATAGAAAGAGGCGCGGCTTCCTCCTCGCACTTGATGGGTTTGGGTTGGCGATTCTTCTAAAAGGTTCTAAACAATTTAAGTCATTAATTCGGTTAGAGAAAGAGAGATTAGCGTTAACTCGGCGATCGCCCAATTTGTTTTCCTTGAT
>JAAUPA010000273.1 GCA_012034615.1 Leptolyngbyaceae cyanobacterium CSU_1_4 | reverse complement strand
GTCGGCGCAACCAGAGGATAATCGACCTTCCACCGAGCAATTCTTTGCAGCCAATCCTGGGTTTGGGTCGAATTGGCTGCATTGTCACTCTTAGCGTCGTGCTGCAATAGATCCGTCAGGACTCGCCGAACATCGCCCACAATGGGCACATCCGGAATCCGATTTTTGCCCACCTCAGCCGGATCGATGTCAATGTGGATGACTTTTGCCCGAGCGGCAAATTCGTCGAGCTTTCCGGTCACCCGATCGTCGAACCGGGCACCCACTGCAATCAATAAGTCGCATTCAGTCACAGCAAAGTTAGCATAAGCTGTGCCGTGCATTCCCAACATACCTACAGCAAGCGGATGATGTTCATCAAACGCGCCAATGCCCATCAGCGTGGTTGTGACAGGGATGTTGTAACGCTCTGCTAGTTCCTTAATTTCGGCATGGGCGCCCGCAGCGATCGCCCCACCCCCAGCGTATAACAGCGGTCGGCGTGCCTGCCGAATCAGCTTGAGAGCCTGCACAACTTGGCGGGGATTACCCTTCACAGTCGGACGATAGCCGGGTAACTTCACCGTTCCCGGTTCAACTGGCACGTAATCAAACTTTTCTAGTCCTACATCTTTAGGAACATCAATCAAAACCGGCCCCGGTCGTCCCGTCGTGGCAATGTGGAAGGCTTCTGCCACAATCCGCGCCATGTCCTTCGGGTTGCGCACCACATAAGAATGCTTCACAATAGGCAGGGTGATTCCATAAATATCTGTTTCTTGGAAGGCATCGCTGCCAATCGAAGCCCGCCCAACTTGCCCTGTAATAATCACCATCGGGATCGAGTCCATCTGAGCCGTAGCAATGCCCGTTACCAGATTCGTTGCTCCTGGTCCCGAAGTTCCAAAGCAGACCCCTACCTGTCCTGTCGCCCTCGCATAACCATCTGCTGCATGGGCTGCTCCTTGCTCGTGTCTAACCAAAATATGCTGCACAAACCCTGCCGATTCCGCCCGATATAGCTCATCGTATATGGGTAGAATGGCACCACCTGGGTAACCAAAATATGCTTGACACCATGTCGTCTCAAGCTATCAATGAGAGCGTAGGCACCGGTTGCCTGGGGTGCCGTCTGGATTTGAGCTGACAATCCAGATTGAGTCAGCACAGCACTTGGGGAAGGCAGAGGGAAGACTTTAGTCATAATATTTTCTGGGGTTTCTTCTGTATGCGTTGCTGTACAAAAGTTTGATGAATATATCAGTCTAGTTCTGAAATGGCATTTCTGTCGAGAAGGGTTAGATTGATTTGAATGAGTTAAAAACTCGCCTGGGCAGGCGCGGGGCAGACGTTTGAAGCAATGAAGCTATGCTCATTATAGGAATATTCCTAGCAATTCTTTAGCATCTCAGCAGATCAGCGGCTCGACTAGCCTTGTAGCATGGAGAGAGTAGGTTAGTAAAAATGGGCATTGCTCAATGAAAGATAGAAATCTAATGCCTCTGCCCTCAGCAGGACAAGGCTAGGGGTGAGGTTCAATTAGCAATGGAGTTAGACAAGCCTTTCCCCAAGCTGCTCTTCTGAAGGAAAGGGGTTTTGTTACAAACTCATACTTTTGTCTGGCAATGCTTAAGAATGAATCTTGAGTTCTTGTCTATCTTTTAGTAAACATCGTAAACATCATGTGGGCTATTTTTTGTAGATGAGTGATTTAGAACGCTACTACAAAGTGTTGGGTTTAGAGCTTGGTGCCTCGTTGGATGAGGTGAACCAGGCGTATCGGGACTTGGCTTTTATTTGGCATCCCGATCGCCTTCCTAAAGACAATCCTCGGCTTCAAGAAAAAGCCCACGAGAAGCTGCAAGAGCTCAACCAAGCGCGGGATCATTTGCGATCGCAGATTGCCAACCGCAAGGCTGCCAGCGCCGCTTATCCTAGAACCCAACCTCAAACTGCTCAACCCAAGGCACAGCCAAAAGCTCAGCCCAAGCCGTCTGCCCCTCCATCGTCTCAGTCCGCTCAATCCTCTCAGTCACCGCCGCCATCCTCTTCTGGACAGCACACCGTTCCGCCTCGCTATCACTATTATCAATCGCCGCCCCGACCGGCCTACGGCGACGCTGCCCAGAAAGGCTCGTCGGGTTCCTCTAAAAATGGGACTTCGCAAAACGGCGCTTCTACCCAAGCCCCTCAAAGCCAAAGCCAAAGCAACCCTAATCCTCCGAACGGGACATCTGCTCAAAGTAGTGCCCGCCCTGTACCGCCGCCTCAAAGCGCCCCCCGCGACCAAGCCTCTTGGAACTCGTCTCCCTCGCCTCAGGCTACGTCTCGTCCCCAGCCTCCTGACCTCAGTGGGGCTAATTTTGGTGGGCGCGGATCTCAAAGAGAAAGATCTGTCGAGCCGCAATCTGAGCCATGCCAATCTTCACAATGCCAATCTCAGCGACGCTTTTTTGCATCGCATCAACCTGACTGGGGCAAAATTTGACCGGAGCTAACTTATTTAAGAGCAAATTTGCTCGAAGCCAACCTCAGTCACGCCAACTTACAAGGAGCCAACCTGATTGGAGCGGACTTAAGCGGTGCCGATTTGCGGGGAGCAGACCTGCGCGGTGCCAGAGTGGGGGTATCGGACAAACTCATGGTGAAGCTAACGGGCGCAAATTTGGCAGGGCTCATTATGCCGGATGGCTCAGTTCACGCCTAGACCTTTCACCCCTAGATCTATAGCCTGATGCTGGGAAGCGATCGGGAAGTACGGAGAGAGTAAGTAACTTTTTTGACAAGACTCTGATTTTTGAGTAAATTTGTGATCTTCTGAATTAGGAGTTGAGCCACTTTGGCTAGTTCTTTGAAACTTTGCTGTTCAAGCGATTTTTCTGGACTAGCCCTTGCTTAGCTTCCGACGTTTCTTAACAAGCGATACGGAAATCCTTCAGTATCTCAGTGATTCTTGTAGTATCGGAAACACTTTTGTGTGATAGATTAAGTCTAGCTTCATAGAAACATCATGAATACTTTGCCAAAAGTTCATGAACTTCAGCAACGGTTTAAGCTGTTGGGGGTAAAAGGAGGTAATTTTGGCGATCGCACTGCCACTGTTTCCTCAAGCGGACTACTGCCAAGGTTTCTCAGCTTGTATTCTTCCTATCTTGTGTGAAGGAATGTTTATTAGTCAGCCTGCTTCACGGTTGTTTAGAGCCATTCCACCCGAACGAATTGGGTTGAACGGCGAGTATGATCATCAGGGACTTGCTAAACGGGTTGCCCTAGAATTTAGCAAAACTTTTGAAGCTGATGAGTTAGAGAATTTGAAAATTGCTCAGCGAGGCACAGTAGTGGTACTGCTAGGGAATGTCTCTAGTCAGCAGTTTTTAATCAAATTGGTTGCTGCGGTCATGAATGTGAGTGGAGCAGTAGATGTTGAGATTAATGGTGTCTGTGTTGCCGAACCTTTACGCTTTTATCTGGAGGTGAAACCGTCAAAAGAGGCACTGGTCAATCTGCTGAGCTTGGTCAATCACAGGCGGTAGTGGGCTGTTGGCTTTGGTTTGAGGGGTAGGATGGGTGGATGGGTGAATGGGTGGATGAGTACTTGAGTACAAGCCCTATGTGGGTTCCTCTCCTCACCCTGCCATTGACGACTATCTACAAACTGCTGTCAGCCTGTAATTGAGGCGTATCTTTAGAGCCTTGCTTCTAGGGTTGCTTTAAATCCCTGTTGAGGGGTCCACTGAATCGCGCCATCTTCGCCTGTTTGATAGAAGGTAATGGCGGGATGGGCTTTGAACCAGGTTTGCGTTTCGACCGGAATAGAGCGGGCAGACGCGATCGCCACTTTGGGCTGCACTCGTTCCAATAGCTCTGAACTTAAAGTTTCCCCCGACCACCACAACACATCTGCCTGAGGTAACCGGCTAAGGGCGCGATCGCGGTTTCCATAGCCCCGATTGAGAAACAGCCAAGTTTGTTGATAGGTCTGAATTTGTAGAACCGCCGGATCATTGCTGATCATTTGAGCCGTCATTCCGCCTAACTGAATTTTCTGACGACTGGATAGGTGTAACGCAATGCCATGATGGGCTTCAATTTGTTTTCGCAAGGCTCGATAAACCGGAGTAAATTCTGCAATCGCTTGAGGTTTGACAGAGGGGATCGGATAGAACAACCGAATGGGGATGCCTGCGATCATTTGGTTCCAAGATTCGGTGTCGGATGTTTGCAAGCGGGGTGCGATCGCCCAATCCACCTGATTGATCCCTTGTTGTTTTAAAAACGGTAACACTGTGAATCGCAAATCTGATTCATCCCTACATTGATTAAACCAACCTTGCCGTGATCCCGTAGTACCATAACCGGATCTTCAGCCGTGGACAAGACCGTGACTTGCGATAGATGAGTTGTCGTGTATGCTACTGGTATTGCCACAATGCCTAGCCCAATCATTCCTGCAATCCATCCCTGTTTCTGGCAACGGGGCTGCCACCAGACCAACAGATAGATTCCGTAGAGTAGTAAAACTTGTAGTGTACTGATTGTGCCAATGGCAAAAGCGTTACCTGGCAGGCGATCGCCCAGTTCTGCAATTTTAAGAAACGCCACTGCTGGAAATTGCACCAGCCCTGCTGAAGCGCTCCCTGCGATCGGGTGAATCAGGGCTAACAATGCGCTAGCCATACCACCCACGCTAATTAAGGTAATGAATAAGCTGCTAAAAATATTAATCAAAATGCAATAGGGTGAAACTACGCCAAATACATAAAGTTGCAAGGGAAGAATCCACAGGTAAGCGGCGATCGGCACTGCAATTAAAGGTGCAATTCGAGGGGGAACCCAGTCTAACCACTGCGTTAACTTTGGCACAGTTACCACTAATCCTAAAGTTGCCAAAAAACTTAGCTGAAACGCCAAGCTCCAAATCCAGATTGGGTTCCAAAGCAATAACACCGTTGCCGCCATCAGCAATAGAGATAAGGCCTTGACCTGCCGATCTAGCGTGACTGCCAAAAAACCGCTGCCCCCATCACTGCCGCCCGAATCACTGAAGGCTCAATTCCTGTTAAGCCCACGTACATCGTCAAAGTTCCTAACCCAATTCCTAGGCGTACCCAGCGATTAAGCCGTTGAGTCAACGCCAGCACAATGCCTGCCAGTAAGGATACCTGGGTTCCCGATGCCGCCAATGCATGAGACAAACCCACCCGAGCGAATTGATCTTGAATTTCGTAAGCAATATCAACCCCTCCCCGTCCCATCACCATTGCACTGATTAAATGCCCCACTTCTTCATCAATCCAAAAAGCCTGCGACTGAATAATGCGCTGCTGAATTGACCAGAGAACAGGAGGCGATCCGCCCTGTTCAGGAAAACGAATCTCTTGACCGTTCAAGCCTGCAAAAATTCCCTGTTGTGCTAAATATTGCTGAAAGTTAAACCCGCCTGGATTGCTGGCTGTTTTGGGTTTGTAAAGCGAGCCTTGAATGCGGACAGTTCTGCCAGGATAAAGCTGAGAATCTTGCGATCGCGGCACCGTCACGTACAATTTTCCACTCACGGGTTGCAGAAGTTTTACTGTCTGTAGGTTGACCGACTGTGCCGACTGTGCCGACTGTGCCGACTGTGCCGACTGTGCCGCTTGCCCGATCGCCATCGCCTCTAACTCAAACTGTACCCGTTGGCTCCGCGTCTGGTGAGGCGATGAGATAATTTTGCCTTCAACCGTCAACATTTGC
>JAAUPA010000272.1 GCA_012034615.1 Leptolyngbyaceae cyanobacterium CSU_1_4 | reverse complement strand
TTCAAAGTCCCCCAGAATGGGGGATTTAGGGGGCAAATTCATACGTGATTCAGCAACGCCAGTTTTTCTAAAGAATTTGTTCAGTGCTAACAAATTCAAAAGCTAGACTCCTGACACACTGGAGCCAATGCGCTTTAGGTTTGTTATGACTCCGTTAGAAATGACCCAAATACTTTTGGATGCTAAAAAAGCCAAAGGACTGAGCTTTGCTGATCTGGAAAGCGCGATCGGGCGAGATGAGGTTTGGATTGCAGCTTTGTTTTATGGTCAGCGATCGCGTCAGAAGATGAAGCCACTAAGCTGCTGTCGTCGCTAGGGTTAGGCGCTGAACTGGTCGAGCCTTTGATGACTTCTGGGGTGAAAGGCTTAGGAACTGTGGTGCCTACAGACCCACTGCTTTATCGTTTTTATGAAATTATGCAGGTGTATGGAATGCCGATGAAGGCGGTGATTCATGAAAAGTTTGGCGATGGAATTATGAGCGCGATCGACTTCACATTGGATATTGAGAAAGAAGAAGATCCGAAGGGCGATCGCGTCAAAGTCATTATGAATGGCAAATTTCTGCCCTACAAGAAGTGGTAGAACTCAGGGTTATCCGAGGTTAGGCAAAGCTCAGCCAAAAGTTAGCCGTAATATCTACCGGATTCCCCCTTCATCCTTTGCTTTCTCCTGTCTAATAGTCTGTTTCTTCCTCATACTCTACAACCCGCTTGCGCTCAGGAATTTCTACCTTGGGCGCACGGTAGGGCTTAGGATTCTCGTCATCTTCCCACAGGTCTTTCTCGGTATCGGTATCGGGTTCTAGCGGCGGTAGTTCTAAGACTGGATTAATCCCAGTGGCAGTACCTAACGGAGTGGCAGGAGCATCGTTGACAATTTCGTAATCCACGTCTTCGTATTCTTCAGGGTTATCATCGTCGCCCCAGTTCGCAGCAGGTTCTTCGGGATAGGGGAGCGGAGCTTGTTGGCGGAGGGGTTCGCGCTGACGCTGGGGTTCGTTCCAGTGATCATCGTCCCAGGTTTCTTGAGCGGCGATCGGGGTGCGAGTTTTCATCGGCTCTACCGGAACCCGTGCCCCAGAAGGCAGTTGGTTTTGGGTAGACAGGGGCTTGGGATAGGCGCTCATCTCGTCTTTTTCCCAGGGCGATTTGCCAATGCCAATCCGTTCGAGCAAGCCCACGGAAAGCTGATTCAGTTTTTCTTCTGCGCCTTCAAATACAATCAGCCGATCAGGACCACTGCTCACCACTTCATCCATCGATAGCTCATAGGTGCTGATGAGTTGATCGGGAATTTGGGGCAGACCAAAGGACGCAATCACAATGGTTTCGACCTTGCCGCTCAAGGGCGAGAACCGAAAGCCTCGAACCTTGCCTAGCATATCGCCTGTTTCTGTGATCACTTCACTATTAATCAGGCTGCTATAAAGTTCGGGGTTGAAGTTGTCTTCTACAACGGTGTCGGTATCGACCAGAATCACGTCGCCTACTTGACGAACGCTGCTCAAGAGCATGGTTTGTTGGATGTTGGAGAGAACGCCAGAGAGAATGTTCTCACGCATCCCGATCGCCACGACCTCGCGCTGGTCTACATCAATCCAGAGTTGACTAACCACGCCTAGGCGTTTGCCGTTGTCGCGGGTAATAATTTGAGTGCCAATAATATCAGAGCGTTGCCAGGATTGTTCGGATGTCATTTTCGAGTCCTAAATTTCGAGTCCTAAATCTCGAAGCGGGCTAGACGGGCGATCGATTAAGTTTAGACCCAGAGGATCCCTCAATTCAATCGAATTAACCCAACATTATACAGATGATTCAGATGCGCATTCTGGATTGCTGATCATTCTTGATTGCCTATAGGGATGCGCTCTGCGGCTGCAAGTCCAGACCCAGCACTTGGGTGTAAGCCCCTCGCGCTTGGGTCACCCCAATTGTACGATCTGCTGACTCAATCATGGGGCGGCGGAGACTCACCACAATAAATTGTGCCTGTTGGGCTTGATGTCTGATCATTTTAGCTAATCGTTCTACGTTTGCCCCATCCAAAAACATATCCACTTCGTCGAAGGCGTAAAACGGTGAAGGGCGGTAGCGTTGCAGCGCAAAAATAAAGCTAAGCGCCGTCAGCGATTTTTCTCCCCCTGACATAGAAGCGAGGCGGCGAACGGGTTTACCTTTGGGGTGAGCCACTAAGTTTAAGCCGCTGCCAAAGGGATCTTGGGGATCATCGAGTTGTAAGTAGCCATCGCCGTCAGAGAGTTCGGCAAAGATGCCCTGGAAGTTGATGTTGACGGCATCGAAGGCTTCTTTGAAGGCTTTTTGGCGAAGGGTGGTGAAATTTTCGATGCGTAGCAGGAGCTCGGTGCGTTCTTCGTCGAGGGTTTCTAGCTTTTGGGTGAGTTCTTCTAGGCGGGTTTGGGTGCGATCGTATTCTTCTAGCGCCATCATGTTGACGGGTTCCATTGCCTGTAAGCGTTTTTGCAGCGATCGCAATTCCTGCTGCAATTGCTCTAGACCCAAGTCTTCTGGAATTTCGGGCAGCGGGTCGGGTAACTCGACTCGTTTTGCCTCAATTTGAGCTTGCAGAGTCGTCAGTTCTTCTCGGCGGGCTTGCTGGGTTTCAATCAGCTTTTGGCGCTGCCACTCGACTTGCTGCTGCGAGGTTTGCCGATCGCGGAGCAGCCGTTCTGCCCGATCGCGGGCTTGCTTCTCGGCTGCCAAGGTTTGTTCTAACGAGGCGAGGGACGTGCGGTTTTGGGCAATTTGATCCACCAAGACGGTTTGCTGCTGGCTGAAGGTCGCCTGCTGATTAAACTGGGCAGCCTGCTGGGTGCGATATTCTTGAACTCGCTGCTGGAATAGCTCAATTTTTTCTTGAATCCGCAGCCGCTGATTGTCCAAGTCTTTCAAGTGCTGCTCGGCAGTTTGAAGCGTGAGCTGGCGATCGCTCAACTGGGTCTCTTTCTCACGAATGTTGTTCTGAATCTGTTGCCATTCACTTTGAGCGTAGGATTTTTCCAAAGCTGCCAACGCTTGCCGCTGGTTTTGCAGGTGCGTTTCTTGTTGAGGTAGATCGTTCTCTAGAATTTGCAGCCGTTCTTGAGCGGTCGTGAGCTCTTGCGTGTTCTGCGATAACTGTGCCCGCAGGTGTCCTTCCTGAGCCACCTGGGTCGCAATTTGGTTTTGGATTTGTTCGGCTTGGAGCTGGATTTCTCGGTGCTGTTGCCGAGCATCGTTGAGTGCCTGGGATTTTTCTCTGACGTTGCCGACGGCCTGGGCGATCGCGTCCTGACAGCGTCGCAAAATTCGGTCGATTTCTCGAAGCCGCTCTCGGAGGGCGATCGCCTCTGAAGATTCTGCCGGTTCTACGCGCCCAAAATGCAAAGAGCTTTGCCGCGAAGAGCTTCCCCCAGTCATTGCCCCGCTAGTTTCTAGCAGCTCTCCATCCAGCGTCACAATGCGATATTGCCCCATTTCTGGGCGCGCTTGCTGCAAGGTCGAGAAAATGACGGTGCTGCCGAAAACATAGGCAAAAACCTGAGCATAGCGATCGTCGCACTCAATTAAATTGCGGGCGTAATCGATAAATCCTTCAGGGCGATTCCAGGCGGCGATCGGCGAGAAGTGGGGCGCTTTGATTTTGTTGAGCGGCAAAAAAGTAGCTCGCCCTGCCCGTCTTTGCTTCAATAGCTCGATCGCTCTTGCCCCCACGCCATCATCATCCACCACCAAATTTGCCAACCGCGCTCCTGCCGCAATCTCCAGCGCCAGTTGATACTGGGGCTCTACCCGCCCCAACTGCGCCACCAACCCACAAATGCCCTCAAGCTTCGCCTGGTGCAGCACCTCAATAATGCCTGTGCCCTGGGTTTCCTGAATGGCTTGGGCTTGGGCCTCTATTTTGTCTAACTGTCGCTGCTTGTCGCGCTGTTCATGGCTCAACCGCTCTTGGGTATCCTGCTGCATCTTCAGGTCTTGCTCGGCTTGGGTCAGCGTCTGCTGTGCTGTTTCGGTGCGCTTTTGTGCATCCCGAAGGTTTGCCAACTCCTGTTTATGTTCGGTTTGCTTCGTGGTTACGCCCTCGGCAATGCCTGCTAAGGCATCATTGTGTTCCTGAATTTTCTGCCGCAGTTGCTCCACTCGTTCCTGCAATTTGGCTTGCTCGGTGCGTTGAGGCTCAAGAGTCTTCAACAACGCCTCGATTTGGTGACGGAGGGCGGTTTGCTCCTGAATCCAAGCATCAGAAGCCGCTGCGATCGCGCTCGAATCTTCCCGGCTGTGATCCAGTGCTTTCTTCGCGTCATCTCGTTCTCGTCGGAAAATCGCCAGTTCCTTTGTTTCTAAGTTTTGGTGTTCTTGCCCTAACTTTTCTAGGGCTTGGGTTTGGTCTTGAATATCTTGCTGAGTCTGGGCGATCGCCCCTGAGGTTACCCGTTCTGCCGTGGTCAGTTCCTGTGCTTGCCGTTGTAATTGTCGCAGTTCTGCCTCACGGGTCGCCAAGGTGGCTTGGAGCGCCAATTGCTCGTCCTCACCCAACGCTTTGACATGGGCATTCAGCCGTTCCAGTTCAGCCGTTGCGCCTCGAATTTCGTTCCCCAGCGCCTGCAACTGCTCGTTGAGATTAATTTGAGAGCGATCGCCCTCCTCCAATTGTCCCACCAGGGTTTTTGCCTGTCGCTCCTGCGCCTTCCACCCCAGAATCGCTTCCCACTGGCTCTTATTCTCTAGCTCTGTTCGGAGGCGTTGATACTTCTCCGCCTTAATGCGATCTTGCGCCAAGCGATCGCGCTGCACCATCAGTTCTCGCTCAACAATCCGAAATTTTTCTTCTCGCTCTTTCACAGCGTCTAGCTTTTCCTTGGCTTGCCTAATCTTGCGATCGAACGCCCCCACACCTGCCAGTTCATCAATAATTTCCCGCCGCTCCCGAGGATTCATGGAAATAATACTGGTTACGTCTCCTTGCAACACGACATTGTAGCCTTCGGGATAAATGCGCAGCTTATGCAATTGCTCGTGCAAATCGGTCAGCGTACAGGGCAATCCATTGATGGCATAGCTAGAAGTATAGGAACCTTGCTGAGTCACGCGAAGCTTTCGGGTCACTGCCCATTCATTCAAAACAGGCACGGGCGCAATATGACCGTTGCCTAGATGACCCTTTTCAGGATGACCCTTTTCTACAGACTGATGAACCAGCCGATCGCGCTCCACAAACTGATTGCCAACTTGATCAACAGTTTGTTCCTCCAGCCCATCATCGTTGATCTCGTCCTTGATCTCATCTCGCACCCAATCTTCTTCATCCAAGGCAAACGTCGCCGTCACACTGGCTTCCACAATCGATCGCCCCCGTCCTGCCTGGGTTTGGTTAACGAGATCGGGCAAACGTTCCGCCCGCATCCCTTTAGAGCTAGAAAGACCCAAACAGAACAACAGAGCATCTAAAATATTGGACTTTCCTGACCCATTAGGTCCAGAAATGACCGTAAACCCTGGCAGCAAAGGTACGCCCGTTGTGCCACCAAGGATTTGAAATTCGTGAGTTCGACGCGCTTAATGTACACTCGTCAGCCTAATCAGTTTGGTACAAAAATACTATAAATTCTCACATTGATCAACAACATGGGAACATTACCCCGGAATCATATCTGCAAAATTGAAAATTGGCTTGAAACTAGAGAAAGGATTCTGACCCCAGAATGGGTCAAAGCCTTTTCAAATCAACCTCTACCTTTGCTGAACTGCTAGATTCTAGAAAGGAGAAAGCCAGTTCAGGGGTTGCCTGTGCTTTTCAATACAAAGCCTTGTTTGGTATTGAAAATTCAATAATAAAGAC
>JAAUPA010000271.1 GCA_012034615.1 Leptolyngbyaceae cyanobacterium CSU_1_4 | reverse complement strand
GGTAAGCTACCCAACATTTAACTTGCAAGTAGCCCATTTCCTTTATTCTTCACTTTTCGCTGCCACTTAATCTTCAGTTCTCCTTGATTCAGGAGTCGATTTAGTAGCTCTCTCAATTCTTCCACTGATTGAAATAGTCGATGCGCAATAAATTCCTTACACGAGTGCCAGACCAACTCGATCAGGTTGTAATCTGGACTATACGGCGGCAGAAACCACAATTATAGCCTCGCAATCACTTCCTGCTTTTTGTGGTAACTCGCATTGTCTAACAGGATCACAATTCGGATCTCACTCCGTTCAAACTCAATTTCAAGATTGCCCTTCTCAATCCATTCTTGCTTGACAAATTGATTCAGCTTTAGCATATTCTCATAGAAACTATCTCCGTTCTCTTGCTCGATAAAATAGCATTGTTGATGGCGGTCGTGAGAGCGTAGTCCTCCCATCACATTGACTCGTCCTCGACTCCGCTTTCCAGGTACAATATAGGCATCTGTTGCCTTGCGATAATTTCCTTTTGAACGTTGGTCTTTGAAACTCTCTAAATCATCGGGATTCCCGCAAATGCACCAATGGGCAACGCTGCGGTAAGAACATCCAATAAAATTCACGATTTCCTCGTAAGTCTTGCCATCATTTCTCAGAAGTTTTCTGCCAAACCCTCGATAGGCAATCTCTGCTAACAACAGTTTTTCTAATTCCGTAGTCAATCCCCGATACACCTCCTCCTCCTGAATCCGCTTTTCTGCCGCCCACTCTTCCAGCAAAATATCTAACGCCCGTTGATACAGCGCTGCCCGTTTGCTCCGAAAACCTTGGGTACGGTCATAGATCAAACATAGGAACGTCAGCAATAACGGTGTGCGTGCTAACTCTTTAGCTGCTTGATGATTACTTGAATTCAATGAATTTCAGCACTTTTCAGCCGTCTGATCCTCAATATCCAAGGGCGATCGAAACCAATTATTAATAACCTGCTGCATCTGTTCTCCGGCTTTCAACGCTTTAAGCCCACTCGCCGCAAAAATGTAGACTTACCAGCTCCAGACGCACCTAGCGCCATAAGATACGGATTCTCGTTGACAGCAGTAAATCCGTCTAGTTCCTTTACGTCTTGCATTTGGCTACGCTTACGCTCCCGAAAGAATTCCTCCATATCTCCTTGTGAGGAATAGGGATTACGTTGATCTAGGAAACGAACTCTGGTATAAATCGTTTCCTAGTCAACCGCTTGCGGCATTCTTAAAAGCTTGATTTGTCCATGATTTTCTCTGGGAAGGCAATATCTTCCTTCTTGAGAATATCGCACTTGAATAGGAATCCTCCCACCCTCGCTTCCATCCATCCCCCAAATTCAGTGATCCTGATAGGATGGAGATAGAACCGTAGACCTTCAGCAACCCCCACTATGTCTTTGGATAATATGCGCGATCTGTATCAGCAGGTCATTTTAGAGCGCTACAAAAAACCTCGGAACAAAGGCAAAACCGACCCCGCCGATCGCTATCAAAAGGGGCATAATCCCTCCTGTGGCGACACCATTGAACTCACTCTGAAGATCAACGGCGATCGCATTGAAGACGTTAAGTTTGAAGGAGAAGGTTGCGCGATCGCCATCTCCTCCGCTGACCTGATGGCAGAAGCGCTTCGAGGCAGAACCCTCACCGAAGCCGCTGAAATGGTGCAGCGCTTCCAATCTATGATGAAAGGTGAAGCCGAATTTCCTCAAGAATTCCGCAAACTCAACGCCATGCGCGGTGTTGCCCAGTTTCCAGTCCGCATCAAGTGTGCTAACCTCTCGTGGCACACCCTGAAGGCGGCGATCGAAAACTCTACTCCCCAGCCTGTCGGTTTTGTCACCAACGAGTAATCATGCCATCCACTTCCGACTTTCTCACTTACACCCAATGGTCAGGGCTTTTTGCTCTTTTCTGTGCCCTCTTGACGGGTATTAGCTTTCTGTTTAAATGGGGCTTTCGGTTCCGTTTGGTCGGCGCAACTGGCTTCATGATCGTCTTTACGGTCGGCTTATTTGCCTTAAGTGTGGTTCCCATTACCCGCACCGTTGTTCCGGGTGCCGCTCGCTTCACCACAGTTTACGATGGTGGCTCAAACGTCGCAACTATCGTCGTTTCCCCCACCATTACCGAGCCGCAACTCACCGCCACCCTGCAACAAGCTTCCAGTGATCTATTTTCTCCAGGACGGCTAGGGCGAGGCAGAGAGGAAATGGTGATTCGGGCACGGACGATTGTTCACGTCAAAGAAGGGCTTTCTCAACCCTTGTATTTAGGAGAAGTGCGGCGATCGCTCAGCGATGGCAGGGATGCGCCCTTAGCAGTCAAACTCTATCCCGAAAATTTGGCAAAGATCGCCAAAATCAACCAGGCGGCAAAAGAATCTCAAGTCTAGCTCTATAAAATCCCGTTAAAATTCCCAGGACAATCCTTCGACGGTAGCCTAAATTACAGAACTGTTAAGCTAAAAAATAGCTTCCTGTAGTAAAGTAATTTCTACCTCAAAATCAAGTTCCTGGGGTTTCACTCAATGACCAATTCATCGCTGAATGACTCATCACTGAATATCAGCACAGCAACCGACTATCCCACCCTGACGATCGCCCCAGCCCAAGTCATGCGCGGCAGCGGCATCTTAAATCAGTGCGGCACTGCGATCGCCCGCTTCGGCAAACGTCCCTTGGTCATCGGCGGCGATCGGACTCTGACAGTTATCCAACCTTTTCTCCAGTCCCTCTTTCAAGATCCTTTTTTTCAAGATCAACCGCTGCAAACTGCTCAAGCCGCTTATGGCGTTGATTGTAGCGAAACAGGTTTAGCGAGTCTGCGAGAGGCGATCGCCAGTCATCAAGCCGACCTGATCATTGGCGTAGGCGGTGGTAAAGCCCTTGATGCCGCCAAACTGGTCGCCTATCAATCGCAACTTCCCATCGTCACCATTCCCACCTCCGCCGCCACCTGCGCAGCATGGACAGCCCTCTCCAACGTCTACTCCGACCAAGGCGCGTTTCAGTACGATGTCGGCTTAACCCGATGTCCCGACCTCCTCATTCTGGACTATGACCTGATTCAAACCGCTCCGCAACGAACCTTAGTGGCAGGCATTGGCGATGCCCTAGCCAATGGTACGAAGCCTCTGTGAGCAGCGGACGCTCCGATCGCACGCTGGTAATTGCCGCTGTTCAGCAAGCTAGAGTGTTGCGAGATTTGCTCCTCCAAAAATCTGTTGCCGCCTTACAAGCTCCAGGCAGTCACCTTTGGCGAGAAGTGGTCGATGCTTCCGTACTGATGGCAGGCATGATTGGCGGACTAGGCGGCGCACAATGTCGCACCGTTGCAGCCCACGCCGTTCACAACGGCTTAACCCACCTGTTGCAAAGCCATGATGCCCTCCACGGCGAAAAAGTCGCTTACGGTATTCTGGTGCAGTTGCGCCTCGAAGAAATGCTGCAAGGTAATTTGCTCGCAGCGACCTCTCGTCAACAGCTCCTTAAGTTTTATGCTGAAATCGGTTTACCCCAAACTTTAGAAGATTTAGGACTAGATGGAGTTACTATTGCTGAGTTAAGGCGATCGGCGGAAGTAGCGTGTCAAGAAGGCTCAGACATTCATCGACTGCCTTTTGAAGTGACTTCTACCCAACTCATGGCAGCCCTGGTTTCTACCACTGCTCCCTGTTCTTCTCCGCGCACCCAGGACTCTGATTTTTCCTCTCTCCCCGTCGTACCATCATGAACCTAGACTGGATCTCCCCTGCCGATCGCCTCAAAGCACTCCCTCCCTATGTGTTTGCCCGGCTGGATGAACTCAAAGCAAAACGCCCGCGAACAGGGTCTAGACTTAATTGATCTCGGCATGGGGAATCCAGACGGCGCTACCCCTCAACCGATCGTCGATGCCGCGATCGCCGCCATTCAAAATGATGCCAACCACGGCTACCCCCCCTTTGAAGGCACCGCCAGCTTCCGACGAGCCATTACAGATTGGTACAAACGGCGCTACGACGTGGAGCTTGACCCCGATGGCGAAGCCCTGCCCTTACTAGGCTCTAAAGAAGGCTTAACCCACTTGGCGATCGCCTATATCAATCCCGGCGATCTCGTCCTCGTCCCTAGTCCGTCCTATCCCGCCCACTTTCGCGGTCCTCTCATTGCTGGCGGCAAAATTCACCAACTCATCCTCAAGCCCGAAAACAACTGGCTGATCGACCTAGCCGCCATCCCCGACAGCGTGGCACAACAAGCCAAAGTCCTGTACTTCAACTATCCCAGCAACCCCACCGCCGCCACCGCCCCCCGCGAATTTTTTGAAGAGGTCGTCGCCTTTGCCCGTCGTCACGAAATTCTCCTAGTCCACGACCTTTGCTACGCCGAACTCGCCTTCGATGGCTATCAGCCCACCAGCCTCCTCGAAATCCCCGGTGCTAAGGACATCAGCGTCGAATTCCACACCCTCTCCAAAACCTACAATATGGCAGGCTGGCGCGTTGGCTTCGTCGTCGGCAATCGCCACATCATTCAAGGGCTGCGCACCCTCAAAACCAACATGGACTACGGTATCTTCTCAGCAATCCAAACCGCCGCAGAAACAGCGTTGCAACTCCCAGATGTTTACCTCCACGAGGTGCAAGACCGCTATCGTACCCGCCGAGACTTCCTCATTGCAGGATTGGGCGAACTGGGCTGGGATATTCCTAAAACCCGCGCCACCATGTATCTCTGGGTTCCTTGTCCACCCAATACTGGCTCCACAGATTTTGCTCTTTCAGTCTTGCAACAAACGGGTGTTGTTGTCACGCCTGGGAATGCATTCGGAGCGGGCGGCGAGGGCTACGTGCGCATTAGCTTAATTGCAGATTGCGATCGCCTTCAACAAGCCCTCGATCGCCTGAAGCAAGCCGGAATTCGGTATCAACCAGAGAGGGTAGTGCAGTAGGCAACAGAGACCGTTTTGTCTGTTCGACTTCGTGATTAGACAACGTCTGCGTAGATAAACTCTGACCAAAAAAGCTTGGAGTTGCCGAGTTTCGCCCTCGATGCACCGAAGACGGCTGTCTGGATATTGTTGCCCAATCTCTCGTAGAGAACGAGCCGCTGTACCGCGTGGAAAATCTACCTGCGTTGCATCAGCCAAAAAATCAACTAACGCCGGAATTGCTGCCACGCCGATCGCCCTAAACACCTGTGGGCATTCTTCGTTAATCCATTCCCACCAAGCCTCCTCATCCGGAATTGCGGCTTCTGCCTTCAGTTCTGATACCGTTCGCCATGCATGAACAACTGCCCAATAATCATCCTCTTCCGATTCTGATTGATACAAAGACTCATCCGACAGCAATTGGACTAAGGCAGGGATGTGGTCAGAGGTAATGCCAAGCGTCAGATAATCTGACCAACTGCCGATACTGTGGTGACCGTTGCCATAGGAGAAGAGTTGATCGACTGGGGGGCATATTGCGAAGTTGCCATAGACTTTGGAGGTTGCTGTACTTAAAAATAGATTAGCCCAGAAGCTCTACACAGATCTGATTGGACAAATAGGTATAATAAATGTACTACATCTGTACTATTTGTGTTGCTTGCAATGCTTTACCAATCCTGCGGCTCGGTGGGTGATCATTATGAAAATGAAAAACAGACTATTGAACTTTTGGCATTGCTGAATGCAAGTATGAAAGCCCCCCCAACCCCCCAAAATTCGGGGGGACCTTCCGAACCCTTCAAAGTCCTCCAATTTTGGAGGATTTAGGGGCGAGAAAACGGTCAACTTAGATCAGTTCATATTAGATCAGTTCATACTTTGATTCAGCAACGCCGAACTTTTCTCTGA
>JAAUPA010000270.1 GCA_012034615.1 Leptolyngbyaceae cyanobacterium CSU_1_4 | reverse complement strand
AGACAAGGAAGTTATCAATGGATGACTTCAAATTTTTTGGAAACCTTTATTGCGATCGCTAGGCTGGTTTTCGCAACCTGGAATCTCTTCTGGAATACCTCAATCAGGAACATTCTCTGGAAGGCAGACGGAACAGAATTCAGGTGCGCCGTTACTGGCAGGTAATGCTCAGTTTACCAACCTTTCTGGCAAACTCTTGGGTGCCCATGTTGCCCATGCTGGCTTGATTGTGCTGTGGGCAGGAGCCATGACGCTGTTTGAACTGTCGCGTTTTAATTCAGCGTTGCCCATGCACGAGCAGAATCTAATTCTGTTGCCCCATCTCGCTACGTTGGGGTTTGGAGTGGGCGCTGGAGGACAAGTAGTCGATACATATCCTTATTATCTGATTGGGATGTTGCATCTCGTTAGCTCTGCGGTTTTAGGCGCGGGCGGTATTTACCATGCAGTATTAGGCCCTGAAGTTTTGGATGAAGAAGGATTTGGCTACGACTGGAAAGACGGCAACAAGATGACGACTATTTTAGGCATTCATTTAGTCATGTTGGGGTTGGGGGCTGGTTTGCTGGTGCTGAAGGCAGTTCGTTTTGGGGGACTTTATGATCCTTTGGTGGAACAGGTTCGTTTGGTGCAGCCTAACTTAAACCCGATTCAGATTTTTGGTTATTTGTTTGGCTTTAGCCCGGCGGGTTGGACAATTACAGGCATGGCGAGTGCCAACAACCTGGAGGATGTGGTTGGGGGGCATGTGTGGGTCAGTTTGCTCTGTATGGGCGGCGGTATTTTCATATTGTGACGCAGCCGATGGCGTGGGCAAAGCGGGCTTTGATATGGTCGGGGGAAGCGTATCTTTCTTACAGTTTGGGGGCGCTGGCGATCGCGGGTTTTAGCGTCGCTTGCTTTGTTTCTGTGAATGAAATTGCTTATCCCAGCGTCTTTTATGGATCGGTGAATGAAACAACGGCATCGGTCAGAACGGCTTTGGCTAGCGTCCATGCAGGGCTTGGGTTTCTGGCATTGGTGGGACATCTGTGGCACGCTTACCGATCGCGATCGGCGATGGATAGTTTGCCCTATGCCACCTTCTTCGACTTCATTGCCAAAGATGTGACACTCGCTCCGATCGCAATTGCTAATGCAACGTCTCGAACCGTTGTTTAATGAACGGCTAGATCATCAATTTGATCATCAACTTGATCACAACTTAAAACATTTTGAAGCAGGAAATTTTTATGGCTGTAACGACTGAAAGAATGTCAGCGTCCACAAATTCGGATATTCCTTGGCGGGCAGGCAATGCTCGGTTAGTAGATTTATCGGGAAGACTGCTGGGTGCCCATGTTGCCCATGCTGGATTAATTGTGCTGTGGGTAGGAGCGATTACTCTGTTTGAAGTCGCTGGATTTGATTCGTCTCGCTCAATGTACGAGCAAGGCTTGATTGTGTTGCCTAACCTGGCGCGGCTGGGGCTTGGGGTAAGCAATGGGGGAACGGTGGTAGATACTTATCCCTATTTTGTGGTTGGGGTGATTCACCTGATTAGTTCAGCTTTTTTGGGAGCAGGCGGCATTTTTCATGCTATCAAAGGTCCTGCAAAACTAGAGGGATTGTTTCCTGCGTTTGGTTATCGCTGGGATGATGCCAACAAAATGACCTCGATTTTAGGAATTCATTTAGTGTTTCTAGGATTGGGCGCGTTTTTGCTAGTGGCAAAGGCGATGGTGTTGGGTGGATTGTACGATCCTGTGAGCCAAACCGTGCGGGTTATTACAAATCCAACTTTGAACCCAGGCACCATTTGGGGTTATCTGTTCGGCGCTCAGGGCAAGCTGTGGATTGCTAGCGTTGATAATTTGGAAGATGTCGTCGGCGGTCATATTTGGGTGGGCGCGATGTGTGTGGCGGGTGGATTTTGGCATATTCGCACTACTCCTTTTGCTTGGGCAAAGAAGCTCTTTGTTTGGTCGGGCGAAGCTTATTTGTCTTACAGCGTGGGCGCGGTGAGTTTGATGGCGTTCATTGCTACGTTGTTTGTATCGGTAAACTCGCTGGTATTTCCGACTGAATTTTTTGGATCAACTTTGGCGCTAAGTTTCGATCGCTTTCCCGTCTTTGTTAGTCCAGATGGTGCGTTGACTACTCGTGTGTGGTTAGCAAATGCTCATTTTTGGTTAGGGTTTGTTTTCTTGCAAGGACATCTGTTCCATGCATTGCGGGCGGCGGGTTATAGCTTTGTGGAAGGTCGAGTGATTACATCTACCAGAGGTCAGGCGAGCTAATGACTGTAACTCAAGAAAGAATTCAAGATAATCTGCTGCAACCGCTGGGTTTTTCCAATGATCCGGCGATCGCCACCAACTATGTCGCTGATTCTGTGGATCCGTATTCCTGGTGGGCAGGTAACTTCCGCTTTGTAGATTTATCTGGAAAATTGCTCGGCGCTCATGTGGCTCATGCGGGTTTAATTGTGCTGTGGGCAGGAGCCATGACGCTGTTTGAACTGTCGCGGTTCGATGCCACCCAGCCGATGTATCAGCAAGGATTAATTCTGTTGCCTCATTTGGCAGCTTTAGGGCTGGGCGTGGGCGCAAATGGGCAAATTGTGGATACTTATCCTTACTTTGCGATTGGCGTTGTCCATCTCATTAGCTCGGCAGTCTTAGGGGCAGGCGGACTGTATCACGCGGTTTTGGGCCCTGACAAGCTGGATGAACAAGGATTTGGCTATCGGTGGAATGACGGCAATAAAATGACGACTATTCTCGGTATCCATCTCGTGTTATTGGGAATGGGCGCTTTATTGTTGGTGGTGAAAGCAACTTATGCAGGCGGGTTGTATGATCCGGCGATCGCCAATGTCCGCTTAGTCACACAGCCTACGCTCAATCCGCTAACCATTTTCGGCTATCTGGTAGGCATTACGCCCAATGGCTGGACGTTGAAAGGTATGGCAGCCGTGAACAACCTGGAAGACGTGGTAGGCGGTCATGTTTGGGTAGGTGCAATCTGCATTTTGGGCGGAATTTGGCACATTCGCACGGCACCCACCCGCTGGGCAAAAAACCTATTTGTTTGGTCAGGAGAAGCCTATCTTTCCTACAGCCAAGCGGCGATCGCTTACATGGGATTTTTCGCTGCTTATTTCGTTTGGGTCAATGCCACGGTTTATCCAGCGGTTTTCTTTGGTCCCGCAGAAATTCTAAAAGTCGAGGGTGTGATTACGGCACGGACTTGGCTGATGCTGTTTCACATTATTTTGGCGAGCTTGCTTTTAGCAGGACACTTTTGGCACGCATTACGGGCAAGGGCGATCGCCACGGGCTTCGTTTTCAGCAAAATGAAGTTTAATGAGAACGCTTTGTTTGGAGATCTGCAATTCAACAGTGAACCTTTGTTTAACGGCATTGTCCAATCTCCTCAGAACGATCCTCAGATTGGCAGCTTTGCAACCCCTGTTAACAACAGCGAGATCACTTTAAGCTGGCTCAAAAACCTGCCCATTTACCGCGACAATCTATCGCCCATTACCAGAGGGTTAGAAATTGGTATGGCGCACGGCTACTTGTTGTTAGGACCATTCCTCAAGTTAGGAACGCTGCGTAGTGCCAACAATGCGCTTCTAGCGGGCTTTGGCGGGGCATCTGGTTTAGTCATCATTCTGAGCGTTTGCCTGTTTATTTATGGTAGTGCTGTTTTTCAAGGGCGAAAAAAACCTGTGGGTGTGCTGCCTACAAACCTCAAAACTTACTCAGACTGGAGCCGATTTACATCAGGTTTTTTGGTTGGGGGTTTAGGGGGCGTTATTTTTGCCTGTTTCATTTTGTTGGAGATTGGGCGATCGGGCATTGTTTAATCGCCTAGCTTAAAAGGCATTGCTAAATGCAAATATGAACTGATTCAAAACCCCTTTCCCTTAGGAGAGGGGTTTGGAGAGAGGTTTCTTTGATGCCGAAAATATTGATCTCAAGACTTCGTTTCCATTGAATCATTTTGAATTGTTCTGAATCGATTGACGTGTAACAATTTACAGAGGCTTTTACCATGGCAATTCCTCTTTTGAGCTATTCATTAGCTAGCCAAAACCAGCGGGTTGATGGCTTTGAAATTCCAGGAGATGAGCAACCCAGAATCTATACTCTAGATAACCTGCCTAAAGGGACAGAGATGGATGAATTAATCTGGGCAGCGTATCGGCAGATCTTTAACGAACAGCAAATGTTGGCTAGCCATCGCCAAACTGCCCTAGAGTCTCAACTGCGTGCAGGACAAATGACTATTCGTGATTTCATTCGTGGTTTGGTTTTATCGGATTCATTTCGGCGGTTAAACTACGATACTAACAACAATAATCGCTTTGTTGAAATGTGTATTCAGCGTGTTCTGGGGCGCAATGTTTATAACCATCGAGAAACGTTAGCTTGGTCAATTGTTGTGGCAACTCAAGGGCTACAGAGCTTTGTAGATCAGTTGCTGAACAGTGAAGAATATCTCGAAAATTTTGGTAATGGGACTGTGCCTTATCAACGCCGACGGATTTTACCCCAGCGATCGCAAGGTGAGTTACCTTTTGCTCGAATGGCTCGGTATGATCAGTATCATTTGAGTAAACTTCCGAAGCAATGGCAGTTCAAGACTTTTGGTAATGGTGTTATTGATCAGAGCGCATCCGTTTACCGCAAAGTGCTGCTGCTGGTTCCAGCGGCTTCTGTCGCCATGTTATTAATCACGTTAACATTGGTGGCTTTACCTAAATAAACTTTACTAAATATTGGAGTATCAAAATCATGCAACATTTACCTTTAGCTGAACCAAATCAAGAACCTGCTGCTCAACCTTTGAGTTTGCTGAGACGGATTGAAATCTGGAGCGGTCGCTTTGCCATGTCTAGCCTGACTATTTTTGCCGCAATGATTCTGCTTTAAATGCTTTGATCAAAACGAACCGGACTAATATCATTCGCTTACCACTCAGCTAGGGCAAGGCGATAAAAACCAAGGTGAATTGAGTGGCACCTTGGATATCATAATTCCGATCGCCAACATTAGTCTCATAATTAGCCCGATCGCGCCTCCAAGGCTGTTGATTAAATAAGGCTGTTGATTAAAAATAAGTGCATTCATAACCCTCGATCGCCCTAACTTGTGCAGATCAAGAAAGAATTCAAAATGATCAATTCAAAATTCAAAATTAAAGGCTGTTCATTTTGAATTTTGAATTTATTCAAACTAATGTAGAGAGGGAGCTTTATAAAATGGGGGCGGATGCCGTTTGCCAAACCTGATAGCCTTTTCCATTTAGGTGTACGCCATCGGTGGTGAGGGCGCGACGGAGATTTCCGTCTGCATCGGTGAAGGCGGGCTGAAGGTTGAGGTAGTTGACGCTTTCTTGTTTGGTGAGGGCGGAAATATTGTAGTTTAACCAGCGTACACGATTGCTCGGAATGGCGCTGAGGCGGGTAGGCAAAATGGAATGAACAAAAACTTGGGCCGTGGGGTGTTGTTGCCGAAGCCGCTGCATAATTTGTTGAAGGTTGATGAGAATTTCTTTATCGGTCTTGCCCTTGCGTAAATCGTTAATCCCGACCATGACGTGGATAATGTCGGGGCGGGTTTCGGCAAACGTGGAGATCCGTTTCAAAACGCCTGCGGTTGTGTCGCCAGAAATCCCTTGGTTCAGCCAAAATCGATCTTTAGGGAGGCGATCGATGGGAAACCACAGCGCATGAGAGTCGCCCAAAAGCACGGTGAGGCGGCTATTGCCCTGACCCAATGCCATCATTTTGGCTTCTTGGCTTAACAGCTTTTTCCACTGCACGTAGGTGGGTTGGACAATGCTGTTGAGCCACTCTCTGCGGAAACTGTTGCTGGCAAGCCGTGTATAGGTTAGCCCTAAGCTCAGAGCC
>JAAUPA010000269.1 GCA_012034615.1 Leptolyngbyaceae cyanobacterium CSU_1_4 | reverse complement strand
CGTTGGTGTACCGCCGAGGTCACTAAAATCGCCCCGGGCGGACAGACGATCCGCAGATCGCGAGCCGTGTTAATCGTATCGCCCCAAACATCGTAAATAAACCGATTGCGACCGACAATACCCGCCACCACATCGCCAGAGTTAATGGCAATCCGCATATTTAGTTCAAACGATCTCTCGTAATTAAAACGGCGAATAATCGACAGCATTTCTACCGCAAAATCCAGTGCCCGTCGATCGGCATCGAGATAGGGAATCGATAATCCGCAGACAGCTAAATAACTATCCCCGATGGTTTTAATTTTCTCCATCCCATAGCGATCGGCAGCTTCATCGAAGGCGGCGACTAAATCGTTGAGGATGCCGACAATTTCGTAGGCGGTGAGGGTAGATGAGAGTTTAGAAAATCCCGTCAGATCGGAAAATAGCACTGCGACATTAGAGATATCTTCGGCAATTTCTTTTTCGCCCTGTTCGATCCGTTTGGCGATTCTGGGTGGAAAAATACTCAGCAATAATTGCTCGTTTTCGCGATCTTTTTGTTCGACTAAATTAGTTTGCGTCCGCAGGCTCTCCACCATTAAATTGAATGACTTGGCCAATTCGCCAAATTCATCGTCGGAGTCTATAGTGGCGATCGTTCTAACTCTCCCGCCGCAACGCGCCGGACGCTGGCGATCGTCCGCTCGATCGGTTTGACAAATAAATGGGCTAACGCCATTGCCAACAACGTCACGACTAGCAGCAACAACGTTGCCGAAATCAAAATCTGTCGCTCGAAGGTATAGATCGGGCTGTAGACCTCAGATAAATCCATTTCTGCCAAAATTACCCAATCGAGATGTTCGAGCTTCAGCGGCGCGTAAGAACTCAAGACGGGGATATTCCGATAGTCATTGACAATCTGCGTACCCTGTCTGCCAGCAACTGCGGCGATCGCAGCTTCGGTGCGGACTGGTTGCTGCAAAATCGAAGTATCATAGCGATCGATCCGATTGATGAGAGTCTGACTGAACCCCAAAGATCTCAATGTCTGTTGATATGCTTTAGGATCTTCGACTAAAAAGCGCGAAACCGATCGCATCAGATAATCGTGTCCTACTAAATAAGTTTCGCCACTTTTCCCCAAACCATCGCTCGCCCATTTCCCATTGCCAGTCATAATTTTGTTAATTTCATCTACAGGGAGTTGAAATGCCAAAATCCCCATAAATTCCGACCCACTAAAAATCGGTGCGGCAATAAAAGCAGCGGGTGCGCCATAGGAAGGTGCATAGGCGGCAAAATCGATCGGGCGAGCGTAGTTACGCGTTTTGGCAGCTCGAACGATCGCGGTCAATTGGGCTAAATTACTATCTTTATAAGCTCCAGTTTGGTAATTGGTAGTGAAATCGGTTTCTTTAAATACCGTATAGACGACCGTCCCTTGGGGGTCGATGAGGAACATGTCATAGTAGCCAAATTTCTGGACGATATTGCGAAAAATCGGTTGATACCGCGCATGAATCCGACTGTAGTCACTACCATCGCGGGGGTCGTCTAGTAGCAGTTTTTTACCGACGGGGTTGGGGTTGGCGGCGATGTAATGATATTGGAGATAACGCGCGGCTGGCGATTTGGGGGTGTAGGCTTCGAGTACGGGGGTGCCCTGCTCGGTAGTCGCCAATCGCCTCAATAAAATATCGCGATAATATGTCGCAATCTGGCGATCGATCTGGCCAGAAATCGGCACGGTTTGTAATTTCTGATGGGCGAGTGCCAACTCTTTCATCGCCGAGGCGATCGTCGGATCTTCACTCAGAGTTTGGGTATGGTTGCGAATATTTTGAAAGTAAGCTTCGATTCGATCGGCTTTGGATGCCCGCACGCTGGTAAGTTGACTGAAAACTCGCTCGGTGAGATTTTCTTGCCCGCTGCGATAACCTAAGTAGCGATCGCCACGATCGAACAGCCACTCACTGCCAATAACATCGGCAATCAGTTTTGATTTGATACTCAATCGATCCAGCAGTCGCATAGTCTGATGTTCTTCCGGTCACACTCCCTCACTGCGATTTTAGAGTCAAGATCGATCGACATACTGTAGCAATGATGGCAGCAGGGGATGTTTTCTCGATCGAAACTCCTGGGGGTGGTGGGTTTGGGACTCATGGATTGGAGATCGCCGATTGAATGGCGCGACGGCGTAGCTCCAAAATTTGACTGATTTCTCTGGCAAAACTAGGCTGACGCTCGATCGTGCGATTGACGATCGCGGCTGGAATCATCATCACTTCTAAATCAGCCGCCGCCGTCACTGATACAGGGCTAAGTTCACCAGAAAAGAGCGCCATCTCGCCAAAAAACTCGCCTGCTTTTAGAGGAAGGATTTCGTGTTCTCTATCCTCTTCCTTATCCTGTTCCCTATCCTGTTTTCTATTTGGATCATCTGTCACCGAAAGAAGCGCCTGTCCTGAAATAATGATATACAAAGCATTGCCTGGATCTCCTTGACGCACAACTTTTTCACCCACACCAAAATGCTGAAGCACAATTCCTTGAGACAAACTCTGTCCATTTTCCTCCTCGTCTAAGGGCACAAAGGCTGGAATCGATTGCAGGCTATCAGCAACTTTTTTAGAAAGCCCCTTGGCTTGTGAGGTAGGACCATGAAAATGGTAAACGGTGCGAATGGGAAAAGGAATGGACAGGTTATTTCGTTGAGCAGCGTACCAAACGCGAGTCATAAAGCGATCGCGAGTTTCTTCTACAGCCCCATAGTCCTGAATAAAAAATTTCACCTCATAGGTCACAGCAAAATCATCATAGGACAGGGTAAAAATTTGAGGCGCTGGATGGGTTAAGATGCCTGGGGTCGCTACCGCTGTACTTTTTAACACTTGCTTTGCCAAATTAGGCGGATCATTGTAGGAAAACCCAATTTGAATTCGTTCGGCGTGGAGGCACTGCGGTTGGCTGAAATTGCGAATCGTTTCGCCGCCAATCACCTTGTGGGGAATGACCACCATTTCTCGTTCGAGGGTTTGCAGACGAACCGCTCGCCAGTTGATATCAGTAACCTGGCCTACCGTTTCTCCAATGCGTAACCAATCCCCCACCGAGAAGGGGCGCTCGAACAATAGAGCAATGCCGGATGTGACGCTACCTAACGTATCCTGAAGCGCCAAACCAATCACAATTGAACTCACGCCCAAAGCCGTTGCTAAACCCGCCAAATCCGCATCCCAAACTGTTGCCAGAACGATCGCAGTGCCCAGCAGAATGAGAAATAATCGGGCTAAGTCAATCAGGAGCTTAGGAACCCTAGAACGCCAAGTGTCTGCTTCTGCTTGTTCAAACAAAATGACATTGAGCAAGGAAAGTGCCGCGTGAATAACACAAACCCACAGGAGCGTTTCAATACTTTTTACCCATCTGCCGTCTGGATCAAGCTGAAGAATATGCTGCATGAACAACAGAAAAAACAGAACGGGCAGAATTAAGTTACGAACTAGTCGCAAAGTAGTCGCTAGGGGTTTACCACGGCGCTTTAAACGATGAATGACCTCTCCTAGGATAATCACCAACAACGGAAATCCGATCACCAGCGCGATCGCCCAGCCCAGCAGATTATGTTGTAGCATCACGCTGTTCATGAAATTCCTAGCCCCTCTGTTGAGATAGATAAGTGAGTATTTTTTAACCGCCACGCATTCAGCTTCGTTTTGCCGTTTGCAACCAGTTCGCCCATCGCCTCAAACTCGTAGAGATCATGAAGCCGTTGATGAACCGCTTGGGCAACTAAAAACCGAACCCGGAGGACAAACAGCTCTGAGGGCATTGGCGAGGTTAATCGTATCGCCCCAAACGTCATAAATAAATTTATTTCTACCCACAATTCCTGCCACCACATCGCCCGAATTAATGCCAATCCGAATATTCAGTTGAAAATCGCGCTCATGATTAAATCGGCGCATGATAGCAAGTATTTCTAAAGCAAAATCGATCGCCCGTCTATCATGATCCAGATAGGGCAAAGACAGTCCGCAAACCGCCAAATAGCTATCCCCGATCGTTTTAATTTTTTCCATACCGTAGCGTTCCGCCGCCTCATCAAAAGCGTTTACTAAATCATTCAAAATAGCGACAATTTCATACGCCGTTAGGGAAGCCGACAGCTTAGAAAACCCGGTTAATTCTGAGAACAAGACCGACACATTCGACACATCTTCAGCGATATCTTTTTCACCGCGTTTGAGCCGTTTGGCGATCGCCGCCGGAAACACGCTTAATAGTAATTGTTCATTTTCCTGATTTTTCTGCTCTACCAAGTTAGTCTGAGTTCGTAAGCTGCTAACCATGGTGTTAAAAGATTTTGCCAGTTCTCCAAATTCATCTTCGGTTTCTAAAGGAGCGATCGCGGTTAATTCTCCGGCTGCAACTTTGCGAGCACTCTCAATCAATTTATTAATCGGTTTGACAAACAGATACGCCATGGTCATGGCAATCAGCGTCACCAGAAGCATGAGAAAAGTAGCATAAACCAGAATCTGATTTTGAAAAGAGTAAATCGGAGCATAGGCTTCCGAGAGATCCATTTCCGACAAAATCACCCAATCCAATCCATCAATTCGCAAGGGTGCATAGGAACTTAGCACAGGAATGCCCCGATAATCATCAATAATTTGCGTTCCTTGTTTTCCCGACAAAGACTCTTCCACAGCCTCTGTCCGCACATGTTGTTGCAAAATTGAAGTCTTGTATTGATTAATCCGATTGATGTCTGGCTCTTTAACACCGATCGATCGCAAAGCTTGAGCGTACCCTGCCGGATCTTGCACCAAAAACCGAGAAACCGATCGCATCAAAAAGTCGCGTCCCACCAGATAACTTTCTCCTGTCTTCCCCAGCCCGTCGCGTTCCCAGTTGCCATTACCCGTCATCACATTGTTAATTTCATTCACTGGCATTTGAAACGCCAAAATGCCAATCAGTTCAGATTGATTGAAAATAGGAGCAGCAATGAAAGCAGCAGGTGCCCCATAAGACGGAGCATACGCCGCAAAATCCACGATTTTCGAGAAATCTTTTTCCTTCGATTCCTGCACGATCGCACTCAGTTTTGCCAAGTTGCTATCTTTATAAGGTCCAATCTCAAAGTTACTAACAAAGTCAGTTTCTTTAAAGACGGTATAGACCACCGTTCCCTGCGGATCAATCAAGAACATGTCGTAGTAACCAAATTTCTCAATAATTTTCCGAAAAATTGGATGATAACGGGCATGAATGCGGCTGTAGTCGCTACCATCCTGGGCAGCGTTTAGCAGATGTTTTTTGCCAACTGGATGAGCATTTGCAGCCAGGTAATGGTATTGTAGATAACGCGAAGCCGTTGCTTTGGGCGTATAGGATTGCAGAATAGGCGAACCTTGCTCTCCTTGGCCTAACCGGGGCAAAAAGTCGTTGCGGTAGTAGGTCGCAATTTTTTGGTCAAATGAATCAGGCACCTTAGCAGATTGAAGCTGGCGATAGGCTGTGTCAAACTCCTGCATAGCAGCGATGATAGAGAAATCTTCACTTAAGGTTTGAGTGTGATTTTGAATGTTTTTGAAATAGGCTTCGATTTGATACGCCTTAGAAGCCCGAACGCTGGTCAATTGATTGAACACCCGATGAGTCAAATTGGTTTGCCCACTGCGATAGCCCAGATATGCCGTCACTAAAATAGAGCAACTACTGACGGCAAGCAGCATTCCAATAAGCTTTGATTTGATACTGAGATGAGTGAGCGATCGCATAAAAATATTCCTGCTAGCCTTTAGCAGCCACCTGAAATACCGTAGGTAATTTTAAAGCTGGGTAATCTACAATACTGTATTGATTCAGGCAGATTAAAAAAATGATTGATTTCAGGGCATTGCTGAATGGAAGTATGAATCCTTGAGATGCTATG
>JAAUPA010000268.1 GCA_012034615.1 Leptolyngbyaceae cyanobacterium CSU_1_4 | reverse complement strand
AAAGCACCAATAAACTTGACAACCTTGGTCGGCACCACCGAGCAGTATGGTCAGGTCGTTTCCAACTTTTGTAGCACCCCCGGAATGTCAATTACTCAAGCCCAGCAAACGATTCCGGGTCTTAGCTCTATTCAGCTTTATGCCGTTTGTGTTCAAGAGTCTGGCTTGGCGGAAGAACTTCAGCAGGTGGTAGATCGTCGAGGATAATCCCTCTTTGGAATGAATCCTAGCCTCTAGCAAGCGCAATCGGTCTGTTACTCTACGCTCCCTTTAAGGGAAAACTTGAGGACAGAACTCCTTATCGCGCCTTGCTATGTCTACGCTGCACCGTTCTGTGACTCTTGCACTCCTTTCTGGTACTTTGGCGATAGTCGGTGCTTGTCGCGATCGCCCTTTGGTGAGCCGTCTTGAGGGCGATCGTCAGAGGGTTAACACTTCTCAAGTTCAGACCCCGCTGCCAGCAGCAGTTCCTCTGGCAGCAAGCCCAACGGTGGCAACCGCACCCGATGCCTATGCCTTGGGGCTTGCCCGTGCCTCTAGTGCCTTTAATATTAGCCAGTCTGCCCAATCAAAAGACGACTGGCATCTGGTGTCAGAGCGGTGGCAGCAAGCCATTCAGTTCATGTCAGCGGTGCCAAAATCTAGTCAACATCATGCTGAGGCAGCGCTAAAACTGACAGACTACCGCCGGAACTTAGCCTTTGCCCAGCAGCAACGCGATCGCCCGACCTCTCACCATCCTAATCTTGTGGTCAGAAGATCTGTGTCTAACCGTAGCAACTTGGCACCCAATCGGCGATCGCCGCTTCTAGAGCGCCTCGGGCAGTCTCGCCCCTCACGCCGCCCCCAGCCATTTCTAGCTCTAGTCCCAACGTCCGCCCCGCCGCCCGCAGTGCCGCCTTCTTTGCCCCCATCGTCAGACGTGCCGGAAATACTCCAGTAATTGCCGTCACTTTCAATGGTAGTCATGTCTATGAAATGATTGTCGATACTGGAGCCAGCGGCACCCTAATTACCCCAGGAATGGCGGCTTCCTTAGGAATTCGCTCGGTGGGCGAAACCAGCGTCGATACTGCCAGTGCTCAAGGGGTGTCTTTCTCGTTGGGCTACGTCAATTCGATCGAAGTGGGGGGCGCGATCGCTCAGAATGTTTTAGTGGCGATGGGCGGACCTGAACTGAATTTAGGCTTATTGGGTCACGATTTCTTTGGTCATTACGACATTACGATTCGTGAAAATGAAGTGGAATTTCGGGAGCGCTAATTCTTTAAAAACGCAACCAACTGCTCTAGCTTTGTCCAGGCAGCCCCACTGGCAAGAATATCCTTCGCCATGCTAATTCCTTGGCGATAGCAAGCAGACGGATCAGCGGAATCGATCGCCACCCTGCCGCCCACCTTTAAGGCTAAAGCTGCATTCAGCGCCACCACCTCAGTTTGCGCCTGAGTGCCCTTTCCTTGCAGCACCGATCGCAAAATTTCTGCATTCTCCAGCCTTTCACCCCCCCGCAGAGCGCTAGTAGGAGCAGCCATCAGCCCTAATTCCACAGGATCAAGAACCCCAGACTGCACCCGCCCCCCTGACAGCACCGCCACATCCGTCAAATCCGCTAACCCTGCCTCATCCAACTTTTCTCGCCCATGCAGCACGATCGCCTCTTGCCGACCTAGCTGATTGAGCGCCTCTGCCAACGTTCCTACCAGCGCCGAATTAAACACTCCCATCACTTGTCCGGTTAAACACAATGGATTCACTAATGGTCCTAGCAAATTAAAAACCGTTCGCACCTTCAACATTTTTCGCAACGGCGCTACATGCTTCATCGCAGGATGCCATCCTGGCGCAAACAAAAACGTAATTCCTACTTCTGACAACGCCGCCTTAATTCGCTCCGGTGCAGCCCCCAAATTAACGCCTAATTCTTCTAAAACATCGGCTGAACCCACTTTGCTGGAAGCCGCCCGATTGCCGTGTTTTGCCACTGCTAGCCCTGCCGCTGCCGCCACAAAAGCAACCGCCGTAGAAATGTTGAAGGTAGAAGCCCCGTCACCACCCGTGCCACAGGTGTCAATGAGAGGAGTAGAGGCTAGAGGGGAGAAGGGAGCCGATAAGACCGCTTCAGAACTGCCCAACGATTGTGCCTGCAACACCTGAGCCATCCCCGCCAACTCGCTAGCAGAAACGCCTTTTGCCTGAATTGCTGCCAGAATTGCTCCCGACATGACAGGCGAAATGGATTCGGCGAGCCAGCCTTGCATCAGATTGGCAGCTTGAGGCATGTCTAGGGACTGACCCTCCAAAAGTTGTTGTAAAAAGGGTGACCAATCTTGTTCGGCAACGAGCACAGAGGGGATCATAAACTTGGAAAAAATTGCGGCTAATGTCTTTAAGACTGTATCAGGATTTTGGGGCACATTGGGAGCGCGATGCTTGCCGCTGAAGGCGCGATGGTTCGCAGATGCCGCAAGGGTTGCCCCTTATGTTAGGGTGCTTATGAAACAGAACTAACGTCTTACCTACAAAATTACTAGGTTAGAAGCGCATGACCCCGACCTTAGCCAAACCTCCAAACCAAACCCCGTTTTTATTTGAGGGCATAACGTGGCGAGAGTTCAAAGCCATTGAGCATCTACTAGACCGCCCTGGCTATCGGCTCTCTTTTTTAGACGGAATTTTGGAGATTCGACAAATGCCTGGTGAACCGCACGAAACCGTTAAAAAGCGAATTGCTGCTCTCCTAGAACTCTATCTTCTGTTGAGGGGGTTTGATTTTACCCCTACGGGTTCCATGACCTTAGAAAATGAGGGGGCAGGAGTTAAGCGAGAGGCAGATGAATCCTATAGGCTTGCAGCAGGTCGATCGCGTCCTGATTTGGCGATCGAAGTCGTGTTTAGCAGTGGCGGTATTGACAAATTGGAGGCATACAAGCGGCTGAAAATTGCCGAAGTTTGGTTTTGGGAAGATGGGGTTTTAGAGGTTTATCACTTACGGGAAGAGGCTGCTCAGCTACGCTACGAAAAAATTGCTAACAGCGAAGCCGTACCCGGAATTGATTTAGAATTACTGGTGCGCTGTGTCAACATGGTGAACCATGTAGAGGCGATCAAAACATTTCAACAATCTCTTGACTAGCCGATCGCCTTTTGCCAAAATTCCCCCTAAGCCAAACTGTCTTTCAGTGCATAAAGAATCTGCTCCTGTTGTTCTGGCGAAAGCTCTGGAAACATAGGGAGCGATAACACCTCTTGAGCTAATTGTTCCGCTCGGGGCAG
Source organism: Leptolyngbyaceae cyanobacterium CSU_1_4 (assembly GCA_012034615.1). Lineage (GTDB taxonomy): Bacteria > Cyanobacteriota > Cyanobacteriia > Elainellales > Elainellaceae > Timaviella. Next base: position 2,659 of record JAAUPA010000268.1, on the reverse strand, counting down.
TCGTCCGGGTTGATAGCCTAGATTGGTGTAAATGGGCTGCAAGGGTAAGGGCACCGGGTAGTAAACCATGGAGCCAATGCCTTGAGCTTGCAGTTTCTGGCGAATAGAGTCGCGCCGATCGCCCTGAATTCGCAGGGTGTATTGATGCCAAACATGTCCTGGAACTGACTTTGGGGCAATCATGCCCGGAAGATGGCTGAGGACTTGCTCATAACGTTCAGCGATCGCCCGCCGCTGAGCATTCCACCCTTCCAAGTAGTTCAGCTTAATACTCAAAATTGCTGCCTGCAAAGCATCTAACCGACTGTTGATGCCCACAGCCTCTGAGCTATAGCGCTGCTGTTGTCCATGGTTTCGCAGCATTCTAATGCGATCGGCGATCGCTCCATCAGAGGTCGTAATGGCTCCGGCATCGCCACAAGCGCCCAAGTTTTTAGTGGGATAAAAGCTAAAGCACCCCACATGCCCAAGGCTGCCCACCTTTGCGCCCGCCCAGTTTGCCCCTGCTGCCTGCGCTGCATCTTCGATTACCCAAAGATGATGGGATTGAGCGATCGCCATCAACCGCGTCATATCGACAGGTTGTCCAAACAAATGCACCGGAATAATCGCTTTGGTTCGAGGCGTAATTGCCCCCTCAACTTGCTCTAGGTCTAAGTTAAAGGTTTGGAGATCAACATCAATAAAAACTGGAGTTGCCCCCGCCGCACTAATCATGCCAGCCGTTGAGATAAACGTAAATGGCGTTGTGATCACCTCATCGCCCACCCCAATATCAAGCGCGCGCAATGCCAAGTACAAGGCATCGGTTCCTGAATTACAGCCAATGCAATGGGTTGTGCCCACATACTGAGCAAACTGTTTTTCAAACTGCTCTACGATCGAACCGTTGATGTAATGCCCTGAGGCAAGCACCTCTAGAGCTTTGGCACTAACTTTTTCCCCCATGAGCTGATACTGCTGGGTTAAATCGAAGGCTGGGATAGAATTCACTCGCTTACACCACAAATTTTGTCCTGATTCAAATTAGATACACCAAAATGACGTTGTGTTCCTTGATTCTTTAAAAAAGCGATCGCTTGCAGAGATTTGGAACCCACTCCTTGGGTCTGTCTTGAAGAGACCGCCAAGCCCAGAGCCTTTGTTTTAGTCGCTGCTGAGCTGCTGCAATCACCGTCAATCCTAAATCTAGTGGGATGAACCCTCAGACGAGAAGATTGGCTTTGAGTGTGTTTCAAGATTTATTAGCCCTGCCTAGGAATGGATTGACGCGATCGTCCCAGAGCTATGGTATTTTACACCTAGCATAGTTTAATGTGACCCTAAAAGTCCTAAAACTCTTTCCTGGCAAGCCTCTTAGCAACAAACTTTTAGTGACCTCAGCCCATGAAATTTCAATACCCTTTAGCTTCAATCACCGCTCTGCTGATGACCCTGGCTGCCGCGCCCTCGTTAGCAGATACCGCAACTATTCAGGCTTCATTGGGAAGTCGGGTCAACGTTCGAGCCGAGCCTTCCACCACTTCACTCATTTTGCACCATGGGTTAGGCGGCGATCGGGTGAATGTTCTTAACCAAACCAACGCCCCAGATGGCTTTGTTTGGTATTTTATTGAGTTTCCGACCTCCCGGGCGCGGGGCTGGATTCGAGGTGACTTGTTAAAAGTCAGTGCGACTGTTCCGATCAATCCCCCGGCTCCTGTTAATCCCCCGGCTCCCATCGTCAATCCCCCGACTTCTGAGCGGGTGTCGTTTGCCCGGCGAACCTCTGCTGCCACGGTTGGCGGAACGGTACAAGGCACCCAAACCCGAGATTATGTGCTTAACGCCGCATTGGGTCAAACTTTGAGAATCAGCACAATTGGCACCAGCCAGTTTTTGCAAGTCCAAGTATTTGCACCCGATGGCACTCTTTTGTACACAGGCAGCAGAGATTGGTCAGGCATTCTGCCTAGCACCGGTGACTATCGAATTCGGGTGAGGCTTGTTCCTGAAGCGCAACAGCCCAACACGATTGGAGAATATAGCCTCACGATCGCGGTTCTTTAAAGTTGCTGATTAAAAAAAGCTGATTTTTTGCACTGAACGATGGTGCTAGTGGCCGACCAAGAAATAAATGATGGGGTGATGAGATCAAAGATGGGGTGATGAGATCAAAATTCAAAATTATCAATTTAAAATTAAAGGCTGTTCGTTTTGAATTGATAATTTTGAATTCTTTCGTCTTTACCCATCCACTGAAAATTGACAACCCACTAGTTTTTGGCAAGGCTTTGAAGCACCGGATGATCTTGCCTTGCACAATTGTCCCGATCGGGTGGCGCTAGTTGCGAAAGAAGTAAAGCGGGGCGATCGGGCTAAGATGGAATGATGCTTTTGAAAACTTTCGCTAACCTTATTTAAAGTTCGTAAGGCGATTGGCTAAATGGGATATATGTCATCCTCAGTTCGGGTTAAGGCTTTACCTCTAGTTTTCCAGCGCTGGTGCAAGATCCGGCGGCAATATCGGCGATCGCCTCTGTGGCGCTACACTTGCCACTACTCCTACTTCTCCCCCGGCTATTTTCTAATACCCCAGGGCTAGAAGAGCCGGAGCTCCCTAGCTCAGTCGATATTGTGGAGCTGACCCCGGCTGAACAGGGACGGGTGCCCAATTTTC
>JAAUPA010000267.1 GCA_012034615.1 Leptolyngbyaceae cyanobacterium CSU_1_4 | reverse complement strand
ATGGGGTAGATGGGTGGATGGGTGGATGGGTGGATGGGTGGATGGGTGGATGGGTAGAAAACTCTTGCACTCCTCCACGCTACAACAACTTTCACTGCAACATCAATGCCACTTCTTTGGCAAAGTAAGTCAAAATCAAGTCTGCTCCGGCTCGTTTCATGCTGGTTAGCGTTTCTAGGATCACTTTCTTTTCGTCAATCCAACCTTGCGCCGCAGCGGCTTTGATCATCGCATACTCTCCGCTGACGTTGTAAGCTGCCACAGGTAAATTCGTATGCTGTTTGATTTGGCAGATAATATCCAGGTAAGCCAGAGCAGGCTTCACCATCACAATGTCTGCTCCTTCCGCAATGTCCAGATCCACTTCTTTGATCGCTTCTCTGGCGTTTGCTGCATCCATTTGATAGGTCTTCTTGTCGCCAAACTTGGGGGCTGAATCGAGCGCATCGCGGAATGGACCGTAATAGGCAGAGGCATATTTGGCAGAGTAGGCGAGAATGCCCACATTAATCCAGCCTTCTGCATCTAGCGCTTTACGAATCGCCCCAACTCGACCATCCATCATGTCCGAGGGTGCCACAAAATCGGCTCCGGCTTCTGCCTGCACCAAGGCTTGTTTCACCAAAACGGCAACGGTTTCATCATTGAGAATCTTGCCGTCTTGCACAATGCCGTCATGCCCCTCGCTGCTGTAAGGATCGAGGGCAACATCGGTGATGACTAAAATTTTGGGAACGGCTTGTTTGATGGCTCGGACAGCACGGGGAATTAGACCATTGGGGTTGTAGCTTTCGGTTCCGGCGTTGTCTTTCTGGTCATAGGGGATGAGAGGGAAAAGAGCGATCGCTCCAATGCCCAACCCATACACTTCCTGCACCTCAGTCAGCAGCAAATCTAACGTATAGCGGTAACAATCCGGCATGGAAGGGATTTCTTCGCGCTGCCCTTCTCCTTCCATCACAAACAGTGGATAAATCAAGTCTTCTACGCGCAGCGTATTTTCCCGCACCATCCGCCGCAGGGCTTCGGTCCGGCGCAAGCGACGAGGGCGTTGAGTTACCGATAGGGCACTTTGAGAGATAGAACTCTCTGATACTTCACTTTGGGGTGTTGAGGGATTGGCAACATCAGACATAGTGATAGGCTACAATGAGAATGATTATCGTTATTGTATAGCATGATGGTATGGCTGTGATGCTCGATCATTCTCCCCATTCACCTCTCTCCACAACCCGCCTAACGATGAAGCAGCAAGCGGTTCTGACGCAGCTAGAAGGATTGCAGGAACCGGTTTCGGCTCAACGACTTTTATGCGGAACTACGCCAGCAAGGAGAATCATTAGGACTCGCCACCGTTTATCGATCGCTGGAACTTCTGAAGCGACGAGGATTGGTGCAAAGCCGCACAACCGCCGACGGGGAAGCGCTGTACAGTCCCATTCAGCAAGACCAGCACTATTTGACCTGTTTGCAGTGTGGAAATTCTGTGCCGCTGGATTTTTGTCCGCTGCAAGAGATGGAAAAGCAGTTGCGGCGATCGCAGGCGTTCACAATTTACTATCACACGCTGGAATTTTTTGGCGTATGTGAACCCTGTACTCAATCGGTTGATTGATTGCGATCGGGCACCGATGCCCGCAGCCCTGTGGGATCGCCCACAGCACCATTTTGGCTCTGAGTGATGTGCTCCGCTTACAATCAAAGTATTGGCTCATAGAGGGAATAGTAATGAACATCAAATTAGTGAAATCCATTAAGCAATTGATTTTATCGTTGCCTCCAGAAGAGCGAATTTGGTTAAAAGCACAGTTGACAATGGAAGAGGGTGTCTTCAATCAGCGCACTGTTGACCTAAATGAATTCAGTGGAGTTCTTCAATTGCAAGATGACCCCTTAGATTTTCAACACCAAATTCGGAACGAGTGGACATAAGGGTCATGCGGTATGTTCTGGATACTAATGTGGTGTTGTATCTTTTAGGTGGAAAGCTGCTAAAACCTTTGCCTGTTGGCGAGTTTTATTTATCTGTTATTAGTGAGATAGAGATGCTTTCCTATCCAGCGATCGCCGAAGCTGAAAGATTAAGAGTGCAACAGTTTTTATCTCAAGTTACAGTGGTTGGCATCAACGAAGATATAAAAGAACATACGATTATCCTAAGAAAGAAATATCGATTAAAGTTACCCGATGCAATTATTTGTGCTTTAGCTCTGTCAACTGGCTCAGTGCTACTGAGCAATGATACGCAGCTAGGTAGAATCAGTGAAATCACTATTAATGCGGTTCAGATTTAACCTGCAATGCATACTCAGCTACTGCTCATCTAATCTTTTCCTTTAGAGGTAGACAACGATCGCCCCCCACCTTTTTGAGAAAAACTAGAGCGATCGCCACTGTTTCATCTGCATGGTTAGAGAGTTCGGCAAAGGTGGGAATTGTGTATCGCATATGTGGGGCGATCGCCCACCTCCTACAAACATCGATCGCCCCTCCTCCAATGCTTGAACCATTCGATCGCCCTCCGCAATTCCTCCTCGATCGCCCCTCCTGCAAAACCCCCGATCGCCTCAAACATTCGATCGCCCTTTTGCATTAAGAGTTAGGAAACCGATCGCCCTCCCGATTAACCTGCGATCGCTTTGCAGTCATCTTGATGCAGTTATTGATGACTCAGGCAGCGAAAACCGTCATCTTTATCTAGCTTTTGGTCAAAAGTCACAACTTCGTTACAGTTTTTTGATTGGGCGATCGCTCCAATTAAATAATCAGAAAAATCTGCGCGTCCTTGTTTTGTTCGTTGCAGTGCTTGATAAATGATCGATCGATTTTCATATGTAAATTTTGAGATTTGTAGCATTGTCTCTAGGGTGGATAGAATTTCGGCTTTGCTCAATTGGTAGGGTTTACCTCTCAAGACCCAAATGATTTCGCACAGCACGATGTTAGATAAAAAACACTGATCTGCTGCTTGAATAACGGTGGAGGCTTGTTGCCACTGCTGCTCGTCGTCGCGAGTAAGATAGCGAATTAAAACATTTGTATCAAGTCCAATCACTCGGTTCTCCTGTGAGGGTGATTGATGCGCCCTGCCTAATTGAGTCTTCCATTTCTTCCAAGGTTGCAGCTTTTCTTTCGGGACGATGCAAGATGCCCGAGAGGATTTCTACGGAGTCGATAAGCGGGATGATTTTAACTGCCCCGTTGCTATCAATGACAAACTCTAATCTGCTGCCAACTGATAGCTGAAGATGATCTTGAATCTCTTGGGGCAGCGTAATTTGCCCTTGGTTGGTCACGATCGCACTCAACATATTTGTACTCCGATACTAAAGGCTTGGCTACATTGTAATGCAGCGATCGCCCTCCACAATTCCTCCTCGATCGCCCCTTTGCCCCAAGCTTTTGAGAACGGTCGCCCCTCTTATCATCATCAGCGATCGCCCCTCCTGCAAAACCCCGATCGCTCTCGTCACGCACCAGCTAGAACGAGACAGGGACAAGAACTCCCTGAAGAAATGCGCGATCACGCCTGCAAGCTCTAAGTTCTGAGGTTCGCTACTATTGCGATCGCAATCATTGCGTAGTACGCTTGCTCAGATCGATCGAGTAGATATGCAATGCGCCGTGACCCGATTTTTTACCAAATGTTTCAACGATCACCTGAACTGCTGTTTGACCTGATTGGCGATCGCCCCAGGAATGCAGATGAGTATCGCTTTGATTCAGTGGCGGTCAAAGAACCTAAATTTGAAATTGATGGCGTGTTTCTGCCACCCGAAGCAGAACCCGGCGTGGTTTACTTCTGTGAAGTTCAAATGCAGAAGGGTGAGAAACTATATGAGCGGTTGTTTGGCGAGTCGTTACTCTATTTTTTACCGTAACTCTGACCGCTTCTCGGACTGGCAAGCTGTAGTGATTTACCCCTCGCGTAGTGTAGAGCAGGGTAAGATTCATCCCCATCGATCGCTGCTCAATGGCGAACAAGTGCATCGGATTTACCTGGATGAGTTGGGGGATGTTGCGTCGCTGCCTGTTGGGGTAGCAGCCACAGTGTTGACGATCGCAGATGAAGCAGAAGCCCCAGAGATGGCGCGATCGCTGCTGGCGAGAACGCAGCAAGAGGCATTCACAGCCAAGGAGAGAGGCGATATCATTGATATTGTCACCTCTATCATAGTTTACAAGCTATCCAACTTGAGTCGAAGGGAGATTAAGGCAATGCTAGGACTGAACTTGACGGAAGAGCCACGGGCAATTCGGGAAGCCAAGGAAGAAGGACGCGAAGAAGGACGCGAAGAGCAAACGATCGCCCTCGTCACGCGCCTCCTCAAACGACGACTGGGACAAGACCTCCCTGAAGAAGTGCGACCCTTGCGGTATCTGCGAAGCAGCGCGCTCCTCTCACAGCTTTCTCTATCTGTGCTGGAAGACCTGAGCGAAGCGCTATTAGACTTCACCTGTTTGGCTGATTTACAGGCTTGGTTGGCAGAGCAGGGTTGATGGCTCTGGTCGTCGATCGGGATTCAATCGCTTCAGCGACACCATAGCCCGATCGCTTTCGACCAAGTGCGATCGTTCCTCCTCCAGATTTTCCAATCGCTCAACTCATCCATCACTTTTACTCGTCTTTCCAAACATTTGACCGTTCTTTCTGCATAAATTGCGATCGCCCTTTTTTACATCTAGCCTACAATAGGAAGTAGTTGGGTGTGAGTGACATGAGGAAAACGCCAGTTGATCTATATCGTATGGGAAATGTTGCTTCTCCTAGGCTAGAACATATCAGGGCTAAGGATATCCAGATCTATGAGAATGAAGGTGAAGTTTGGGTTGCGGCAAATACGGGGGGCATTTCAACATTTGCAATTCGGGGGAATGGCAAAAACTGGTGGAAACTGGATCAAGGAACTGAAATTCCTAATGCGCTTCGGGTGGTTAATGATTATGGTAATCACTGGCTCTGGGAACCTAGCTATTCGATGCCGATGAATGCGTATCAGACAGCACTCCAGGTTGTGGAAAAGCAGTTTTATAAGGTGAGTTGAGAAACATGGCGATGATAAATCTATCTCCTAAAGCAGTCCGGTTTTTGGTGGAAGCATTGGAATTTCGGATTGCAGCCTATCAGGTTCAATTAGATAAACCAGATTTCAATGAAGATGATGCTTCGGAGTTGACAAACGACATGATGTTTTTGGAAGCATTGCTGCAAGAACTAAAAGAAATAGAGCGTGTGCCAGTGTCACAGGTTTTCTAGAAGCGATCGCCCTGTCTAATCATTGACTCTCCTCCTCGATCGCCTTCTCGATACAAAACCCGATCGTCCCTCCTACAAAACCCCGATCGATCGCCTTCTCGATACAAAACCCGATCGCTCAACTCATCCATCACTCCTACTCATCTCCTGCCTCAAACATTCGATCGTCTTCTCTACACAAATTGCGATCGATTATATTGATTCACTTCATCTATTTAAGCTATAGGTTTAGGACGTGTTGAAATATTCATATAGTTCGTCAATAAACCGAGTAGCCGTAATTGGACCTACAACAGTGTGTGCCCAATTTACTGCATAAACTTGTCCATTCTGTACCGCTTTCAATTTTGACCAAATTGGCTGCTTCAAAAACGATAATGATTTGAGATTTTTAGCATCTCTTGTCTGAGATATTACAACAAACAAAATATCAGCATCCCAGTCAGGCAAATTTTCGATGCTTAGTCCCAAGTAACCATTTTCTAGATTCTTGTATGCAGGGACAAGCTGTATACCTGCATCAGCCATAACCTGACCATAGGGAACAATGCCTGGTCCATAAATGGAAACTGTTGAACCGATGAGGTGAACTACAGATACTGTATTAGTTTGCAGATTCTCTTCTAGCTGTTTGCGAAATCTTTGAATTCGCTGGTCGTACTCCGCTAAAACTTCCTCGGCTCGATCGCTTCTGTCCAAAATATCAGCCAAGTACCTGAAGTTTTTCTTAAAATCGACTT
>JAAUPA010000266.1 GCA_012034615.1 Leptolyngbyaceae cyanobacterium CSU_1_4 | reverse complement strand
GGAAGTCCCCCAATTTGGGGGATTTAGGGGGGCGGTTCGCCAGGGACTTGGCTAGATTCGATCACTTGTGTATACACGGTAGCCCAATGCAGGAGGGCTGGGGGTAGAGGGTTCAGGTTAGTGGTATATCGCGTAAAATAGCAAATTCATAAAGATTGGTACAGATCAGAGATTCAACCGCTACTATAGAAAGGTTGTAAAAAGTCGGTATCTCCGCTCATGGCTGTTCCTAAGAAGAAAACCTCAAGCTCCAAGCGCGATCAGCGTAAAGCAAACTGGAAGAAAAAGGCTGCGGTCGCTGCCCAAAAAGCACTTTCCCTCGGCAAGTCTGTTCTAACAAACCGCTCTACAAGTTTCATTTATCCTCAATCCGAAGAAGAAGAGGAAGAGTAAGCAAGCCGCCTCTAGTGCTTCGCTGATTCTCAATCCGGCATTTAGAATAGACCTTAGAAAGTCTCAACCTAATGCCGGATTTGTTTTGTAGCGCTCCCCTTAATCTCTGCCCCCTTCATCCCCATCCCGCGAGGCATGCCCATGTTAGGCAAGTTTTTTCAAAAACCGACCCCCGATCAGCAAGCACGAGTTCCGGCTGGGCAACATTTGGCAAAGGGCTTTCCGGTGCTCACCTATGGCGAAACTCCTACTATCAGCCCTGAAGCCTGGGAACTTAAGGTTTGGGGTTTGGCTACGCCCAAAACTTTTACTTGGGCAGATTTTATGGCAATGCCTCAGCATGATTTCACGGCTGATTTTCACTGTGTCACCACTTGGTCAAAACTAGATGTGCAGTGGACGGGTGTAAAAGTCACCGATTTTATGCAGCACCTTGAAGTCGATCCGCAAGCGGTGCATATTATGGAGCACTGCTATGGCGGCTACACCACTAATATTTCCATGGATGATTTTATCCGGGAAGAGAATTTCTTTGCCCATACTTTGATGGGTGAGCCTTTGCCTGCTGACCATGGTGGTCCTATGCGCACTGTCGTTCCTCATATCTATGCTTGGAAAAGCGCTAAATGGATCAATGGCTTGGAGTTTCTAGATCATCAGGAACTGGGCTTTTGGGAGCGCAATGGCTATCACCATCGAGGTGATCCTTGGGCGGAAGAACGATACAGTTCTTAAAATCTCGATCTTGTTCTGCGTACGCCATTGATGAGAATGCGGAGAGATCGTGCGTATTGACTCGTTTTTCGCTAGAGTCCTATGTAATGTCGATAATATCAAAGTTGTCGTCAAACGACCAATAGGACGAATGCAATGAGTGAGTATCAGCACTACGAATTTCAAGCATTAGATCGACCCCTTACAAAAGATGAGTTGTCCTATGTTAGGGGTTTGTCTAGCCGCGTTGAGCTGACTTCTAGTAAAGCAACTTTTATTTATAGCTTTGATGATTTTAAGGTGAGTGATTTTAAAACCGATCCCCAACATTTGGTGGAGAGGTGCTTTGATGCCATGTTGTATCAGGCAAGCTTTGGCATTCAACAGGTGATCTTTCGGTTCCCGCGATCGCTCCTCAATCCTGCTCTTTTTGCTCCCTATTGTGTTCCCCATTTTCTCACGGTTTCCACAACCTCTGAGCACGTCCTGCTTAACCTCAAAATTACTGAAGAAGAAGGCTTAGGTTGGATTCGGGAAGAAGACTGGCTCACAAAGCTGGTGCCGCTGCGCGATGACTTGCTGCGAGGTGACCTGCGAATGTTGTACTTGGCTTGGTTAATTGCCATTCAAGTTGATCTAGAGGATGAAGATTTACTTGAACCGCCTGTGCCTCCTAATTTAGGCAATCTCTCTTCTGCGCTCAGTTCTTTTGTTGATTTGTTTGGCTTGGATGAAGACCTGCTGAGCGCTGCTGCCCAAAATAGTCCCTTTGAAGAGGAACAATGTGAGCCGATTGAAGCTTGGGTGGCGGCTTTGCCGGAAACGGAACGCAATGACTTTCTGGTGCGGTTAGTGCGGGGCGAATCCCATTTGGCGAGCCAGTTGATTCAGCGATTACGCCAAGTCAATCTTCAGCCTCGCTCTATGGGGGAGTCTGAGCAGCCCAGGCGATCGCTTGCCGACTTGATGGCGATCGCTCTGACCCAAGAAAAAAACCGCAAAACCCGCGAACAACAAATTGCCCGCCAAGTTCGAGCCGCCCAACTAGAAGTTATGGCACCCAAAGAAGCCCTAATGTGGCAAGAAGTTTTTCGTTTAATTGAACTGAAGCAAACTAAAGCGTATGACCAGGCGATCGAATATTTGATCGACTTGCGAGACCTGGCAGAACATCAACAAACCTTGCCCCAATTTTTTGATCGAATTAAAAAAATGCGAGAGGACTATGGTCATCGAGTAGGGCTCATGTCTCGGCTGCAACAAGCAGGATATTGAACTTGGTTAAACCCTACTAAATCTCGAAAAAACTTAGCTTTCGATCGTCTATTAATCAGGCGAGATGATGAAATCTCCCATCTCCTTAGCTGGGCTTTCGTTTTCCTGTTCTTGTTTGAAGGGGATGTTGGCGTTCATTGCTTCTATTTGTTGTGCCTCCATGGCATTAACTTCACCCATGTAAGTACGCAAAATTTCAGAAAAGCGGCGATTGTAGAAACGGTGAAGTGAATAATTTTGGGTAGCCGGAAACCCACGGCGCTTCTTATGTTGTCCGCCTGCCCCCGGATCAAAAGTTTGAATATTGTGCGCGATCGCCCATTCAATAGGCGTGTAATAGCACGTATCAAAATGCAAGTTCTCAAAATCTTGAAACGCTCCCCAATAGCGCCCATAAAGGTTCGTATCTTTCGTTAAACAAAACGACATGCCAACTAGATCTTCAGCATTCTCTGCGTTATACACGGCAAACATTACCACTCGATGACTGTAGTTAGGGTAAAGCTGTTCAAAAAAGCGACGGGTTAGATATTTACTGCCCCACCAACCAAATTTGTCACAAGTATCACAATAAAAGTCATAGACCCGTGACAAAAGTGCGGTTGAAAGTTGTTCCCCTGTGAGGGGTTTAATGATCAATCCTGCCTGCTCAACTGCTTTGCGCTCTCGTTTAATATTGCGTCGTTGATTGGCATTGAATGCGCCTAAATAATCATCAAATCCTTGAAAGTTTTGGTTGCTCCAAACATAGCTATGATGCATCCAGGAGCTAAAGCCGTGACGTTCCATCACCGATCGCCATTGAGGATCGACGTAGAGAAAATTACAGCCTGAAATGTTGTTTTGAATGCAGAAACGATCGATCGCATCAATCATTAATGCCGTAATTTCGTCTTCATTTTCTCCAGGAGCCATCAAAAAGCGGTAGCCTTCAGCCGGAGTAAAGGGCGACATTCCCAGCATTTTTGGGTAGTACTCAATGCCGAGTCGGCTTGCCAAATCTGCCCACTGATGATCAAAGACAAATTCACCCTGGCTGTGCCCCTTCAAATAGAGCGGTGCTGCTGCAATGAGATGGCGATCGCGCCAAACCGTGAGATGGTTTGGCAGCCAGCCCGTCCTTGCAGTGGTACTACCAGACGTTTCCATGTTATTGAGCCACTCCCACTCTAAAAATGGAGTTTTGAGCGGCATTGCCAAAGCATCCCATTCAGCTTGAGGAACTTCAGCCAGTTGATTAATCCAGGTCACGACCGGGCGGAGCAGTTCAACCATGTTGAGAGAATCTAGGGCGAGGGGAATTATTAATTATTCTTATAATAATTTAACTTTCCCCTTTCCTCGCCACACTGGCTTTTAATTGATTCGTTGAACAATTTAAAAGTATTTGGGGTTGAGTGACTTTGAAGCCCCATCTTTTTGATATCGCTAGGCTTCGCTGTACGCCACGCCCCTCCCCAAGAGATGGAAGAAGCAAATCCTCTACTCTTCAGAGGGTTTTTCAACTCCTTCAATGACTCCTTCTACTGGGGCTGCTTCTACTAAAATTTCAGATGGAACTTCAGAAGAAGCTTCGGTTGAAGGCTCGGAAGGAACCATTTCAACAGGAGTTTCCAAGGGCTCGGCTGATGCTTCGAGCGGCGACTCGGCAGGAATCTCGGTGGGAGATTCGGCGGATTCTTCCGCTGGAGGCTGCGTAGAAATCTCAATGGGAAGATCAGTGCTCACTTCCACAGGAGGTTCAGCCGGGACTTCGGTTGGAGGCTCGGCGGGCACTTCAGCCGGGATCTCAAGGGGAGGCTCAGCAGGTACTTCAATCGGAGGCTCGGCAGGAATCTTAATTGGAGGCTCGGCGGGCACTTCGGCGGGCACTTCGACAGGCGGTTCGGTTGGGGCTTCAGCCGGAATTTCGACAGGCGGTTCGGTTGGAGCTTTTACCGGAGGTTCAATAATTGCTTCTACTGGTATTGCTTCTACTGGAGCTTCGACCTCTTCCTCAAAAACAATTTCCTCCGCAGCAACTTCCTCAGGAACTTCTTCCACAGGAGGCTTGGCTTTAGCAGGCTTGGGACCGCGCATGAGGGCAGGATTACCGGCTACGCGAGGCTCACCTTTGTCCCTAGAGTCTCTCTTGCCCTTGGAGCGATCGCGGTCTTTATCCCGGTCTTTATCCCGATCGCTGTCGCGGTCTTTATTGCGAGTCGGGGGAGGAGGAGAACTCCGCTCTCCAGAAGGCTGGGAGCTATCAAGGCTGTCTGTCTCGGTGTCTTTAGCTGGACGCTCAGACTTCTTAATTGGACGTTCTACCATTGTTTTTTCTGATTAACTAGAGGTATCATACCTTGCTCTGGCTATGCAAGGATAACCCAAACCTAGCGATCGTGCACTCCTAGGAGCAGGGTCTTTCAATTCGCCTCAGGTAACTTTTTGTCTAAAAACCTACGAACTGACGACACTGCGGACTGAACCTACGACTAACCTAAAAATCCCTCCCTAAGGATAGGAAAGGATTTAGGTGAACACCAAGGAATTTGCGCCTGGGAAATCATAGAGTTTTATCGAGCTGCTGGTACCTCTTTAACGACCCAGCCTTGGGCTTCTAAGCTGGCAATTTCTTGAAGCCGTTCATTAAAGTAGCGATTAATCGCTTGCAGCTTAATTGGTTGTCGATTGAGTTCATCTAAGGAAACTCGGTAGGCGAAGGTCACCGTTCCTAAACGATCTAAAGTTTTGGTCTCTGTTCCACCAAACCCACCATTCCGCATTGCGATCACATCATAGATAGGTGGGAGTTGGGCAAAGTCTTGCCGAGCGAGCGTAGAACCAGTCTCAGGATCGTTCAAGAAGGCTGACAAATTAGTGAGTTGCCCCGTTGCATCTTGATTGTTCTTAACCTTGATCGTTAAGTTGGGTTTTGTGGGATCTTTGATGTTTGAGTCGTACACAAAGGTGAGGTGAATATCGACTCCTCCTTCTCGTTCAGCAACTAGCTGCCCTTGGCGATCATACTCTCGGCTATATCCTTCTCCTTCCCACGTGTTTGTCCATTGATAAACCCCTGGCGCGATCGGGTTTGCTAACAAGTCAGATCCACGCACTTCAGACACGTAGGGGAAGCGAGTTCCGTCTAACCTTGAACCCGCGCTGGCGATCGCAGAAACTGGGTCTTCAATGGTTTCAACGGCTTCAGCAGGAACAGAATATGCCACGACTCCTGCCGCAATTTGGTTGGTTTTCCAGCCGCCCGGAACAGCCGCTTCTAAGGGCTTGATTTGTGCCTGGGTAAAGTTTTTGGCGATCGCAGTAACAGCACCCAGCGCTGGCTGTAGGGTTTCAGCTTCATTTGCTGAGAGCGAGGGGCATTCCAAGGATAGCTAGACCTGTAGCGGCGGCTAGTGCCATTAAGGCGAAAGAAACTCTCTGGGAATAAGCGTGGTGATCAGAATCATGGTGACTGAGGGGAACGCCACTAAATTTATATTTCATAATGCCATCTCTTTCTTAGTATTTCTTCTGGTTGCGACTTGTGGAGAACGCTTGGTCTTGTATCAAACGCTACGACGCTTCTTGTATATTATTTTACAAGGGAGCTAAAAACAATTAAATCATTCGATAGAAG
>JAAUPA010000265.1 GCA_012034615.1 Leptolyngbyaceae cyanobacterium CSU_1_4 | reverse complement strand
ACTCTTAAAAGTTTTTCAGGCTCCTAAACGCCATTAGTTTAGTAAAGCTACATAGCTTACTTCAGAGCAGAATATTTGGTTCAGCAAGTTAGAAGATATCAGATTTTTGTTACAATATCTCTAGATTTAATATTCTGCGAGAAGGGTATGCGATCAATCGAGCAGCTAACAGAGGAACTATTGTCTTTGCCTAACGAATCTAGGGCGCTTCTCGCAGACAAGCTGGTAGAGAGCCTAGAATTCGATACCGATTCGACCATTCAGGAAGTTTGGGTGGCTGAAGCCAAAAGACGAAGAGCCGAGATTCGGGACGGTTCAGTCCAACCGATTCCGGGGGAAGATGCTTTGGCTCAAGTTAGACGCCTGATTGAACCATGAAGTATGTATTTCACCCTGAAGCCCTCACTGAATATGCTGAAGCGGTTCAATACTATACAGGGCAGCGGGTTGAGATTGCACAAGCGTTCATCAATGCAATCGAGGATACGGTCTATCGGATCAGAGAATCCCCCACTCGTTATGCTGTGATCGACGATGATGTTCGACGATGTATGGCGCGGAAATTCCCTTATGGAATCCTCTATACAATCGAGCAAGACTACATTCTTATTTTGGCGGTTATGCATTGTAGCCGAGAACCGGGATATTGGAAAAGTCGTAAATAGGCGAAGTTGCCAGCAGCCTAACAACCCCAATGCAGCGGACAGTTGAGAGTCACTGGTGGGGATGCGGAGATTACTAGCCGCCGCTGATTGGGAACGTTGTGCCGCTTAGGTTATCTGTTGGGACGGTGCTTGAGGACTTCTGGTTGGTATTGAAAATTCAGGGCGTGGGCATTGGTAGGACTGCACTTCATGATTCTCAGCAGGGCAAAGGGTAGCGTTTAGCCAATTGAAAACCTGCCGGATATGATTGATCACGTCAGCCCAAAATCCTGCTCTGTATAAAATCCATGTCCAGTATTTACGACAATATCGAGCAACCCATCCTGCCTGAGTTGCAACATTACCTGAAGCAAGCCTACCGTGCTGATTTCTGTGTGGGCTATTTTAATTTGCGGGGATGGCGACAAATTGATGCCGATATTGAGCGGTTTGAGGGTAGTGAGGGGCAGGCTTGTCGATTGCTGGTGGGGATGTACCGTTTGCCGAAGGAGGAATTACGGCAAGCGTTAGCGATCGGGGTTGAGCCAGAGCGGATTGATCAGGGGCAGGCGATTCGGTTACAAACCTTGATGGCACAGGAGTTCCGCCAGCAACTAACCTATGGTGCTCCCAGTGCCGCTGATGAGGAGGGTTTGCAGCGGTTGAGATCGCAACTCCTCGCCCACAAATTGCAGGTCAAGTTGTTTTTGCGGCATCCCCTCCATGCCAAGCTGTATCTGATTTATCGCCGAGATCGCGCCACGCCCATCATTAGCTATGTGGGCAGCAGTAATTTGACCCTTTCTGGACTGAGATCTCAGGGTGAGCTAAATGTGGAAGTGGTGGATCGGGATGATACAAGTAAGCTGGAGCAGTGGTTTGAAGAGCGTTGGGACGATCGCTTTTGCTTGGATATTACGGAGCAATTAGCGGAAATTATCGATGAAAGCTGGGCTGGGCGATCGCTCAAGCCCTATTTTGTCTATCTGAAAATGGCGTATCACCTGTCCCAGGAAGCACGAGATGGGTTGAGTCAGTATCGCGCCCCTTCCAGTTTTGGGCTTTTGCCCTTTCAGGAAGCGGCAGTGCAGATTGCGGCACACCATGTCAGTAAGCGTAATGGGGTGATCATTGGCGATGTGGTGGGGTTGGGTAAAACCTTGGTGGGAACCGCGATCGCCCATCTCTGCGAGGAAGACTATGGCACCAGTACGCTGATTATCTGCCCCAAGAACCTGGAAAAAATGTGGCAGGGTTACATCGATCGCTATGGCTTGCGGGGCAAGGTGGTGCCAATTAGCCGAGCGATTCAGGAATTGCCCAATGTCCCAGCGCGGTTTCGGTTGGTGCTGATTGATGAAAGCCACAACCTGCGAAACAAAGAGGGCAAGCGGTATCAAGCCATCAAGGATTACATTGAGCAAAGTGGTAGTCGATGCATTTTACTCACCGCCACTCCCTACAACAAAACCTATCTAGACTTATCGGCTCAGTTGCAGTTATTTTTACGCCCAGATGCCGACTTAGGAATTAAGCCAGAAGCCTACATTCGTAGCATTGGCGGTGAGATGCAGTTTCGCCGCAGGCATAGCACTAGCCCGGTGCGATCGCTCTTGGCATTTGAGCAAAGTCCAGAGCCGGAGGACTGGCAGCAGTTGATGAGTCGCTACATGGTGCGGCGAACCCGCAGTTTTATCAAAAATACTTATGCCAGACAGGATGGGGAACGGTACTATCTGGAATTTGCCGATGGGCGGCGATCCTATTTCCCGATCCGTCGTCCTCAGACGGTTCGATTCATCATTGGAGAACCCCAGAGCGATCCCTATGCGCGGTTGTATGCCGATCGTGTGGTGGATATCATCAACGCTCTCAATTTGCCCCGCTATGGATTGGGGTTATACATTGCGCCCCTACCCAGTCCGATTGCTAGTGCTGAGGAAGAGCAATTGTTAGCCAATCTTTCCCATGCGGGGCAGCGGTTGATGGGCTTTTGCCGCACGAATTTGTTTAAGCGATTAGAGAGTAGCGGTGCTGCCTTTATCCAGTCGTTGGAACGACATATTCTGCGGAATTATGTGTATCTTCATGCGATCGCCCACGACCTCCCTCTGCCAATTGGCACCCAAGATGCCGCGTTGCTGGACGAGGTGGGAAACGATGAAGACGAAGATTCGCTCCTGAGTCAGGACTGGGAAAGTTCTGAAGAGACAACTGAGGCTGTGGATGAAGAAGACAGTGACCCGCAGCAGAATTTTGCTCAACGGGCAGCAGAGATTTATCGCCTGTATCGAGATCACTATCCCCGTCGGTTTAAGTGGATACGCGCCAATTTGTTTCGTCCCGAGTTGCAGCAGCATCTTCAGCAAGATGCCACGGCGTTGATCGGCATTTTGCAACTGGCGGGTAGTTGGAACCCAGTTGAGGATAGCAAGCTGGTAGCATTGGTGGATTTGCTTCAACAGCAACATCCTACAGATAAGGTGCTAATTTTCACTCAGTTTGCCGATACGGCTCGGTATCTGGCAACAGCGTTGCAGGCGCAGGGCATCACTCAGATTGGTTTGGCGACCGGACAATCGACTGACCCGACGGCTCTGGCTTGGCGGTTTAGCCCCATCAGTAATGAAAAACCTATTCCAGAAGCTGAACAATTGCGGGTGTTGGTGGCGACGGATGTGTTGAGTGAGGGGCAAAACTTGCAAGATTGTGCCATCATTCTCAACTACGATTTGCCCTGGGCAATTATCCGCCTGATTCAGCGGGCAGGACGGGTAGACCGGATTGGGCAGCAGGCGGACGAAATTCTCTGCTATTCGTTTTTGCCTGCGGAGGGGGTGGAGCGGCTAATTAACCTGCGGGGACGGTTGCGCGATCGCCTCAACGAAAATCAAGAAGTGGTAGGCACCGATGAAGCCTTTTTTGAGGATGAGCAAGCGCGGGAGATGCTAATGAATCTTTACAATGAGCGATCCGGGGTGCTGGATGAGGCAGAAGAAGGGGATGTGGATTTGACCTCCGAGGCGTTGCAGATCTGGCAAAGTGCGATCGATGCCAACCCTGCCCTGAAAGGGATGATCGAAAAATTGCCCGATGTGGTGTACTCCACACGGGAGCATGAACCCACAGGATCTGATCCAGAGGGTGTGTTGTTGTACCTCCGCACGGATAGCGGCACCGACGCTTTGGCATGGGTAGACAAGGACGGTAACAGCGTCACCCAGTCTCAGATGCGAATTTTACGCATGGCACGGTGCAGCATTGATACCCCGCCTTTACCCCGCCATCCCCAACATCATGAACTGGTGACAAGGGGGGCAGAACTGATCGCTGAGCAAACCAAGACGGTGGCAGGCACGTTGGGCAATAAGCGCAGTGCAGCGGCACGAACTTACGATCGCCTGATGGCATACACGCAACACGTCCGCGAAACCACGCCTCTACTGGCAATGGGGACGGAATGGGAAAACCTGGAACGGGCGATCGAGGAAATCAACCAGCATCCCCTGAAGCAGAATGCGATCGCCCGCCTGAATCGAGAGTTCAAAGCAGGAATTAGCGATGAACAGTTAGCAAAACTGGTGACGTTTCTGCGGGAGCACGATGCCCTATGTGTGATCAACCCAGAGGAACGGCGAGACGGAGCGCAGATTATCTGTTCGATGGGGTTATTTAGAGGCTAAAACTAAGGAGGAACTCTGGGAAAAATGAATCTACTCTAAACAACCGTTATCCACTTGACCTGACCTTGCCCCATGCCACTGAATCGCCAACGCGCCCAAAAGTATCTCCAGAAGTTTGATTTTGAGTCCCTGTTTATTGAAGAACTGGGCTGGGATACGGTCGATCGCGTCACCTTACCCTTGAGGTGGATGGCGAACCCTTTGAGGTGGTGTCTATTGCTCAAAAGCGCGGCTTCATCGTCTACCAGTGCCTCACCTCAGAGATTCCGGCGCGTCCAATCCGGGTGAAGCTCGATCGCCAATTGACGGATTACAGCAAATCACACCTTTTGGTGTTTGGGGATGAGGGCAAAACCCAACAAATCTGGATGTGGGTGCGACAGGAGCCGGGGAAACCGTTGGCACCCCGATTTGAACAGTATCAAGTGGGGCAGTCTGCCGAGCGGTTGTTGCAGAAATTAGAGGCGTTGGCAATCGCCTTTGCGGAAGAAGAAAAACTTACCCTGGTAGAAGTCGCCCAACGAGTCAAAAAAGCCTTTGATGTCGAGAAAGTTACCAAGAAATTCTTTACCCGGTTTGAAAAAGAACACGGGCAGTTCCTCAAGTTTATTGACGGTATTCAGTCAGAATTCGATCGCACCTGGTATGCGTCGCTGATGCTGAACCGCTTGATGTTTGTCTACTTCATCCAAAAGAAAAATTTCTTGGATGGCGATATTAATTACCTGCGCCATCGGCTCAAGCGGTGTCAGGCGGAATGGGGGACGGATACGTTTCATTCGTTTTATCAGCAGTTTTTGCTGAAGCTGTTCCATGAGGGGTTGGGTAAGCCCGATCGCAATCTTGAATTAGACCAACTGCTGGGCAAAATTCCCTATCTGAATGGCGGCTTGTTTGAAGTCCACCAGTTGGAAGAAAAGTACGATCGCACCCTGCAAATTCCCGATGCGGCGTTTGAGCAAGTCTTTAACTTTTTTGATGAGTACGACTGGCATTTAGACGACAGACCGCTTCGCAACCAAAACGAAATCAACCCCGATGTGCTGGGCTACATCTTTGAGAAGTACATCAACCAGAAGCAAATGGGGGCGTACTACACCAAGGAAGACATCACAGAGTACATCAGCAAGAATACAATTCTTCCCTTTTTGTTTGATCGGGCAGAAAAGGGCTGTAAGGTGGCGTTTAAGCCAGAGGGGGCGGTATGGGCGTTGCTACGGGAAAGTCCTGACCATTACATCTATCCCGCTGTTCGTTATGGGGTGGATCTGGAACTCCCAACCGAGATTGCCGCTGGCATTGAGGATGTTTCGCAACGGGGCGGTTGGAATAAGGCTGCGGCTGAGGGGTTTGCCCTACCGACGGAAACCTGGCGGGAGCACGTAGCGCGGCGCAAACGCTGCATGGAACTTCGGCAAAAGCTGGCGGCGGGAGAAGTCACCCAGATCAATGATCTGATTACCTATAACCTGGATATTCGCCAGTTTGCCCAGGATGTAATCACCAGTTGCGAAAGCTCGGATTTGTTGAAGGCATTCTATCAAGCCATTGAACAGGTTTCGGTGCTAGACCCCACCTGTGGATCGGGGGCGTTTTTGTTTGCGGCGTTGAATATTCTAGAACCGCTGTATACGGCTTGTTTGGAACGGATGCAGGGGTTTGTCGATGAGGATGATGCGCGTTTCCCTCATCCCCTAACCCCTTCTCCCAAC
>JAAUPA010000264.1 GCA_012034615.1 Leptolyngbyaceae cyanobacterium CSU_1_4 | reverse complement strand
ACAGAACTGGATCGGAAGTCCCCCAATTTGGGGGGTTGGGGGGCGGGTTCGCCAGGGACTTGGCTAGATTCGATCACTTGTGTATACACGGTAGCCCAAGGCGGGAGAAGGGAGTCAAAAATCAAAGGTCCCTCTCCCGGAGTGGGAGAGGGATTTAGGGTGAGGGGAAAATCTGTGCATCTCACGCCTGATTTAGGATTGCTACATAGTCTGCTAATTTGCTAGTTTGCTACCACTAAGCTTATTTACGAGGATTAACTTGCTTTGCCATGTCTTTAAATGGGTTTAGGCTGGGCCCCGGACGACGGCGAGGAGTGTTGTTGACTTGAAGGGTCGTAGCAAAATTAGTGAGAGTGGGTTCGGGCTTAGGCGCAGGCTTGGCTGGATCTGAAGGTTCAGAGCCATTGGTTTCAACCTTGCCTTTTTCCGCTTTAGCCTGTTTCTCAATGTTTACTTCTTTTAAAGTCTTCTTTACTTTTGTGGTCGCCTTAGAGATCTGCTCGACCGCAGGAACGAGCGCAGCTTTCACATCCACATGAGATGGCTCGGCGGCGGCAGACTTAGCAGACTCAGTGGCAGGCTTGGCAGCAGGCTGGGAGTCTGCGGGAGGGGCTTCTAAGACAAATTCAGATTTTTTACCAATGCCCAAAAATTTCAGAACCATTATTGCGATCGCTCCTAATCTATCTAGTCTGTCTAGTCTGTTTTGTAACGGAATTTATAGCAGCCTCATCGGCAAAGGCAAGGCGTAGGGATACCATGAAACATGAATCCTACCCCTATGAGCCTATCACGGTAGGGAACAGGATGATGATCAACCTTGGCAATTATCTGTTCAGCTTGAACAGAACTAAAATGGCACCTGCTAGAGGTTTCCGAAGCCCTTCTTTTTCTTCTCTTTCTTCTTCTTTTTAGTAGAATTTGCACCCCCGGATACCCCCGCCAGCCCGGAGCTTGTCCCTGTCCAGCCGCAGGTGCGCCGCCGCCAAACATGTCTCCCATTCCGGGCATTCCGCCCATTCCTGGAAAGTTGCCTTGCCCCATTTGCTGCATCATCGATCGCATTTTTTGGAAATCGCTGACCAGCTTACTCACCGCGTCTAGCCCAAACCCTGCCCCTTTGGCAATCCGACGACGACGACTGGGCGAACCCGCCAGTAAATCAGGGTCGCGTCGCTCCTCCAGGGTCATTGAACTGATCATGGCTTCTGCGCGCTTTAGTTGAATTTCGCCCTGCTGAAGCTGCTCATCCGAAATCTTGCCGCCCATGCCCGGAATCAACTTCATGATTCCGGCTAAAGACCCCATGTTTTTCATCATGCGGGTTTGCTTCAAAAAATCGGTGAAGTCGAACTTAGCGCTTAAAATTTTCTCCTGGAGCTTTTCTGCCTCACCAAAATCCACCTCTTCCTGGGCTTTTTCAACCAAGGTCAGCACGTCGCCCATGCCCAAAATGCGGGAAGCCATGCGATCGGGATAAAACGGCTGCAACGCCTCGACTTTTTCACCGACTCCGATAAATTTAATGGGTTGCCCTGAAATGCGACGCACGGATAAAGCTGCCCCACCGCGCGTGTCGCCGTCCATTTTTGTCAAAATTGCGCCCGTAATGCCAATTTGCTCCTGGAAGGTTCGGGTCAGGCTGGCTGCCTCTTGCCCCGTCATCGCATCCACTACCAGCAAAACTTCGTGGGGTTGAATTGCCGCTTTTATTTGCACCAGCTCATCCATCATGGACTGGTCAATTTGTAGCCGTCCGGCAGTATCCACAATGACGGTATCAATGCCATCGGCTTTGGCTTTGGCAATTCCTTGACGGGCAATCTCTACGGGGTTGGCATCACTGCCCATCTCAAAGACGGGCACATTAATTTGTTTGCCTAAGGTGATTAATTGATCGATCGCCGCCGGTCGATAAACATCTGTTGCGACTAGAAGCGTAGTTCGCTCTTGCTTGCGGAGATGGAGCGCTAATTTTGCCGTTGCGGTGGTTTTACCCGTTCCTTGTAAGCCCGCCATCAATACAACGGTGGGCGCTGTGTTGGCTTCTGCCAGGGGAACGTTCGTTTCGCCCATGACAGTAACCAGCTCGTCGTAAACCACTTTAATGAACTGCTGATCGGGGCGAACGCCAGAAACCACCTGCGATCCCTGCGCCTTCTGTTGAATTTCGGCAATAAAATCTTTAACGACTTGCAGGTTAACATCCGCCTCTAGTAAAGCTCGACGAACTTCACGCAGCGCGTCCTGAATGTTGGAGTCAGAAATTTTGTCCTGTCCCCGGAGCTTTGTCCAGGCAGATTCTAGGCGATCGGCAAGAGCATCAAACATAAGGCATTGACAGCAGTGTATTTGCAGAAGAAGCATTAGGCTTCTCTACTATTTAGAGATTTCTGTCCAAAAGGATGAGGTTCTTTGGCAACTGGTCAGAGATCTATTTTTGATATAAAATTCTATCAATAGTCTGAACTGAGAGGATTAAGCACAATGGCATTCACACAGTCTCCCTTACCCTATGATCCGGGTGCGCTTGAAGCACACAACATGTCAGCCCGTACGTTTGAGTTTCACTATGGCAAGCATCATGCTGCCTACGTCACTAATTTAAATAACTTGGTTAAAGATACTCCCATGGCTGATATGCCGATCGAGGAAGTGATCAAGACAAGCTTTGGGGATGCAGATAAGGTAGGCATTTTCAATAATGCGGCTCAGGTGTGGAACCATACTTTTTTTTGGAGCAGCATGAAGCCTGATGGCGGTGGCACCCCGACGGGCGATTTGGCAGCAAAAATTGATAGTGACTTGGGTGGATTTGACAAGCTTAAGGAAGCTTTCAAAACTGCTGCTGCTACGCAGTTTGGCAGTGGTTGGGCTTGGTTGGTGTTAGATAACGGTGCTTTGAAAGTTACCAAGACGGGTAATGCTGAGAACCCTTTGGTGCATGGGCAAACGCCTTTACTGACGTTAGATGTGTGGGAACATGCCTACTACGTCGATTTTCAAAATCGTAGACCTGATTTTATTTCCAATTACTTGGATCAGTTAGTGAACTGGGATTTTGCTGCCCAAAACTTAGCGGCTTGCAGCTAGTAGTCTGTCAGCTTTGGTTTGAGGGGTGGATGGGTGGATGGGTAGAGAGTGGATGGGTAGAGGGTGGATGGGTGGATGGGTAGAGGGTGGATGGGTAGAGGGTGGATGGGTATCTACCTAGTCATCTAACCATTCACTCCCCAAGCCCTGATTTTGAAGCAAAAGGGTCTTAAAAGGGATGCTTTAGAAACTGTTTGTAAGCGAATTTAAAGTTAGCTGAACTACGTTTTCTGCCTAGATCCTCCCTAATCCTCCCTCGGAAGGAGGAAACCGATCCAAAACTCTGAAGTCTCCCTTTTTAACGGAGATTCAGGGGGCGAACTCTTTGTTTCTAAACTGTTTCTTAGGTCATATCATCAAGCTGAAGAACTGAGGCGTTTCTGTAAGCGTCTCTGTTTTCTTTGGGTGGGTTGCCGATCGGTTTGCTACTGTAATAGGCAACTTTAAATACTTTTTGTATGGATTGTTGACCTATGGATAGCAAGGATTTGGCAAGATATTTGGAGGCGATCGATGGGATTTCTAAGCCCTGGCTTTTGGCTCAGCTTCGGCTGCAAAAGCTTGCAGAGCGTCGTTTGTCGTTAGCACCTGAACAGTATGAAGCGGAGCTTGCAGATATTCACCAAGATGTGATGAACTTGGGGGAATGGTGGAAAGGAATTGAAGAGGGGGAATTTGGGCGATCGCCTTAACCCGTTTTTGCTTCCTCCTGCTAAAATTGCTAAGCCCTACGTCGTCTCAAACTCATGCCCCGAGTTAGAAAAGCTGTGCCCGAAGAAATTAACTTAACTAGCCCACAGTATTACTTTAACCGTGAGCTAAGCTGGCTAGAATTCAACAATCGTGTGTTGCACGAAGCGTTTGATCCGCGCACGCTGTTGCTAGAACGGTTGAAGTTTATGGCAATTTTTAGCTCTAACTTAGATGAGTTTTTTATGGTGCGGGTGGCGGCACTGAAACAGCAAGTGGAGGCAGAAGTTCATCAACTGTCGCCCGATGGTCGATCGCCGGAAGCCCAAATTGAAGCGATCGCCCATCGCCTGCGCCCCATGGCACAGCAACAAGATCGCCACTTTGAGGAAGCAATCCGACCTCAGCTTGCCGCCAAAGGCATTTACTTGCTCAATTACATCGATCTCAACCAAGAACAACGGCTTTATCTACAAAGCTATTTTGAAGAACAAATTTTTCCGGTCTTAACCCCCTTGGCGGTTGATCCGGGGCATCCTTTTCCCCATATTTCTAATCTCAGCCTGAACCTGGCAGTGGTGGTTAAAGATGTGGAGACCAAGGAGGAGCATTTTGCCAGGGTTAAGGTGCCCGATGTGCTGCCCCGGTTTATTGTGTTGCCGCCTGATTTGCAGGTCGAGGTGAAGGGCGATCGACCATTTGGACAGGCATTCCCTTAGAGCAAGTGATTGCTTATAACCTGAAGTTTTTGTTTGTGGGAATGGATATTTTGGAATATTATCCCTTTCGCATTACGCGCAACGCAGATTTTGAGCTGGAAGAAGATGAAGCGGATGACTTGTTGCAAGCCATTGAGCAAGAACTTCGCAAGCGGCGTTTAGGCGGGATGGCAGTGCGCATGGAAATTCAAGCCAATACCCCCGAGTTTATTCGCCAAACCCTGAAAGAAGAGTTGGAACTGACTGAAAGCGATATTTATGAAGTTGAGGGGCTGCTGGGGCTGAGAGATTTAATGGCATTGATGGGGCTGCCTGTGCCTAAGCTGAAGGATAGTCCTCGTACTGTGGTAACCCCGCCTCGGCTCCGCAGAACCAATGAGTTAACGCTTGAACAACTGGCAGCGCCGACTGAAGACAAAGAGGATATTTTTTCGGTGATTCGTCGGGGCGATGTCTTTTTGCATCATCCTTATTTTTCGTTTGGTCGATCGGTGCAAACGTTTATTACGCAAGCAGCCTTTGATCCTAATGTGCTGGCGATCAAGATGACCCTTTACCGTACGGCTGGTGATTCTCCGATTATCAACGCCCTTATGTCGGCTGCCGAAAATGGAAAGCAGGTGGCGGTGCTGGTGGAGCTGAAGGCTCGGTTTGATGAGGAGAACAACATTCACCGGGCACGCAAGCTAGAAAGTGCGGGGGTGCATGTGGTGTATGGCTTGATGGGGTTGAAGACTCATACCAAGGTGATTTTGGTAGTGCGACGGGAGAGCGATCGCATTCGTCGTTATTTCCACATTGGCACCGGCAACTACAACCACAAAACCGCTCGCCTTTATACCGATGTGGGCTTGCTGAGCTGCCGAGAAGATTTGGGAGCAGACTTAACAGATTTGTTTAATTATCTGACCGGATACTCTCGGCAGAAAAGCTATCGCAAGCTCTTAGTGGCTCCAGTGAATTTGCGCGATCGGATGGTGGCATTAATTCAAAGAGAAATTGAACACGCTCAGGGCAATCGTCATGCCCGCATTGTGGCAAAAATGAATGCTCTGGTTGATCCACAAATGATTAAAGCTCTTTACGAAGCTTCTCAGGCGGGCGTTAAAGTTGACCTGATTATTCGGGGTATTTGCTGTTTGCGTCCTGGGCTTCCTGGTATTAGCGATAACATTAAAATCATCAGTATTGTGGGGCGATATTTAGAACATTCTAGAATTTTCTACTTTCATAATGATGGACAGGAAGAAGTTTTCCTGGGCAGCGCCGACTGGATGCCCCGCAACCTCGATCGCCGGGTGGAAGTGATTACCCCCGTCGAAGACCCAGAAATTACAAAAGATATTCAAGAAATCTTGGGCATTATGCTGGCAGACAACCGCCACGCCTGGGACTTACAGCCCGACGGACACTACATTCAACGGCGACCCGGTTCGCCCGGTAGCGAGCAAGATTCGCAGACCGTATTCATGGAAACAGCGGCTCAGACGGCGGGGGGGCTGTCATAAGGGGGTGGATGGGTGGATGGGTGGATGGGTGGATGGGTGGATGGGTGGATGGGTGGATGGGTGGATGGGA
>JAAUPA010000263.1 GCA_012034615.1 Leptolyngbyaceae cyanobacterium CSU_1_4 | reverse complement strand
CCCCATTTTGGGGGACTTTGAAGGGAAAGGGTTGCTGAAGTCTCCTAAATTGGGGGCGAATGTCAGAATTTTTGAGCCTTCTCAAACATCCCCTAAGGCTCACAGCTTGATTCGTCTGCTTACTGCTTCTCTCTAAGATCTCAATCAAGCGTTCTTTCGCCCCTTTTCACCATGAGTCTTACTGAGCAGATTCTTTCCCAATTGCCCGGCACCCTGACAGCCCTTCGCAGTGCCGATCGCCTTTGGCAAAGCTATCGAGAAAACGCCGTACCCACTGCCATTGTGGTGACCGAGAGATCTGAACCACTGGATGAAGTGGAATGGGATGTGGTGATTTGTGGCGGCACGCTGGGGATCATCATGGGCGCGGCATTGGTTCGGCGCGGATGGCGAGTCGCGCTCTTAGAGCGGGGCATTTTGCGAGGGCGGCAGCAAGAGTGGAATATTTCTCGCCAAGAATTGCAGGTATTGATAGCGCTGGATCTATTGACAGAAGCAGAACTAGACAAGGCGATCGCCACCCAATACAATCCTGCCCGTCTCAGCTTTCATCTAGGCATCGAACTCTGGGTCAAAGATGTGCTTAACATTGGCGTTGACCCGATTTTTCTCCTCGAAACCCTGAAGTCAAAATTTCTGGCAGCGGGCGGACAATTATTTGAGCAAGTCGCTTTTAAAGAAGCGATCGTCCATCCCAATGGAGTGGCGATCGCCGTCACGCAGATCGACGATTCAGCGCCTCTCTATCCCAGTAATTCCTATCGCAGTAGATTGATGCTAGATGCGATGGGGCACTTCTCTCCTGTTTCTCGGCAAGCGCGGCAAGGGCAACAACCCGATGCCATCTGTCTGGTGGTGGGAAGCTGCGCTCAAGGCTTTCCTCAAAATGAGACTGGCGATCTCTTTGCCTCTTTTACCCCCATCCAAAACCAATGTCAGTATTTTTGGGAAGCCTTTCCCGCCTGCGATGGCAGAACGACCTATCTTTTTACTTATTTAGATGCTGATCCTCAACGCCCCAGCCTAGAAGCATTATTTGAAGATTATTTGCAGCTCTTGCCCGAATATCAAAAGGTGGCGATCGAGCAGCTCCAGTTTCAACGCGCCCTGTTTGGGTTTTTCCCTTGCTATCGTCAAAGTCCGTTGCAGCCCAGGTGGAACCGGATTCTGGCAATTGGCGACAGCAGCGGCAGTCAGTCGCCCCTCAGCTTTGGTGGGTTTGGCTCCATGATTCGGCATCTCAAACGGCTCACTGAAGGCATAGAGGCTGCCCTTGAAACAGATTTACTGCATCGTCGTGCTTTGGCTCGGCTCCAGCCCTATCAGCCCAACTTAGCGGTAACCTGGCTCTTTCAGCGATCGATGAGCGTCGGCATCCATCAAACTATTGCCCCCGATCAAATTAATGCCCTTCTTTCAGGGGTTTTTCAAGCCATGGAGCAGCTTGGAGAGCCTGTCTTGAAACCGTTTCTGCAAGACGTGGTGCAGTTTTCTGCCCTGCTAAAAACCCTGCTGAGAGTTTCCGTGATGCATCCTTTGCTAGTGCTAAAGGTCATCCCCCAGGTGGGGATAGGAACGTTACTAGAATGGTTAATTCATTATGTTAATTTAGGCGTTTATGCAGGGCTTTACCCGATCGCCCGCTCCCTCAAACCTTGGGCAAAACATCTTTCGCCCAGCCAAAAATATGGGTTTCTTCGAGGGTTAGAAGCTTTGCAGTATGGCTCAGGCAATGATTTTGAGGCATGAAACTCGGCTAGAGAGAGGGAAGTAACTACAGCCACGAGGGCTTACTGCTATCAACTCTAAAACTATCGAGGCTGATGGCTTTTTGGGGCGATCGACTCAGCACCTAGATCCCTCAGCACAGATCACCCAGCTCTGTTGGGAAATAACTTGAAGCCCAAACTATGGGAAACTGATAACTGGCAAAACTTCGGCTGAACTTGCTTTTGAGACGAACGAAGGAAACGGCTTAGCATGGATTTTCCCCAAGCGCGACAGAGATTTTATGAAGAGATTAATCAGCCCGATGAGCAGATTGATCTGGCAACAGCAGCTTTATATTTGGCTCAAGAAGAATATCCTGGGCTAGATGTCAAATTTTATCTCACCGCTTTGGAAACAATGGCAGCCGAAGTCATGGCAAGGCTTCCCACTGAGCGCTATCCCCTGCGCATGATTCAAACATTGAACCAATATCTCTATGACGATCTGGGGTTTTCTGGAAACACGGAGGATTATTATGATCCTCGCAATAGCTACCTGAACGAAGTTCTCGATCGCCGCATTGGCATCCCTATCACGCTCTCATTGGTGTACTTGGCAGTGGCACAACGAATTAATTTTCCGATGGTGGGAGTCGGAATGCCGGGACATTTTTTAGTGCGTCCTGCCGTTGAAGAAATGCTGCTGTTTGTCGATCCGTTCCATCGGGGCGAAACCATGTTTGCTGAAGATTGCCAGGAGCGCTTGAGCCAAATTTATGGTCAGCCCGTCAATTTTCGTCCAGAGTTTTTAGAGCCGGTGGGTTCTCGCTATTTTTTGACCCGACTGTTGACGAACTTAAAAGCCATCTATATTTCAAAAAACGATCGACTCCGAACCCTTTCTGTGATCGATCGCATTCTGTTGCTCTTCCCTAGCGCTTTAACCGAACTGCGCGATCGCGGCTTCATTTACTATCAGCTCAACCGTTGGACAGAAGCTCGTCAAGACCTAACCGATTACCTTGACCAAATGCCGACGGCTCCTGAGCGGGAGGTAATTTGGATCTGCTGGAGAAGATGGGCTAATTGCAAACGAGTTGCCACATTCACAGCAGTTGACCGCATTGGGGTTATGAAAGCGAAAGCCGCCCCCCATCAAATCTTCGGTATAGTCCAAGGTCAATCCCTTTAGGTAGGGCTGATGCTGAGGGGCAATGGCAACCTGGATGCCTTGACAGTTAATGATCTGGTCGTTGAGAGTCATTGCCTCATCCCATGCCAGAGTGTAGTAAAACTCAACACACCCTCCTGTTGCCACGCCTAGCCGAAACAATGCGCCAGGGTGCTTAGATTGAGTACGCTGGAATTCGGCGATCGCGGCTGGACTCAGTTGAATCATGGGTTTTCCTAATCATCCTACGGCTACTGATCATACCGCGCGAAAGCCCTCGGATTAGGAGGGCTTAGAACGGGGAAAAGCTATGAACCAAAATTCAGTCGGGCAATTTTAGATTGCCTCAGTGCGGGCATAATCATCTTGGTAGCGAGTAATATCATCTTCACCCAAATACTCACCATTTTGCACTTCAATCAGCACCAGGGGAATAACGCCGGGGTTTTCTAGACGGTGGAGCGTGCAGGCAGGGACGTAGGTGGATTGATTGCTGTACAGCAGCTTTTCTTCGGCACCACAGACCACTTTGGCAGTGCCCGACACCACAATCCAGTGCTCGCTGCGGTGATGGTGCATTTGTAAGCTCAGGCGATGTCCAGGCTTCACCTCAATTCGTTTGATTTTGTACCCTTGTGCTTCTTCTAAAATCGTGAATGCTCCCCAGGGGCGCAGTTCGGTTGCAGCAACGCCTCCAGGCACAATAGAAGTCGGCAGGGATATCGATTGAGTCATTTCTTTAACTTGAGCCACGACATTTTCTCCTTATCGCAATTGCAAAAATGGTAATGAATAGGTGATCCGATGCCTAATGTCAACCTAATGTCAATAGACCGTGATCAACATATCACAGGGGTCATAATGCCTAAACTAAAAAGCCCCTTGGCTCTTCCAATCTACACTCACTCTTTACAGAGATTAACTTTCTAAGTAGAATCAGCCTACTCAAAGCTGGGTCGAATAAAAACCCCAATGCCGTTGTTCACCCGAGCTGCGGTGCTGGGGATGCGATCGAGCAATTGTCCGCCTAAATAAAGGGTCGTTGAACTCCCTCCATCTAGGTTAAGGGCATTCACTGCTCCTAACTCCAACATAATTTGAGCAGCTTCTTTGAGGGTTGGTCCTGCTCCGTCTAGGCGATTATGAACCGCTACCAGCATTAGAGTTCCCGTGGCAGTGGAGGCAATCACGCTACGAGCGGCGGCTTGCTGCGCAAAGGCGGTGGCAAACTGCTCTGATGCGGCATCAAGAACGACTTGGCGATTTTGCACTAATAAAGGACCGGCCCCAATGATTTGAGTGTATTGACTAAAATCGGCAGGCTGAGTTCCGGTTTCGGTCTGCACTGCTGTGCCCACCCCCAAAGCCAGAGCGGCTTCCCGATCGGCACGAACGACCAGGAGATAGCCATTGGCTGGAATGGGGGTGCTGACTTTTCCGGCTCCGATCGCCTGCTGCTGTTTAACAACCTGTCCATTTTTGACGGTGATCAAAACTTCATGATCCAAAATAGTGGAGTAGTTAGCTCCCCAGCCGGTGGTGTAGCGAGACACGCCAGCGCCCACATAACCCGTATTGAAATATAAAACCGGGAACCGTTGCCCGCTCGAAGTGGTAATGGTTTCATTCAGGCGCAGATGACCGACGGTGGCTTCTCCGGCGCTGTTCCAGGCGATCGCCCCCCGATTTAAGATAGGTCCCGATACCCAATCGTCGTCTTGACGAATTGCGCCTAAAGGAAGCTGCGTATTGCGGTTAAAAAAGCCTGCATTAATGGCTGCCGCTACTTTAGAGCGCTGCGCCGTTGCTTGCAAGGGCGCAAGACCCACGACCGTTGAGCTATGGCTTAAAATTGGCTTGAGAGAGACCCCGGGCTGACGCAGATCAATTTCTAGGGCAACCACTGGAAACCGAGCCGCCTCAATGGCGATCGTTCGTTGCAGCCAGCGCAAACCCGGTGCCCAAAGAATATCCTGAGGCTGCATTGAATCAGGACGGACATCCACCAATAACCGATTGGGCTGGGTCAGTGCCCAGACGCGAGGACGAATGCCTTCAGGGAGCCCCAAATTCAAAACGGTTTTGTGGGCGCTGCCAATTACGCTAAAAGCTTGTAAGCGATTGCCACGCCCTCCCCGAAAGTTGCGAAGGCTGGGAGGGCTGGGGGCATCGATCGTAATCACGGCAGAACCGTTGGTTTCAGCCACTCGCCAAGGGGCGGGTTGATCTAGATCAATGACGATGCGATCGCCCCATGCCTGCTTCCCTTGCCGAATCCCCTTGACTTGTGCAGCAGGAGTCGAAATTTGCAACGAAGATCCCTTCGCTTCCACCTGCCAGCCAAACTTTTGCGCCAATTCTGAAATATCTAAATAGCGATACTGTTCAGTCAGCCATGTTGGTAAAACTAACGGCTGACCCTGCGGATCAGAAAACCATTCAATCGGCTGTTTGGCAGCATCTGCTGTACTCAGCAAGCTCACCCCCCAACCTTGAACTAGCCCAGCGTCGGCAATGCCAATGCTGCCCTGGCGATCGCTCCAAGCAATGCTCAAGGGCTGACCATTCACCACCACCTGTTTCCCTTGCCGAGTAAGAGGAATGGGCGGCACCGCAGCCTGAGCCAGGGTCGGAACCCAGGAGGGGCTATGAAGGGCTGGCGATGGCTGAGTTTCCGCAATGCTAGGCTGTTTCAAGGTAGGTAAAGGAGCGCACCTAGGCAACACAAAACAAGCAAAAATCTCAAGTGCTGGGTCAGGAGCTTAATCAAAGGGTGAGAAGGGTGTGCCTTTTCACGGCGTAACCGACGGATTCGACGACGATTTTTAAAACTAACCACAGGATTCCTAACCACAGTATTGGCTGAACTACAGTATTGGCTGAATTACAGGCATGGGGCTGAACTTTGAACTTCTTAAGATAGGAGTGGATGAAGCCAGCTCCAGTAAGAATTAATGAAGCCAATACTACTCTGTAGCAGAATTCCTCATTTGCAAGAAAATTTCCGGCAAGGTTTCACAATTTGTTGTTATTTCACCAGGGTTACTGTTCCCCTAAAACTTCTGTTTAGAGGCTCTATAAACTCCTAGCGTGAGAACCCCGGTCATTCATGCCGGGGATGAAACGCAGCGGCAGCTTTTAAGCTGCCAGTCAAAAAGATTTTGTCATCAACTACAAGTGTTCTACAAACTATAGTATGATT
>JAAUPA010000262.1 GCA_012034615.1 Leptolyngbyaceae cyanobacterium CSU_1_4 | reverse complement strand
CTTTCCGCCGACAAATGGCGTTCCCCAAAAGTTCCAGTTTTCTTTGTTAAAAGGCGATCGCACCGTTCAATTAGAGCCAATTCTAACTGCTGCCGAGGACGCACCGCCGCTGGAACATCCCAGTAAAAAGCAGTATTAATAGCAGTCTCAATACCGTACTTAGTATGAAGATCCCGATAATTTAAAACATAGCGTTTACAGTCATGAACCCCCTTCCACCGCTGGTTCGCCTTCACAGTTTCGCCAACATACAACAATAACGGCACCTGCACATCCATCACAAAGTATAGACCCGGCTTATCTGGATGCTGATGGGCAGGTTGTTCAAAAAAGAAAAAATTATAGAGATACAACGAAAAAGGGTCGATCGCCTCTGCCTTCACCGTTGAAGCCACCCCATCAAACAGCAAACCCTGCTCCTGAACCGGACTAAACCGCACCTCATCCTGATATCCTGAAACCCGCCCCTTCCATTTTTCTAAAGTTTCTTGCCCCATCCACAGTGCTGGCTGATCTTGGTATCGAAAAGAAGTTCTCTTTAAATCGTCGTCAGCAAAAAGAGAAGATTGTTCGCCAGTGTTCAAGAGCTGTTCTCCCTAAGCCATTTGCAATCCATTTGGCGTTAAGGATAGCGCATCTGGGTCTTTATGATTCTTGGCGATCGCACATTCCTCTTGATCAACCCCATAGGGATGCATCGCACAAATCAACCGCTCGCCTCCATAGCTCTGCCCATGATAATGACAACACCCTCGGCAAACCCTAGGCGTAGGGTCTTCCAGCAACAACTGCCGCTCACGGTTCATTTCCCTCAGCCTATCGACATACAAATCACCATGGGTCATTCGGCTTTTGCGCCGTTTGCTGCGTTCTAAGAGAAAACTGGTTGCAGTAAAGCCCATGAAACAAGAAGCGACAAATGCAGAGCTAGCGCGAATCTTCTCATTGTCAGACTGAACTGCGATCAAGAGGGTCAAAACTGTACAGATACCGCCGAGTAATGTTCTTAGCATCATGATCTGGATCGATTGCCTACTAAACCGCTTACCAAAAAACCTGGAAACGAGATGCGACCTGTTGCTGTTTGTAATTCTAACCTTTTGAATTGAGTAACGGAAACTTCAAGGCTCCGGCATTCTGAATTTAAAGTCTTTAGGGGTCTGAGTTGAAATAAAGTCCCAGTGGGATGCTCTAACTTTCTAGCCCCCTAATTCCCCCAAATTGGGGGAATTCCGAGCCTTTCAAAGTCCACCAGATTGGGAGATTTAGGGGGCTGTTCGGGACGTTATTTTATTGCAATCCCTCAGTATTCAGTCAGTATGTTGTGGCGTTTCCCAATTCTGTGAGATTCAACAAGGGGCTTAAGCCCCTTGCCCGAAAGCGCGCTTAATTGTTGCTTAAATTAAATGAAGCTTTTTGCGCAGTTCTCCACTTTACAGATCCAGAAGTTTAACCAATAGTTTCTTCGTAAACTGTCTGTTTGTTTCAATCCTGTGACTTCATCCACATTAAAGTAAAGATATTTTTCTGGAGGCAACATGGCTTGAATTTCCTGTCCAATTTCATCACTTTGAACTTCAACAATAAAATCTGGCTGGAACTGCTGCATCGAATTCAAAAACCCTTTCAACACATTAGCATCTTGTCCTTCGGCATCAATTTTGACCAAATCAACCGATCGAATGCCTTGCTTTTGAACAAAGGTATCCAACGTAGTGACCTGTACTTGATGCACGATCGGCGTGCTTTTCTGATGATTTTTGTAGTGTTCTAAGCTGAGGGACGAAGAGTATAGATTTCCTTGTCCTCGCTGGGGCGCGTAGAATTCGGCAGTGCCCATAAAATTAGCAACGGCTTGGTCAATGACTTGAATATCGTAATGGTTGAGGCGAATGTTTTCTTTCAAGGCTTGGTTGAAAGAGGGCAAAGGCTCAAAGGCATAAACGTTTGAGGACGGGTTAACGGTCTTGGCAATTAAAGAATAAAGCCCTGTGTTGGCTCCAATATCTAAAATAGTTTGAGAGAACTGACAAGCATTTTTCCATAGCTCAAAGCTGATGGGTTCATAGCCAGCCAGCCCTTTCCAAAACAATGAATTTTCCAGCCACTCGCCCGTATGGCTCACCTGAAACTGTTTGTTTCCTAAATCAACGCTGAAGTTTCCTTCAAAAGAGAGTAAATCCCAGAATCGTTCGGGGGGAATGATCTTCTTTTGCAGAGTGAGGGATAACGTTTTTTTAACGAAATTTGGAATCCTACTGCGATCGCCATTGACAATCCTAGATTGGTTCATAACCAGACTCACCGTTTACTAAAAGCACGATTTATAGCTTATTACACAAGGGATGTGTTCCCCATTCACCTCACCGATTCACCCATTCACCCATTCACCGGCAATCGCGCTTGAGTTTGGAGCGATTGACAGAAGAGATCTGGAGAGCGAACAACTCTGAGATCAGCGCTGATTTTCTAACCTACCATTTGATCCCAAGCTTGAACGATGTCCAGTAAAGCAGGAGGAAGTTGGGTTTCAACAGTGCTTTCATATTGAGTCATCCCATCTTTGCCAATTAGCGTCACGGTGAGGCTTTCGGTGTTTCTGCCGGTGTAGTTCAATCCATTGAATTCACTAAACTGCTGTTGGATTAAAAGTTGTTGAAATGCTGCAACTTGCTCTAGTGAAATTTGATGAGACTGAAATTGAGACAGGGAAGCTCCGGGCTTCAAGAGCGATCGCCAAATTTGTCCATCTTCTCGCAACACTGTTTCATAGGTTTGACGGGTAAAGCCGCCGCTAGCAACTGCCCGAAACACAATAGATGATCCTAACTGAGCGGGGTTTCCGTAGCTGGGCAGAAAGGTCGGAATGAGCGAAGTATTTTGACTGACGGCTTCATCCAAATAAATTTCTGAGCCATTGTCATTCGCTTGGTAAACCCAGCAACTCGGCGCTTGGACAAGGCTGCCAATTTCAGAACTGCTCACCTGAGGGTTATCTAAGCCATTGCCAACGACAATAACGCGCCACCCTGGCAAATCAGAGCAAGCGATCGCCAGAGCCGGACAATCATCCCAATATTGCTGCGATTGGGCAATGCTGAGTTGCTGGGCAGGAATACCCAATTGTTGGGCTGATAGTGCAAGAATCCGATCGCCCACTTGCGGGGGCAAACTTACAACCCCAACTTCGCTTTCTAGGCGAATATTTTGACCCTGCCGATCTGATCGATAAAACCAATTTCGGTGCCCATTGCTGACCTCTACTCGCCAACCTTCGATCGGAATTTGAATGCACAATTCTCCAGGCGCTTTGAGCCCCAGGCAATCATCTTCCCAAGTTTCGATCGTAAAACTCGCAATACTCAACTGCTGCTTGGGCAGGTTCAACCGCTGAGCCAAGTCGCGCCGAACCGGGTTGGCAATGTGGCGCGGGAACTGTTCTCCTTGAGGCGAAGTCAGAAAAGGCAGAGGGTTAGCGGCATGAACAAGAGTGCCACTTCCGTAAAACAACAAGATTCCCCAGACTATATAGATCAAAAATTTTGGCAGAGACCATCGCAGATTAGCGGGGGTTATGGGGCGAAACATAATGCTAATAATCATAGGGATATTGATGTTGCACTACATGACTCATGACTCAAAATCTACGATTAGAGTGCCCTGCAATTCTAACGATTCTTTTTGCACCTCACTCAAAATTGCCTTCGGATTTGCTGCAACTGCTCTTCCAAACCCAGAACTGACACAGCGTTACTTTGGCTAAAAACCTTGATAAACAACGGTTCAATGGGCGATCGCCCATTTTCTTCTCCGGATCAAATGTGCCAGAAAAAACAGTGGAGTTTTGTCTTTGGAATCGGGCACTTAGTTTGAGTATCTTGCGTCATAGGTGGATAAGCATAGAAGGGTTGTCTACCAGCCGAAAGGGTGCATCTCAATCATTAAGTTCTTTTAGATTCTCTTACAAGTCTTGTCCAAAAGAACTCAAGCATTCCCAAGGCATCAACTAGGAAATATATAACTACAGGGATAGGGAAGACAATGATATCAGGAAATAGTGGAACCAGCCTTAAGCAGGCGACAACCTTAAATGTGAACGCTCAAAACACTGCTTATCAGAACGCGATCGGTGATGTGGATGCAGGTAAATATTACCGCTTTCAGTTAAACCAAAAAAGCAGTCTTGAATCCAACTCACAAGGCACCAAAGCTTCGACCAAAAATCAATCGACAATCGCACCTAAGACCCAGGTTGAAACCTTCAATTCTTGGAATGCTACTGCCAATTCTGCCTTATCGACCCAAGATCTTTATGTGCGATCGGCAAAGGCAAAGGCAAAAGCTGCCTCCAACAACCCTAATCAGTGGAACGCTAGCTTCCTCAACCGTTCCTCTAGCAACGTTGCCGACTACAATTCCTACGACTTCAGCCGCCCTGCTGCAACCCTTGATCTAGGCTCTGGTGGCGGCAAAGGCAAAACCGCAGCTCAACTGAAAATTAGTTTTGGGAACGGTCGTCCAACTAGCAATGTTCAAAGCAATAACTTTGCCCTGCAAGCTTGGACTAGAGTAAAGCTGCAAGAAGGCAAGTTCTATAAAGTTTCGAGCGACTCAGACGATGGCACTCGCTTCTTCTTCAAAGATCAGCAAACAGGTCAAGTATTAACCACCTTAAATGGCGACTGGCGCACTCGTACAACTCGTGATCCGGAGTGGAGTAAGGTGCTCAGCGTGCCTAAGGGGGGTAAGTATGATTTTTATGTGCAGTATTACGACAAGAGCGGGCGATCGAGCATTAATGTGAAGCTGGAAGAAGTCGAGCAAACAGGTCGGGTCAAAACTTCAACCGGACTCAATGTTCGCCAACAACCTTCGACCACGGGCAACACTCCCTTCCGGTTACTGAAGCAAAACGATACGTTCAAAATTCGTAAGCAAGTTAAATCTAACGATGCCAGCAATCCTGACTGGTACGAGATTCAAACTAAAGACGGCAAGCGGGGCTTTGTTTCAGCCGGGTCTGGGTTGTCTGAAGTGGTGGGTGGCTCTAATGTTGTGACCTTGGGCACGAGTGAAGGCAGCGGCGGAATCACGACCAAACCACCCATTGCGCCGACTACGCCGACTATTCCAACAAATCCTAATACTACCGGAGGATTTGGGTCAGGCAGCGGTTCTTCGATTCCTGCTAAAGGACTGGTTAAGGGCAGTTCAATTGGTTTGCGATCGGCAGCCGGAACGAGTGCATCCATCTTAGGGGATTTATCTAAGAACACGGCTCTGAACATTGTGGGCAAAGTTGCTGGAGATAAGTATTACGTCAATGATGTCCCTTATGATCAGTGGTATCAGGTTAAAACCGGCAATGGTCAAACGGGATATGTGGCGGCTTACTACGTGGATGGCGGTGACAATGGGGGCAAGTATTCCTCTTCTCTCAATTCTAAGAGCACCTACTATGGTGAGCACTTTAGAGCGGCACAGCCTTATAAGGCAGCGGTCACTGCTGCGGCAGCACCCTACAGCAAGTGGCTAAAGCCTTCAATTTTGGCGGCGATCGGCTCTCGCGAATCGGGTTGGGGTTTGTTCCTCGACTCTAATGACTCGGGCGATGGGGGGCATGGTCGGGGGATTATGCAAATTGACGATCGCTATCACCAAGACTTTATCAACTCTAAAAATTGGCGCGATCCGGGGGTCAACATCCAATACGCCGTTGATAATGTGTTGGCGGAATACTACAGCTACTTATCTCGGAACACGAGCCTGACAGGCTTTGACTTGTTGCGAGGGGCGATCGCGTCTTACAACGCTGGTCCAGGCAACGTGGTAGATGCGGTTAACGCTGGATTGGATGTGGATGCTTACACCACTGGCAAGGATTACTCCTGGGATGTGATTCAACGCGCAGGTTGGTTCCAAGACAATGGCTGGGCTTAAGGTCAGCCTAAAATAATCATTCAGATCAATTCTGATTAACGTGACGTTGCCGTCGTAAAACGGCAACGTTTTTGTTTAGAGGATGTTTGAAAAGTATACATTGTAATACTGAACCGCCCCCTAAATCCCCCAATCGTGGGGGGCT
>JAAUPA010000261.1 GCA_012034615.1 Leptolyngbyaceae cyanobacterium CSU_1_4 | reverse complement strand
TGCAGTCAGCTAGCCGCCACTACTTAAATTCATGACAGATTAACTTAGACCCCGCTCAAATGAGTGGGGTTTTATTTATCAGTTTCTAGAATTGCCCGAAGTTGCCGCAGCTCACCCAAGCGATTATCAAGTTCCTCAAGTTCAGCCAGTCGTAGCGATCGCTG
Organism: Leptolyngbyaceae cyanobacterium CSU_1_4; assembly: GCA_012034615.1. Classification (GTDB taxonomy): domain Bacteria; phylum Cyanobacteriota; class Cyanobacteriia; order Elainellales; family Elainellaceae; genus Timaviella. The sequence continues at coordinate 5,939 of JAAUPA010000261.1, read as the reverse complement.
ATATTGCAGATCATCAATCAACTGGCTAATGATTCCCCCAATTGATGCACCTGGGAAAGTTCGACGAGACCGGAACCGATCGCATCTACCAGCTCGGAACGCGAACTGAACCCTAATTGAATGGCTCGATCTTGAAGCGCTTGCCACGACTCCGGATTGACCGACAGGCTCACCGTTTTGCTCTCTCTCTCTTTCCGGGGACGGCCCCGACCCCGTTTCATTTGATCCATGAACTTCACTTTCACTCATAACAGTTAGCCCAATTATACATATACAAAATCACCTACAGAAAATTGGTAACACCCCTATTTTTACATTTATAAAATTGCTATAGTATCTTTTGACATATACAAAAATACCGGGACAGATGAAAGCCAACCTAGAAGAGTGGCAGGTCTTTACCTACCAAGAACTATCTGGAATGTTGAGCTACTTAAATCAAGTAGAAGATCCCACAGATATAGCGGTTGCCCTAGAGTCAATCGCCAAGAATTTACGAGAATCATTCATCAAGCCCGATATCCTGATCACCCCATCCAACCGCCCAGAGATTAACCAGCTCTATGAGAATTAACAGCCGCACAAAAGGAACTCAAATGTTTGGGGTCATTAGCTTCTCAGCTCAAGACCTCCGGCAGCTCCTAGCCGAGGAGATATCACGAGCCTTTACCCAACCCATCACGGCAGATACAGCCATCAACCTAATCCATGAAACAGACGCAGAAGGCAACCTCAAGCAAATCATCGTAGAGATAGAAATCCCTACCACCCCAACCGCCTGATGAGCCGCAGGGAAGAAGCGGCGAAACGGGTTTTACCCGTAGCGGGAGCCTCCAAAACTCCAGCACTTGCAGCATGGGAATTACTTTTATCACGGTCTAACGACTTCAGACGAATTACGTTCCCTGAATTCGTAGAGACTTTCCCACATCCAGTTCACTTGCTGCCCTCAGCCAAAGATCTCAAGTTGTAATGTCCCCCGTAGGGGATTAAGAGAATATCGATCATGAATGAGAAAATCAGAATCCTCGGCTTGGATGTATCCAAAGCCAGTGTAACCGCTTGCCTACTCTCAGAAGTCCCAGACGACCTCAAGGCATACCACCGCACCCACAAGCTACCCATATTCAAAGCAAACGTAGAAAACATTAACGACCTGCTCAACCTAGAATTTGATGCCGTAGCCCTAGAACCCACCGGAATCCATTACGCCAAGATCTGGGTACATTGGCTCGAACAAGCAGGAAAGCCGATCCGGTGGGTTGGACATCGGGAAGTCCGGCACTACCGGGAAGCCCATAGACTACCCAACAAATCAGACAACGCCGATGCCATAGCGATCGCCGCCTATGCCCTAGAAAATTGGCACAAGCCCAAAGCATTCGTAGAAGGCAAAGGCGAAGACCTGCGTTACCTCTACCTACAGCTACAAAGCCTAATTGGTTTAAGAGGTCCAGCATTGCAACGGTTACGCTTACAGCTTGCCCACGAATGCCCAGAGCTAGCAGAGAGAGTCATCATCCGAGCCTGGAGGCAAGAAACACCAGGGATGATCCAGGCGATCGCTGGAGAGAAGGTATCCATCAAATGGCAAAAGGAGATAGAGCGATCGATAGGCATAGGGCTAACCCCCCTTCAGCCAAGGGTTAGCCCAGCAAATCAGCTTAATCGATAAACAAATGGCGATCGCTGAGGCCACCATAGAAGACAACTTGAATCAAGAAAAGTATCAGCACTACATGGAAGTCCTATCCACATGGGGCATCAAGAACGAAACCGCCGCCGCCTTCATCAGCCACGCCTACCCGATCGAAAGATTCCTAGACCCCCACGGCAAACCCATCATTGAGCGGATTGACGGCAGCAAACGCTACCGATCCCTAGCAGCCTACAAGCTATCTATGGGAATTGGCAGGGTGCAGTATCAATCAGGCGGCGAATTGAAATGGAAAGCCGGAGGCTCCAGCACTAGCCGCAAAGCCCTGTACTTATGGGTGAAATTTCAAGTCATTATGAAGCCGAATCTAGACAATCCTAAGATTGCTAAACTACACGACTACTACAAAAATGGCTCATCCCAGATCGTTGAAGGACAAACAAAAGTCTTTCATCCTGGCAAGGGAGATCAAAGAGTTATGAGAGTAGTCAGGCGATTAGTAGAAGCCCTCTTCTATGAACTAATCGAAGACTGAACACATTAAAAATGGAGGCTTAAGAAAATGTTTCCGTTTTTCTTTCAAGTTGTAAGATGTGGGGGATCAAGGGGTCGATTTACAAAAAGCGCAGACTTGTTTTTTAATCCGTTTGCCAGAGGCAGTGGGACGTTAGGGAGAGAAAATGGCTGATTTAGAGAGTTCTTGGCAAGAGTCGGTAATTAAGTTGGCACAAACGGGCAATTTGCGAGCGATCGCCTTTTGGTTGAATCGATACCTGGTGCCCCAGGGCATTTGTGCCCAAGTCACTCACGAACAACCCGGTAGTTTACTGATTCGGGTAGTCTGCCATCGTCCGCCTGAACGCGAACGACTCGTGCGGTTCATTTGCCATCGCCTCTGCAAGCTAAACGCAGTCGGCATTCAAGAGGCGCGAATTACGGCACAAATCATAGGTTCACCAACGCTACTCTGGGAAAAATCTGCCCGGATTGCCTCTGCCCAGATTGCCTCGTCTCTGCCCGTATCGCTTGTTTCGCCAGCCCAGGTGCCATCCCCCGCGATCGGGCAAACTCAGCCGCTCAGCCCTACGTCTGTCCGCCAAGTTGCCCGCCAAAGCCCTCGCCAGCCGCAGCGGGCAAAGGGGCGATCTTCATTCAATCTGCTGAAGCGGATTCCCTCTCAGTGGATGAGCCGCTTGCACCGTACCACCCGACTCACCCTGCATCAAACTGCGCCACAATGGGCAACAGAGGGACAACCCGTGGCGGAGATCTCAGAGGGCTCGCCCGTGGCGGTTGCCCAAATTCCTGATTTGTTTTTGTATTCCAAGGGCTCTAGCCAGATCTTCAGCCAGAGGTCTAGTCACAGTTCTGGTGCTGCTAGTATCTCCAGACAAGATTCTAGACCAAAGCCGAATGCTCTGACCTTGCCCCAACCCCTCAAGCGCCAAATTAGGCGATCGCTGCGCGGATTTTTGGCGTTTCCGCCCCATGTTCGCATTTTATTGCTAGCCGGTTCAATCGCTGCTGCGTTCCTCGTCGGAGCAGCCTTTCAGGCGCTACGAAATTCAGAATTCTCAACAGTTTTGCCCTCTTCAGACCCCGCCTCGTTTGGCAGCCGGAAGTTTTCTTTAGGATCTGCCAACACCGTTTGGACAGCGCTGGAAAATGTGCCTGTAATTCAGCAATCGGTGGTTAATCCTCAAGATCCAGCCGTGACTCTTCTATTTGCAAACAGTGCGACCTTAGGACGGGTTTCGCAAGGAAACGCTCGTCGCTTGGCAGATATGGTAATTACTAGCCTAGACCAGCTTCCCCCGGCGGTCAGGGCGATCGCCGCTCCGGTGCCCCTTGAATCAGGCACTGCTGATGACGCGCCCCCTGACTCCGTGTCGTCTGATGCATTGCCCCCAGAAGCCCCAGACACTCGAGACGCAGAAGGCTTGGAACCGTCGGCAATTGCGAAATTACCATTCCCGATTTGTCTGCTAGCGGTGTTGATATCGTCAACCTAGCCAGCGATGGCTTAACGGCAAGTGGTGTCACCGAACTCGCCCAAGCCAAAGATCTGCTTCGCAGGAACGCGATTTATGCGATCGGAGCTGGACAAAATCAAAGCGAAATCCGTCGTCCGGTGGTGGTGGATGTGAAAGGGCAACGGATTGCTTACTTAGGATATGCCGATAAAATCCAGATCCCCGCAGGTCAGAATCCGTCCGCTCAAAACGAGGCTGAAGCCAACAGCGCTCTTGAGGCACAAATTATCGAAGATATTCAGGCAATTCGAGATCAGGTGGATTGGGTGATTGTCACCTATCAGTGGAGCGAAGATTCCAAATCCTATCCCGAAGATTGGCAAGTGAGACTGGCGCATTTAGCGGTGGATCAGGGAGCAGATTTGGTCGTGGGCAATCGTCCAGGCGTGACTCAGGGGGGAGAGGTGTATCGAGGGAAGGCAATCGCCTATTCCCTGGGTAGTTCCATGGGCGAATTGGACAAAGCGGGGGAAGCTCCTGCCTTGAAAGTGACCCTGCAAGACAAAACCATGAAGCTAGAGATTCTTCCCTTGCAGATCGGACAACCGATGGCAGACGGCACAGATATTCAGCAAAAATTCAAACAATCTTCTAGTTTGTTCGATCAGCCTTTAGAATTTCCCCTTCTGCTAGATGGTCAAATTCGTTTGCCCGTCGCGCCGCAGTCGCCGCCGCCCAGCGTCGATCCGTTCATTAGCTATCCTCCCGATCAAGCCCTACCCCAACCCTAATTCAACCCTAAATTATGGTCATCCTCGACATTCATCCAGGTCAGTACAAAACCTATGTTCTGACTGATCCGATCGCCAACACTCGTCTAGAAGTGGTGCCAGAAAGGGGCGGCATCATTACCCGATGGCAAGTGCGCGGACAAGACCTGCTGTATCTAGATGGCGATCGCTTTGCCAACCCTAGCCTCAGTGTGCGCGGCGGTATCCCCATTCTGTTCCCCATTTGTGGAAATTTACCCAACAACACCTATACCCACCAAGGAAAAACCTACCCCTTAAAACAGCATGGATTTGCGCGAGATTTGCCTTGGACGGTCAGCGACAGCCCGCCTCAAGATGGCATAACTCTCACCCTCACCAGCAATAACCAAACCTATGCGGTTTACCCCTTCGACTTTGAGCTGACCTTTACCTATCGTCTGCAAGGGAATGCCTTACTCATTCAACAGTCTTACCTGAATCGATCGCCAGAACCCATGCCGTTTTCAACCGGACTTCACCCCTATTTCAAGGTCTCAGACGCAGAGAAACCCCAACTTCAGTTCGATATCCCAGCCACCCAATTGACCAATCAAATCAACCAAACCCAGCATCCTTTTTCAGGAGAGTTTGACTTTGCTCAAGAAGAAATCGATGTGGCATTTCGGCAGGTGGCGCGCCCAGAAGCTAGCGTTACCCATTCTGGTCATCGGCTAATCTTAAGCTACGATCGACCCTATGCTACTCTAGTTTTTTGGACGGTAAAAGGTAAAGATTATTACTGCTTAGAACCCTGGAGCGCACCCCGAAATGCAATGAATACAGGAGAAGATTTGACCCTGCTAGAACCTGGAGCCAAGAATGAAATTTGGGTTAAATTAGCAATCAATTGATCTCCTGGAATTTCCTACTTTTTAACTTCTGTGCTGCGCCAACTGAGCTTAAGGTTGATCCAGAAATTCCAAAGGGTGACAGCCGCGATCGCCAAGAAATTTGCTCCATAAACGTTAAGGTGCAAGATATTGACCAATACATTTAACAGCAACACCTTTAAGATCAATCCCATCAAACAAATGATATTGAATTTTATCAACCGTTTGATTCGCTGACGACGACCTCGTTGCTGTTGGGAAACATCGCTAAATGTCCAAACATCGTTCCAAAAAAAGTTGTTAATAATTGCCAGCTCACCCGCCAAAATAGCGCTCCGAGTTAACCCTAGCCCTAACCCGCCGTAGAACAGATTCAGCAATCCCATATCGACTGCTAATCCACTGAGACCCACAATGCCGAAGCGAATGAAGCGCCCGATTGGAAAATTGATTCGCTGCTTAATTTTGCCGACCCGTCCGGTGGCTAAACGCAGGCGTAGTAAATGATGGAGATATTCTTGATACCATACTATTCGATATCAATTCATTTGATAATGCAAAGACCGTGCATTATAAAAGCACGATGGCGATGGTTGAATTGCTGAAAAACATTTGAAGAAAATGCTCAGCAATGATTTCCTGTTAAAAAAGCAAATGGATATTGAGC
>JAAUPA010000020.1 GCA_012034615.1 Leptolyngbyaceae cyanobacterium CSU_1_4 | reverse complement strand
AGATTCGATCACTTGTGTATACACGGTAGCCCAAGGCCGTAGACGGGGAGCAAGAGGGAGAAAAGTCCCTCTCCCGCTCTGGGAGAGGGATTTAGGGCGAGGGCGGTTAAGTTGCACATCGCGTGAAGATATTAACCAGATATTGCGGAGTGTTGATGAGAGGGAGACTCTAGCAATCCTCGATCGTTGTAAAAAACTTTAGGGTGGATGGAGTTCAGCAGAATAGACCAAACTTAGCGGCTACAGGGCTTTTTGTCCCGATCGATAAATCCACCAAGCCGCCCAACACAGGGTTCCATTGCCAATTAAAGTGGTAGCGCCTTGCACCACCACGAGCCACTCTAGGGAGGGATCATTATCAAAAAAATGCCAGGTACAGGCACACATGGCACTGACTAGGGCAGGCAGCATGGCAAACGAAAGACTTCGCCATGCCGGATTCTCTGTAACTTCGCTGTAAACCCAGATTAGCCAAATAGCGACAATCCACTCAAGGACGCTAGAGACATGAATCATCCAGGTTGGAATTGAAAGGGCGTTCATGGAGTTTTCAAAACAGATTATTGTAAGGGTTATGTTACTGGAATTTGGTTAACAATGCAGGCAGTTTTGTGTGGTTATTATGGCAAGGGAAATGGTGGAGATGAGGCGCTGTTGGCAACTCTGCTGCAAATGCTGCCGGAGCACGTTCAGCCTATTGTGCTATCGGGCAACCCCGCAGAAACCCGCGATCGCTACTCGGTGGAAGCTTGCGATCGCCAGTCTGCCTTTGAGGTGCTGCGGGCTTTGCGCCAATCTGATGCTTTAATATGGGGCGGGGGCAGCCTGATGCAAGATGCCACCAGTGCCTTCAGCCCTCTCTACTATGGCGGCTTAATGGGACTGGCACAGCAACGCGGCTTACGAACGATCGCTTGGGCACAGGGAATTGGGCCGCTCAAGCGTGCCTCTACTCGCTGGCTAACCCGCCATATTTTTGCAGGCTGTACCGCGGTGAGCGTCCGAGATGGCGGCTCGGCGGCGTTATTAGCAGAATGGCAAATTCCGTTCACCCTGGCTCCTGATCCGGTTTGGGCATTGCAAGCCGAACCCGTACCCAATCTGTGGGATTTGCCTGCGCCGAGGGTGGCGATCGCGCTGCGTGCCCATCCGGGGTTAACCCCTGCGCGACTGGAGGCATTAACCCTGGGGCTTATAGGTTTTCAAAAGGCGACCCAAACCTGTATTTTGCTGATTCCATTTCAGCCTGTACAAGATCGGGCGATCGCCCAATCGATCCAGTTCCGCGTACCCAATAGCAAAGTGTTGACCTTGAGCGATCCCAAGCAACTCATGGGCGTATTTCGAGGGGTGGAAATGGCGATCGCCATGCGTTTCCATGGGCTAATTATGGCTGCCGCCGCCGAATGTCGCTGTTTTGCCCTCAGCTACGACCCCAAGGTGAGCCAATTGATGCAAGATCTAGAGCTACCGGGATGGACCCTGGATCAGATTCCTCCTGACCCCCAAGCCATTAGTCGAGAATGGCTAGACCTCTATGCCAATGGCGATCCACTCTCTAAAAATCGGGTTCAGGTTTTAGTCGATCGCGCCTCAACTCATCAAGCGTTTCTTCAGACTGCCTTAAGCTAGCCCTCCTCGCCAAAAATTCCACCCGACGAAATGAATTTAAAAAGGTGTCACCAAAATCTTTTTCTGTGCTAATAAATTAGGAGTTAAATTGACGGGTTTCCTAAAGCACTCGAAACTCAGTAGTGAAGCACCGCCTTTTTAGCCCGAACCCTTATCTAATGGTCGTATATTAGCCCGTCCGAGAGTCAAACCTATGAGTCAATCAAACGCCCCCTTTAACCACCCGCCCGATCCCGATCAATCCAAGCCCATGGACGACGCCCCCTTGCTTTGGAGAGATCCTTTTACAGGGATGGATGAGCAAGAAGACTCAGAAGTGGATTTTCTGGTCGGGTCTTTAGCAGAAATTCAAATGACTGGGCCTGACAAAACGACGGGATCAGCGGCGATCGCCCCTCGCTCTGAATCCGCTACGACTGAAGACTCTATCCCTCCAGCCGACCCTCCAGAACTTGCCGACCTGGTCAGCCTGATTCAAGAACTTAACCAATGTAATAGCGCCCTATTAGATAGAGTCTCCCAACTTGAAGAAGCATTAGAGCAAAGCCATAATTCCCGCGCGCCCATCGAGTCCACTGAACCGATGCCCCAGAACCTTCCCAAGGCGCAGGAGCAAATCACCACACTTTACAACCAACTTGAATTTGCCCATCAAACCCATCAAAGGCAGCAGATTTTGCTTGAAACCCTCACCGATCAGCTTCAAGCTAGCCAAGAGCGGGTGGCACAACTAGAGCGAGAAACCTCTCTTCTGCAACAGCGTTACACCGAGCAATCTCAAAGCCTTGCCCAAACCGAGGGCAACTGCCGAGACTTGCAAACTCGCCTCTGTCGGCAGCAGCGCTACACCCTTCAGTTCAAGGCAGCCCTAGAAAAATGCTTAGAAGTTCCTGTGCCCCAATACGAAGGTCAGGACTTACCCTCTGCCCAAACAGCAGGTGATTACCTGTTCTTGCCCAAAGCTCAGCGCATTAAGCCTTGGGCGGCACAGCCTCATACAGTTATAGGAAAAATGCCTTGGATGAATATCACTCCGGGTGCATTGGATCACTTGTCAGCCGAAGATTGTCGATCGCAGCTTCAAGCCAACGAAAATCTACATCTTCCCACCTTCACGCTGCCCGAACTGCAAATGCCTCCTGTGCCTTCCGGGCAGTCTGGTTCAACTCCTGACCAAAAAGTTTCAGCAGAAGATCTGGCTGAAGAAGCGATCGCCCCTTCCTCTCTCAACTTACCCAGCGATTCTCCCACCCAGTTCCCAACCGATTTCCCCAGCAATTCCTCCAGCCAGCCCCCGATCGATCCCGTCGCTGACGACCCAGCTCTGATGGCGCATATCAACTCGATCGTGCAGCCTCTAGCCGACTTAATTGCCGAAGCCATGTTGGCTGAACCGTTCCCAGTTGATGCCCTGCAACCCGCGATCGCTGAGCCGCCTAACGTTCAAACTGCCGCTGTTTCAGCCGTTAATGCGTTTGCCAGCCCAGCGCTTGCCAGCCCAGAGGTTGCCGATGAATTGATGAATGAACCTGCCCCAGCGATCGCCCCCGAACCCACCGATGTCCCGCTGCCCTCACAGTTGCCCATGGCAGATGCAGAAGATGCTTTGTGGCAAGACCTGGCTCGGCTGATTGATGTGTCCACCGAAGATGTGGTAAAGGCTAGCCTTTCTGGAGATTTTGCCGCCTTTGAGGCGATCGACTTTGCTGCCCTAGAAAAGTCTGCTCCACCCCCCCCTATCGAGCAAGACCCCTGGGATCTACCTGTAATATCCTCTCCGGCAACATCCTCTCCGGCAACATCCTCTCCGGCAACATCCTCTCCGGCAACATCCTCTCCGGCAACCCCTGCTCCAGCAGCACCTGCTCCAGCAATTTCCGCCAAAGCAGAAGCATCAGTTCAAGTTCCTGAATTTCCGCCCATCAAAGCTCCTGCACCCAAGATCAACCACTCTTCTGCGGCGCGACAGCCTATGGCAGTTCAGCCCCCTCTTAACCCAATGCCTCAAAGTTCGGTGCCAGCATTTGTGGCAAATTCTCAAAACTCGCCCTCGCCCTTGGTTTATCCCCTGCGACCGCTCAAAAAACGTCAATCTTTGGCAATGGTTGAATTGCCCGACTTTAACAAGCAACCCTCCAGCCCCCTATCGAATTAATAGAGCGAATTAGTGGAGCAGAAGAATGGCGGAATAGGGCGGAATAGAAAAGTCCCCTGACTTCTTGAAGAAGCCGGGGACCTAGAGTTTATGACTCTACCTTATTTGAGAAATAGTTCTGATTAAAGAGACATCAGCTCAATCCCATCCAAACCGTTGTCGGCAATAAAGTACAGCGCCCCGCCAATATTGGTCAAACGCCCAGGGTTAGAGCCAAAGGTATTACCCACAAACTCCGGATCAGCTTTCATGTTGATGTCGATTAGCTTCATCGCTGAGGTGGCAGTGTTGTAAGACCACAACTCTCTACCCTTTGTTGCATTGTCTGCTGAGAAGTAAAGAGTCCCGTCGATCGCCACCAACTCCTCAGGATTCGTGCCGAGTCCATTAGAAATATCCGTAATGCTAACCCGGGTTGGAGCCATAGAACCGTCGTCAACCTTCCATAGCCCCTCACCTGTGCCATCGTTTGCATCTGCAAAGAAATAAACTGAGGTGCCCACCTTCACTAGGTTATTGGGATTTGAACTCAGGGTTCCTGACTCTGTTATGTCAGAAGCAATATTCAGGAGAGATGCTTGGTCAGTCGTGGTATCCAATTTCCAAAGTTCTGTTCCTTCATCACTGGTGTTCCCTGAGAAGTAGAGCGTATTACCGACCGCCACAAAATTCTTAGGCATTCTTAAACCAGTCTGAACCGAAGTGGCACCACTACCGTCAATTTTCACTAAAGAAGAGGTACTACCAGAAAGAATGGCAGATGCATACAGCTTGCCGTTTGCAAACACAAACCCGTTAGGATTGGAACTTCCTGACGCTCTAAGATCCTGACTGATTGGCGCTCCTGGCGACGCATCTCCGGGATTGTCTATTCTCCATAACTCTTTGCCAATAGAGCTACTATCAGCACCCTGTTCTGCCGAGAAGTAGAGGGTGTTGTTGTAGAAAGCAAGGTTGCCAACACCATAGACAGGATCTGTCGGATCAGTAGTGAGCGGGACAAGCTCAACATCTGTGCCCGCTACGTTCGTCCTATAGAATTGCTGGGCGTTGGGATCCGAGGCATTATTGGCGAGGAAATAGAGCCGTCCTCCTGTAGACGTGAGACTTGTGGGACTAGAACCACTGCTACCTGTCCGCAGATCTTTCACCAAGACTGTGCCACTGGCAGTTCCATCACTTCTCCAAAGTTCAGTCCCGCTTAAGCCGTTATCTCCTGCAAAGTACAGGAAGCCATTTGCTTCGGTAAAGTTGCTTAAAGAACCGGAAAAAGTCTTGAGCTTCTGAGTCCCTTTTAGGGTTCCATCCGTTTTCCAAAGCGCTGTATCGCCACCATCATTGGCAGAGAAGTATGCTAACCCGCCGACCTTCGTGAGCAGCTTGGCATCAGAACTGTTGCCGCTTTCTCCAATGACATTGTCGTTGGCATCGAGAATCTGGGTTTTTCCGTAGTTGATGTCTCGGGTGATGGTGGGAACGCTGTTCTTGGGGTTGAGGGATAGGGATAGGCTGTATTCTGAGCCTTCTCGTGTTCCGACTGTTCCGGGCTTAATCCGAATATAGTATGTGCCTTCGTCTAAAGTTCCGCCAAAAACTTCGGCGCTGTTGCCCGATCGCGAAGAGGTCAAGATGGAAGTATTGGCAGTTGGAGTAAACCCGTCTGCCCCAAATAGCTCAACATCCAAGTTGCCCGTCAAGCTGCCGCCAGAAATGCCTTTGAGTTCTAGATTCAAGAATTTGCGATCGCCCGGAGCAACCACGATCTTGAATAAGTCTTCGGTAGAATTCTTGGCACCCTCTAACACATAGTTGGATGCCAGTACTCCCAAAACGGTTGTAGGCGTTAGCAGTGAAGCCGTACTTTCTCCACCTGCAAGGGTTCCTGTAAAACCGTCTGTCAACAAAGACAGGCTAAGGCTATAGTTACTTGTTGCGCCCGGGGTGCCCTGAAACACCCGTGCAAAGTAGCTTCCTTCGTTTAAAGGAACCAGCAGCGATTCAGTCTGGCTGCCAAGAGTCGTTGTGGTTTTGATCAACCCCCCGTTAACATCGAGAATCTCAACATTGGCATTAGCCGTTAGCCCTGAGAGGTCAAACTTATAGTCGCCAGCGCTGGTGCTGGGCACTGAGAATTTGTAATAGTCTTGTTGGTCACCATCGTTAACAAACCCACTTTGGGCGGTGAAGGGGAAACCTAGAGGACGGGCACCTGCTAAAGAGTTGCCATCCTCAGGGATGGGAATGGGTGGGGGTGGGGGAATGGGGACAGGGACGGGGACGGGATTGGGAAGTGTGGGATCTACAATTGGGGTTTGCGGAACCGGAGGCAGGGGCAGGGTTGGCTCTTCGATGAGTGCGCCGGACAGGGAGAGGCGGTATTTGCTGTCTATCTTGCCGTTTTGGCGAATTCTGATGACGTAATCGCCGGATTCGAGTGGATTGAGGGCAATGTTTGCGCCTTTGGGGTTACGTGCTTTGATAGCGCGAATGAGCTCGAAATTGGTGCTGAGATCTGAGCGATCGATGAGGCTAAAATCAATGTTGCCAACATTTCCTCTGACGGTTTCGAGCGGGAGCTTAAGCTTGTAAATTTCAACTCCAACCCTGGCTTTTTTAGAGATTTTAGAGAGATTGACCCCCAGGCTGCTTCGTCCGGATAAATTAAATCGATACAAATCATCTAGATCTCTTCTGCCGACTTTGCCGTTCCGATTGGTTGAGAGTGCGACATTGATAGCACCATTGAGTTGATTATCCCCAGGCATTCCCTTTCACCCCAGTTAAGCTTTACGACTAGGGTAGTTTTCCCGAATTGGGGTGAGGAGCAACTCCTGTGGGCAGTGTTTACAGAAGCTTAATTCGATCGCTTTTCCCTCTGTAATTCTTCTCCCCTTGCCTTTGCGGCTTTTGCTGAAGCCTACATTAGCCTGCGGGTTGAGGTGCTAATTGTGGCGGTGCTTCTACGGGCGTACTGAGCTGACACGAGTCTGTTAGGGGAGGTTGGTTCTCGACGATTAGCTTTTGATAGCCTGCGGTGGTGAGGAGTTGGTTCACGGTCATTTGGGCGCGATCGCTTGCTGATTGCAAAATGCCATGGGCGCAGGCAGAAGCGACGATTTTATCGAGGGTCTGCCGCTGTGCTAGATCCTGTAGCTGTGGTGCGGCATCAGGACCTAAGCCTAGAAAGCCTCGATCGTAGTCGTAAACTTTAGAGCGGCTGACATCAATTTTGCTGTCTAAAATCCGGGGCGGCGGCAGGCGAAGGCGGGTGGTGTCGCCGTTGACCTGCACATCTTCGGGTTTTAGCTCGGAGAGGTCAACGCCTGCTCGGACTTCTCCATAGGCGATGTAGAGGAGCGTGGTTTTGCCAATGACATAGCCGCCCACGGTGCGATCGCGGCTAGCGGGCACCACTGTTTCCATGGTGAAAATTGCGGTGGTTAGCTCACTGGCATTGCGGATTTGCTGCACCACCATCGATCGCACATCAACTTGGGGTTCGGGTTGGGGCGCATTGAACAAACCAGAGAGGTTGCCGAAAAATTGGTTTCCGGTTTGCCACATGCCCGCCAAAATGAGGAACCCCATGGCGATCGCTCCACCGGTAGTCATGACCGACACGGTTTTGAGAATGCCGCTTAAGTGGGCTAGAGTGCGGTTTGTTCCCGGTCGAGCCTTGGGGGTCGGGGCACGATGATCGGGCTTATGCTGATCTGTAGATTTAGAAATTCTCATGCGATCGCGTCCTCTTTTAGGCATGGGCAGGTTTGACATCCCCAAGCATAGCGCCTGTCAGAAATTTGGGAGCAGCCAATTAAAACCCTAGAAACCAAAACTCTGGAAACCATCAAACAACGCTATGAAGGAGAACGGCGATCGCTTGGAAATTCGACTTATACTATAGTCCGAATACTGTTTTGCAAAGCCTTGTCCTTCAAAGCCCTAAATCCCTATGCTGCTCAAGTCTACAACCCGTCATGTTCGCATTTTTGCGGCTAATATTCAGAACACCAATAATGAACTGGTGCCCAGTACCGACACCCTGACCCTAGATATTGATCCTGACAACGAGTTGCTTTGGAATGACAGCGCCCTTCAGCAGGTCTATCGTAAGTTTGACGAACTGGTAGATGCTTCTGAATCAGCAGAGTTGACCGATTACAACTTGCGTCGAATTGGGTCAGATTTAGAGCACTTTGTGCGATCGCTCCTCCAATCTGGCAGCATTTCCTACAACCTCAACAGCCGCGTCAAAAACTATAGCCTGGGCTTATCCCGCGCTGCCGATGATAACGGTGCCGCCCATCACCTTGATCTCTAAATTGATCTCTAAAAAATTCAAAATCTAAAATGTAAAATTCAAAATCTAAAATCTAGATACGATATCCTGATGAAACTGCTGTATTCCTGGCTCCCTTACCCATGGCAATGCTTGACTGCCATAACCCTGCTTGTCAAACGTCTAATTTTGAAGGTAATCAGTTCTGTCAGAACTGTCGTATGCCTTTAATAAGGCGATATTTGTGGGCAATGGGTGAAGGTCGCTATGACCCTGATGAAGTGCTGGCGGGGCGATATCTCTGCAAATCTAAAAACATTTTTCTCGATACGAAACCAGGGCTGCTTCCCAACAATTCTGCCGAGGTTCCCGCTCAAGTTGTGCCTTACCTCCGCCTTTCCCCTTGGCAACTTCATGTGCCTCAGGTGTATGACTGGCTGGAAAGACAGGCTGCCAGTCCTCTGCTCCTGCTAGAACAGGCTGCTCTTTGGGTAGAAAGATTGGAGGGGCAGGCTCCCAATGTCCGGCTTTTGCCTGCCCTAACAGATGAATGGGGAAAAGCAACTGCCCTGCGTCAATTCAATTGGCTGTGGCAGATGGCGAACTTGTGGCAGCCGTTGCACAGTGAGCAGGTGGGGTCGAGTTTGCTGAAGCCTGAGTTATTTAAAGTAGAAGGCTCGTTGTTTCGGCTGCTAGAGTTGCGGCTCGATCGCGGGGATGAGCCTTCTCTGGCACAACTGGGGCAGCTTTGGCAGTCTTGGGGGGCGATCGCCAGCCTGGAGTTGCGTCTTTCTTACAACAAATTTGTCCGCAGTTGGTTCAAGGCGAAATTTATAACATTGAATTGTTGATCGATTATCTTGACAAGGCGATCGCCCGGGTGGGGCAAGCTCAGGCTCGACATGTACAAACTGCTACCCGTACCGACCAAGGTCCGACGCGCCAGCGCAATGAAGATGCGTGTTATCCGCCCAGCGGCACTGTTCAGACTTTGCTCTCGGCTGAAGACCCCCTAGTGGTGGTTTGTGATGGCATTGGGGGGCATCAGGGGGGAGACGTGGCATCGAACTTGGCGATCGAAGCAATTCAGCATCAAATTGCATCCCCTGGATCTCAAAAGCTCCAATGCTGCCACTTTGATGGTGGAGCTAGAAAAAGCCGCTTGCCTTGCCAACGATCAGATCAGCCGTCGGAATGACAGCGAGCAGCGCCTAGATCGTCAGCGCATGGGCACAACTCTAGTGATGGGGCTGATTCGTGCCCACGAGCTTTACATTACCCATGTGGGCGACAGTCGCGCCTACTGGATTACTCGCTACGGCTGTCATCAAGTTACTTTAGATGATGACGTTGCCTCGCGGGAAGTGCGGTTAGGGTATTGCACCTATCCACAAGCCCTTCAGCAACCTGGGTCTGGGTCTTTGGTGCAAGCTTTAGGAATGAGCGCGTCTAGTCTGCTTTATCCTAATGTGCAGCGATTGATGTTGGATGAAGACAGTGTGTTCTTGCTCTGTTCTGATGGCTTGAGCGATGGCGATCGCGTGGAGGAATATTGGGAAACTGAAATTCTGCCTTTGCTCGAAGGAAAGACTGATGTTGAAACCGTCAGTAAGCGCCTTGTCGAGATTGGCAATACTCAAAATGGTCACGATAACGTCACGGTGGGCTTGATCTATGTTCAAGTTACGCCTTCACCCGCTTCATCTCCTGCCCTTTCAGAACAATGGTCAGAAATCCCTTATCCCAGCCCAACTGCCCCAGTTGGGGCGCAGGTCAGCCAGCCAGCCGCAGCAGAACCTGTTCTATCTGGAATTACCACCCAAATTCTTTCTGCTCAACCCAAAACTCCTAGGCTGCTGCTGCTGGGCATTGGGGCGCTGTTAGGCATTGCAGGATTATTGGGGTTTCTTTTCTGGTGGTCGGGCACCAAACAGGCGATCGTCCCTGAAGCCTCTCCTTCTGCCACTCCTCCGCGCAGCCCCACTGCCTCCGCCAGTCCAAGGGTTACGCCTTTAAGAATCGGCTCATGGGTGCAATTAAACCCCAGAAACCCCGCCCTTCTCCCCCCTCTGGTCTTGCTCTCCGAGCCTCTGACTCCTGCCTCTAATCCAATTCCTGGTGCTCTGCTTTCTCCAACCGCTTCCAACTCTCCCAGGGCGATCGGCACTATTCCTGATGCTGCTGTCTTGGAGGTTATCAGCAAGCGAGGCACAGCTCAGCAAGGGCAGTGGGTGCAATTTAGGGTGTGTTCTATCCCCATTACAGAACTTGACCCTTCATTGGTGCCCGGTCAGGAGGGCTGGATTCGGGAGCCCGCCATTAGTGCCTGGGTTGCGCCCATTGCTCAAGCTACTGTTGTGCAACAGGGCGCTTGCAGAAAAACACCTTCTCCCCCAGCTTCTCCATAATTCTCCATAAGAGGTTTTGGGAGGAACGCTCCTGGAGAGAGCCGAGTTGGAAAGGGACTGATACATTAGGGATGGCATCTTAGTTATTTTGAATTACTTACTTAGAGGGATTAGTACGCGCTTCATGGCTTCGTTGGATATTCCTTGTCTTAGTTTGGCGATCGCTCGGTTAACAGCGGTCGAACCGCAGCACTACGCCGTCTGGGTTTTGCAGTCTCCCTATCCAGGGGGATATGTTCACCATGACCGCCTCTGGTCGCCCGCACTGACTGAAACGTGGCAGTCCTGGCAAGGACTATTTTCACTCCGAGACTTGCCCGAAGTGCCTCGGTTTCCGGTCACCTTACCCCCCCTCATTCCTGACGCTAAGGCAGAAGGACAGCCCACTAGCTACACCGGGCGCTTAATGCAACATTTAGGCATGAGCCTCTGGCAATGGCTGCTGGATGGCAGCATTCAAGGCAGCTTTAATCAGAGCCAAGGCATTGCCATTGGTCAAGGTCGTCCGTTGCGGGTGCGAATGGAAATTCGTGATCCAGAATTAATTGCAGTTCCGTGGGAAATTATGCAGTCCCAAGCTGGGAAGCAAGCCATTTCCCTCAGCCAGCAGCTTTTGTTTAGCCGCACCACCACCGATGTTGACCCGTTGCCGCCGCTCCGCTCCGAATATTTCGTCAAGATCTTGTTGGTGCTGGGGCAAGAATCGGCAACTGGGGGGGTTGGCACAACTCAATCTTGATCAAGAAGCAGCTTCCCTGGCAAAAATTTTAGAGAGCGTTGCCGAAGCGTCGCCGCGCCGCGCCATCAATCCCGCCTCTTGCCAAGTCACAGCGCTGATTCAACCGACTCCGGGCGAACTGGTTCAAGCCCTAGAAGTTGGAGACTACAACGTTTTGTTCTATGCCGGACATGGGGTTTCTGCACCCGACGGGGGGCTTCTGTTTTTGCGCCCTGGAGAAGCCATGAATGGCACAGAACTGGCGCAAGTCTTAGTGCGATGCCAGGTTAAGCTGGCTGTTTTTAATGCGTGCTGGGGCGCACAGCCCTATCAGCAGGCTCATCAAGCCGTGCCTCGGAGCAGCCTGGCAGAGGTGCTGATTCACCATGGCGTGCCGGCGGTGCTGGGGATGCGAGATTCGATCGCCGATCAGGAAGCGCTCAGTTTCATCCAAGTGTTTACCCAAGCCTTAGCAGAGCGATCGCCCGTTGATGAAGCCGTTGCCATTGCCCGTCAGCATCTTTTAACGCTGTATAAATTTAATCAACCTGCCTGGACGTTGCCTGTCCTTTACATGCACCCTCAGTTTAATGGTGAGCTCCTTCGTCCTTTTGCTGGCAATGTGACTGAAATTCCTGAGTACTCTGCCACTTGGATGGGAGAACAGCGCACTCCTTCGGCTTACCTGCGATCGCTAGAAAGTCCACCTGAGGTTTGGTCAGTTCGGGGCGGCATTATGCGAGTTGGCAGTCGAGAGGGCAATGATTTGGTGTTGCAGCATCCCGGCGTTTCTCGGGATCATGCTGAGATTTTCTATCGAGATTCTTCGCGAATGGATGACCTAGAGCCTAGTTATTTACTGCGCGATCGCTCTCGGTACGGCACCTGGATTTCGAGCGACGAGGGCTGGCACAAAGTTCATCAGCAAGAAGTGCCTCTGCGCTCTCAAACCCAACTCCGCTTTGGCAATCCTCGCAGTCAAGCCTTAGAGTTTGTCGTCGAATGAGCAAAAAGCTACAGACAATTGCGGAACTGGCTTGAAGGTAGATGTAGTCATGCATATCCAATCGCCACCGTCAAAACATTCGGGAGTAAATTGATGACCCAAGATCCTCAACGACCTAGCATTTCAGCCTTCCAAGCTCAAGCCGAGATGGAACTTCTCAGACAAATTTTGCAAGAGCAACCGTCTTACCTTTGGGATCCCGCCAGTCTTACCGCACCCTCCTATTTTGCCGACCTAGAGCAGGAAGTTTTAAACGCGGGTTGGACGACCGAAGAGTTGACCGAGCAAGGACAAATTTTTGCGACTCATTTAGAGCAGGTTTGGGCAACGGTTCCGGCTGTCAACGGTTTGGCTGCCGATTTGTTCCAACGCCTTGCCCTGCAAGTTCCCCCCCATTTCCTAGAGGGCATTCTTCGCAAGGCACAGCAAGTTGCCTCTGCTAATCTGTCTTTGGCAGATCAATTGGTTCAGTGCGTTCAAGATATCTTACCGACTTGGGATACTGATGATTTGCAAGTCCTTGCCCGTCCTTTTGCCTATGCTATGCGGGGTTCGGATGAGAGCCTAGAGTCAGTTTTGAAATCAGTTCGCTGTGCCAATTGGGATGACTTATCCAGCATTGAACAAGCTCGATTAAGCTTGGCAGTCGCACGATATACGCTCTCTCAAAGCTCCGATGCTCTGGAATCCTAGAGTCTGAAATCCAACAGCCTGGAATTACAGAGTCAGGGTAAATTTGTGAAACGAGTCGCAAAATTTTGCGATCGGTTAGGAGATAAAGCCCTCGCTTTCAAAATTGCCGCCGCTAAAAATGCGTAAGAAGCTACTCCCACCAGCGCTAGCACCAGTAAGTTCAAGGCTCCTGTTGCATTCCACAACGCATGTAGCCCTGCCGCTGTCACATACCCCACCCCCAGGATCTGCCATCGTTTTGAGGGCTTAAGAACACTGAGGCCAATAAAATAGCCCAGATAACCGCTATATGCCATGTGCCCAGAGATGGAACCAAGAATTCTGGCAATTAATAGCTGTAGCCCCACCACTGCTCCTTGCCCTTGAAGCGTTAAGTCTTGGGCTGCTGAGGGTACATATTGTCCTAAGGTTTCGAGGAGCGTGAAGCCTACGGCTGAGGCAGTGCCCAGCAAAATGCCATCCAGCGGCTCCCAAACCCCAATCTTTTCACGCCAAGGCGATCGCAACGTTGCACCCACGCTGTACGCCAGCAAAATAGGGATCGCCTTTAATAGTTCCTCCATTAAGCCTGCTCCAAAGAACATTCGCACTAAAACCCACAAAAAGTTCTCGGATGCCGTGCTTTGAGGAACCTTTCCAGGTAGAAAGTCTCGGAATATTAGCACAAATAAATCTAGAAGGGGGCTGATGAGCACCAGCACCGTCACGATCGCAGACCCCGCCAATACCCACCAAGGCTTGCGTTTGCCACAGAGCTGATAGACAAAAAAGTAAGCAATTCCAGCAATGTAGGCTGCCAATAGCAGATTGAACAAATCTGACTGACCAATGGCAGTAAACATCAAAACCACAAAGGCGATCGTCACGATCCCGGGCAATAAATACGCCTTTTGAGTTAAGTCTCTTCCCGTCGAAAGGATGGGGAATAACTGACTAAAGGTGACATCTGTAACCCCGGCAGGATGAACGGGAAGTGCAGAAAGATTCTGAACCCCCTATTTTGAGCAACCCACGAGGGATTAGTCGGCAGCTCAACCCACTCAGGACTAGATTGAAGCCCAAAAATAAAATGGGGACCGGCTTGCGCCAACGAGATGCGATCGCCCACTTCTAAACCCCGGCACCCGCTCAACGGATGCCCATTAACATACGTTCCATTGGCACTACTCAGATCACAGACCTGCCAGCCGGTGGCTGAGGTCGAGGACGGGCGCACCTCAGCGTGCTTTCGAGACACGCCCCCCATAGCTTTCCGAATCCAGGAGGATTTGGCATTGAGGATCGCGCCCCATCACCATTCCTTCAGGCGCGACCAGTGAATACGAGGCAGCCACATCGCCGTCCCGAGAGACTTGCCGGAGCACTGCGGGCAGGGGAGGTAATCCGGTCATTATTCTAGGGAGGAAACGAAGGGTTTGTGCTACTGCCCATTAGCTCTAGCATCTTGGACGGCTGCGTAAAAGAAGATACCCGTTAGAGGGGTACTCAGTGCCAAGATCATTCCAGTGATTAGCCCACCCAGTTGGGGGGTTCCTGAAGAAAGTTCAAATATACAGCCCACAGCAGCGATCGCCGCCACACAGGAGCCTGCTAACAAAGCACCACTTTTTGGAGTCACTCGATTTCTTCTCTTTACTAAACAGGCTTAACGGCATCTATGGCGAACCCTTGCTTGACTAGCTCTTGGTTCATCGCCAAAACATTGTCCACTCGATCAACAAATAAAACGCCATTTAAATGATCGATCTCGTGCTGAATCACCCGTGCTAGCAGATCCTTTGCCACTAACTTTCGGGGTTTGCCCTGCTCGTCTTTATACGACACTTCGATCATTTCGGGGCGGGTCACATCTAAAAACACTTGAGGAATGCTAAGGCAACCTTCCTGAACAACAGACACCTCTTGACTAGAAC
Organism: Leptolyngbyaceae cyanobacterium CSU_1_4; assembly: GCA_012034615.1. Lineage (GTDB taxonomy): Bacteria > Cyanobacteriota > Cyanobacteriia > Elainellales > Elainellaceae > Timaviella. The sequence goes on along the minus strand of JAAUPA010000020.1, from coordinate 19,685 downwards.
TCAGAATCACCGGATTAATCAACACCAACGGCGGCGTTGCTGCATTCTCAGTGTCACAATCCACCACCAAGATCTGTTTATGAACCCCGACTTGAGGAGCCGCCAAACCAATGCCCTCCTCACTGTACATCGTCTGGAGCATTTGCCTTGCCAATTTGCGAATGTCGTCATCCACCTTAGCAATTCGTTTGGCGGGCTGGCGAAGGACTCGATCGCCCAAATAATGCAGCCCTAAGGGCGGTTTACCCAACTTCTTCTTTTCAACCAAAATTTGAGCAGTCATGACCTAGAAACTCGCAAACGACCTTTTAACATTGAACTACATTCCTCTATCCATCTTAGTAAATCCTGCCCATCTCTGGAATATTGATGCAAAAGTAATGAGCAAGCGCCTGTCGGTACTCTTGTTCAGTGCTGATCCGGCGCTCTTGGCGATCGCCCCATCGCGTCAAGATCAATCGTCGGTCTACCAACGTAATCCGCCCTTCCCAGGTTGCTCGACTACAGAGCCGACGTTGCGTAAACTTCGATTCTGGCGAAGTCTGATGGTAAATGCACATCCTTTGAAATTCAGAGAACTGATGAGGCTCTGGCGTAAAGCGAAACTGAGTTTGCCAATGATCTTTTTTAAGCGCCTGCACCAGCCAATAGGATCCATCGTGGCTCAACCGATACCCGCCATGTACCCCTTCGCGGCTCAAGCTCAAAGGTTCGGGAAACGACTCTCCAAATCCTACATCTACCAACCAATCCTCTTCAAGATGGACGAGTAAGACCAGGTGATCAAAGTCCTCTCCAAACCCGCCCTGTTTTCGAGCAACTTGGGCTGAAAGGAGAGACACTTCAAAGCCCAATTGACGCAGCACTTCTGCTAGGAGCCCATTCAATTCATAGCAGAAGCCACCCCGCTGCTGCTCTACAATCTTGGTAAATAAAGCCCCCACAGCAAGATTAATGGGCTTGCCCAAATGAATGTCTAGGTTTTCAAAAGGCACAGTGAGTAGGTGAGATTTTTGTAAATTTTTGAGGGTCTCAACTGTCACCGCTCCCGCTCCGCCATACTGAATGCGTTGCAAATAGGCAGCAATATTCATCCTGTGCAACACTCCTATCTGCTCAGGCTTCAATCAACGATTAATAGCTAACTCTCAATTTGTCTTGACCTAAACTATCTTGATTTAGACTATCACTATTGCCCAAAAACAAAGGAGTCAGAGCAGACATGCCCCAACTCCTTTATTCCAGATTTACCTTGGTTTTGTGAACTTATGAGCTTGAATGCGGCGCACTCACGCCGACTGATGGAGCTGCGAACTAGCAATTAAGCTGCTACCGAGGCAGCCTGACGGCGCTTGCGGAGTTGGCTGCCACCCACCATTAGCCCCACAGTCGCTAAGCCTATCAGGGTCGAAGGTTCAGGAATTTTGCCCGTCAAAACCACACCATCGTTGCCACACTCGGCAAACAGACTTGCCACAAAGCTTCCCTTAGGCAGCAAAGACTTGTCGATGCTAAAGCCAAACGTATGAGTTCCGGCTGCTTTGAAGTGACCAAAATCTAACCCGAGGCTGGTGAAGTCAGAAACCTCGGTCACGCTTCCCTTGTAGGTTCCCGTATTAATTACGTTGAGCGCTGCTTCCTTGCCGTTAAAGTAGGTTGTGTTTGAAGCCATATCTCCGTAGGAGGCTTTTCCTTTAAGGACATTGTTAACTCTGGAGGTGTGATAGTCGGTGCTGTAGTAGCCCGAGTTGGCTGTGGATACGCTTTTTGCAGTAACGCCGTCGTATAAACCGACTGTTCGGTTCATATCGTTAGGGGCAAAGTGAACAGCCTGCAAACCGCCATTGGCTGTTTTGAGATTTCCTTTGCCTGTAAAGTCCAGCATCAGGTCGCCGTAGCCGATGTTGCCACCGGCTGCGTGGGCAGAGGCGTAGCCAGTTTTGGCTAGGTTGGAGTTAAATGCAAAAATTACTTTGTCGGCAGTTTGCTTGAATGCCATGCCATAAAACTCAAATTTGCTCTTTTTGCCAATTTTGTTGCCTTCTGTTCCATCATTGAAAGAGTCGATGGAGTAGTTCCAGCCATTGTGCATTGTTCCGGCTTGGGCTTGCTGTCCTGTAATGGCAAGTGTGCCAGCGATCGCAACAGCACTGAGAAGAGTTTTAAGAATTTGAAATTGCATAGAATTTAGAGTTATTGGGTCTTGTGAGAGATTCTTTGTTAGAACCCACTCATGGGTAGATGGTTCTTTTAGATCAGGAGAAAATTGGAAGTAGTTTTTTCCTCGACTGGGATAATTCTGGCTTTTAAATTGTGAAGGAACGTCTTCTGAGATGGCATTGTTTAAGAAATTTCAGATAACTAATAGCCTCAAAATTAGTCAATTTTCGTAGTAAAAATCAATTATTTTACTGAGGATAAAACCTAGAAAAGAGATAAAAACTTTGGGACTGGAAGCTATTATTAAAAGCTTCCGTAAATCTACGATCGCGCTCTTCATTAGCTTTTAAAACCTACGAGAAATCTGGTAGTCTTTATCTAATTTTCTTTAAGCTGTTTAGAATTCTTACTGAGGGAATTATCATGGCTCATTAAGAGTCTGGCTAGAGAGTCTAGCAACGAGCAATTGGAGAGTTTTATAACGTGCTGCAAATTTTTACAAAATCAGACTATTTACTCCGAGAAACCCTGCTCGGGCTAAAGCGAAGTGGCTGGATGAATTGGGCGGCAGTGAGTACGGTAACTGTACTATTATTTTTGTTTGGCATGAGCTTGCAGGCTTCTTGGCAGTTAGATGGTTTGGTTAACCAATTTGGTAGCCAGCTAGAAGTGTCTGTTTACTTGGAGACAGGCGTACAAGCCGATGACTTGAAGCTGCTCGTGCGATCGATCCCAGAAGTGACTTCGGTGATCTCGATTCCTAAGGAAGAGGCTTGGGGGGAGCTGGTCAAGGATTTGGGCTTGTCGGACATTCGGGGCGCTAGTGAGCAATTGAATGGCAATCCATTGGTGGATCAAATGACGGTGAAGGCGAAAAGCTCAGAGGCGGTGCCCATTTTGGCGGCGAAGCTGAAGCAGGTGCAGGGAGTGGAGGCGGTGAAATATGTGGATGAGGCGGTGAACCGATTGGCTCAATTAAACCAAGGGTTGAATTGGGTGAGTTTGGGGATCACGACGATGCTGACTTTGACGGCGATCGCGGTAATCAACACCACTATCCGCTTGATTGTGATGGCTCGTCGTCGCGAGATTGAGGTGATGCAGTTGGTGGGTGCAACCGAAACCTGGATTTACCTGCCCTTTGTTTGCAAGGTTTAATTTTAGGTGGCGTTGGCGCGTTGTTTGCTTGGGGGCTGATGGCAGGGGTACAGGGCTTTTTAGCTAGTCTTTTGGCGCAGCAACCCGAGTTTATTAAGTTTTTAACCGATGGAATGCAGTTAACGGCTCGAGAGTCGCTTGCTTTGCCCCTACTGCTGTTGGCGTTGGGCGGCTCTGTTGGCTTAATGGGAAGTTTGTTTGCAGTCCGACGGTTTTCTTTGCGTTAGCCTTTTCTAGTTTTGGGTTGCTGGGTTTTAGCTACAAAATGCAGGGACGGGCGATCGCTTTTTGCAGCAGCCGACTGTAGTCTCGATTCGGCAAAACGTACGCCCCAAAGCGTTCTAGGTGGGGGTTCATAATTTGGGCATCGAATAACAGAAACTGGCGCGATCGCAGGTGTTCAACCAGCTTGACCATTGCCACTTTCGAGGCTTCGGGAATGCGGTAGAACATCGACTCTCCGATAAAGGCTCCGCCAATGACGATGCCCAGAACGCCGCCTGCCAGGGTTTCGCCTTGCCAAGTCTCGAAACTGTGAGCGATGCCAGCTTGATGCAGCGCTCCATAGATTGCTTTCAATTCTGCCGAAATCCAGGTTGTTTCTCGCTCAGCGCAGCCTGCTAGCACCGCTTGAAAGTCTCGATCGATGGCGACGGTGAAACGATTTTGGTTCAGAATGCGTTGGAGCGATCGCGGATATCGAAACCGATGATCTAGAGGAATTAAAGCCCGTTCGCGGCTAGAATACCAGCCTAACGCCTCATTGTCCCCGTCTGCCATCAGAAAGTAGCCTTGAGCGTATCCCTGAAGGATGGTAGAAATATCGAATTGCATAGATGGGTCGTGGCTAATAGAATATCCGGCTAGAAAGACCCGGCTTTGGAAAGGGAATCGGAGAATGGATGGGGGAATTGAAACGTATATTATCTTGAACGACAAAGCGGCTAAATTGCTTAATCAGATAGCATAGCCTTTATGCAGATGAGAGAGACACCCAGGGGAGGACGCAATGGCTGAGCCGATTCCATCCATTACATTGCCGCCTGCCCGAGATGCACAGCAAGAGGGAGAGTGGTTACAGCGATCGCTCCATCAATGGCTTGACCAAGAGTTTATACCTGAAGCTGTGAATGAGGGCATTGCGCAACGGGCAGCTCAGGTGTTTGTCCGGCAGCGAATGGAAGGTGAGAATGATGTGAGTTCGCTGGTTATGGCAATTATTACTGAAATGCAGGCGTTTGATTTCTCTAGAAGCTTTTACAGCGAGTTTGCTGTTGCCAATGCGGTGAGCGATTTGTTGTTGGATAGCTTGGGCATCGATCGCTGTTGCGGGCAATAGGCTGTTGCAGAGAATAGGCTGTTGGAGGCAGAGATCGGCTGTGGTGATCGGCTGCGAATCTGAGCTGAAAGCCCAAGGGTGTATCAGAAACCACAGAAATTATTTCATCTGACCCAATTTCTTTATTCAGCGATCGAGCTTTAATCTGATAGGATGTGCTTGACACACAGCTTTACAGGCTCATCTATGCCCATTACTCTAACGCCCGAAGAAACGAGGTTTCAGCAAGAGACAAGGCTCGGTCGAGTGCTTTTGGTCGAAGACGAAGAGCTGATTAGAGAGACGATCGCTTTAGCTTTGTCTGAAGAGGGCTACGAAGTAGTGACTGCCGAAGACGGACGTAAAGGGCTAGAGCTAGTTTGTCGATCGGGAGAGTCGAACCGCCCTGAATTGATAAATTTCGACCTGATCATCCTAGATTTAATGCTGCCCTACGTCAATGGGTTAGACTTGTGCCGCTTGATTCGGCGCGAAGGGAACAGCGTCCCGGTTTTGATTTTGAGCGCGAAAGGCAGCGAAACCGATCGCGTGGTGGGCTTAGAAGTGGGTGCAGATGATTATTTGACCAAGCCCTTCGGAATGCGAGAGCTCATTGCTCGGTGCCGTGCTTTGCAGCGTCGCCACCGTCATGCTCAACTCCAAGCTCAGGAGACGACGCTGAAATTTAATGATATTTCCCTCTATCCCCAAGAGTGCCGAGTGACGGTTCGAGGAGACGAAATCAACCTTTCTCCCAAAGAATTCCGTATTCTCGAGCTGTTTATGAGCTATCCCCGACGAGTTTGGTCGCGAGATCAGTTAATTGAGCGAATTTGGGGTCCTGATTTTATGGGCGATAGCAAAACCGTGGATGTTCATATCCGCTGGCTGAGGGAAAAGCTAGAGGTTGATCCCAGTCATCCTATGTATCTCTTAACGGTGCGAGGTTTTGGTTATCGGTTTGGTTAGGCGCAACTTTAGGGGATAGATTTCGGGTTATTCTATCTGCTGTGCTCTGAACTTCTTCAGATGGAATCAAATCGTGGCAGTCTTAGGATTTCTCTTAGGGTTAACCGTTGGCATAGGTCTATTGCTGTGGCAGCGATCGCGCTTTAATTTAAGGCTGAAGGCTTTTGCCAGAAAGCTGGGTTCAGATGTGGTCGATAATTCGTTGTCTTCCCTGTCACAAGTGGGCATGGCGATCGCTCAACTGCAAGAGGTGCAATATCACCTAGAGCAAAGGATAGAGGGCTATCAGCAAATTTTACAGCGTGCCCCAATTGGCTACCTAAAAGTGGATGATGAAAATCGGCTGATGGAGTCCAATTTACAAGCCAGAACGCTGTTGGGGATTGATGAGGAAACCCGATCGGCAAAGCCCCGCTTGTTGCTGGAGCTAGTGCGCTCCTACGAATTAGACGATTTGATTGACCAAGCTCGAAATGTCGATCGGCGGTGTCAACAAGATTGGATGTTTTACTCCGTCAGCCATGATCCGGCTCAGCTCTCAGAGCAGCAGTCTTACGCATTGCGGGGATACGCTTTTCCGTTGATGGAAGGTCAAGTTGGTATCTTTTTGGAAAATCGTCAAGAATCGTTGACCTTGATGCAGCAGCGCGATCGCTGGGCTTCTGACCTGGCTCACGAATTAAAAACGCCGCTGACTTCTATCCGTTTAGTTGCCGAAACGTTGCAAACCCGGGTTGATCCGGCTCTGCGGACTTGGATCGATCGCCTCATTCAAGAAACGATTCGCCTGAGTACGCTCGTTCAAGATTTGTTGGACTTAAGCCAAGTGGATCAGCACTCTTTTCAAGGCATTCAACTTCAGCCTAATAACTTAGTGGATTTAATTCATTCGGTTTGGCACAGCCTAGAACCCTTGGCAAGACGCAAAGGAGTACAAATTGACTACCATGGACCTGCCCAGCTTTGGATGCCGATGGATGCTGCGCGGATTCATCGCTTATTAGTTAATCTTTTGGATAATGGCATTAAATTTAGCCATGACCACCAGCCTATTTGTGTCACCGTTCAGGTTGAGGAAGCCCTCAAGCCTTCGCAACCCGCTCAGGTTTGCATTGAGGTGATTGATTCGGGCTCTGGCTTTCCAGAGGCAGCGTTGCCCCATGTGTTTGAGCGCTTTTATCGGGCTGATCCTTCGCGATCGCGCCAGGTCACACTGTTATCAGAAACAACCCGTGAGAGGAGACAGGGCGATCGCTATGCCAACCAGCCTGACTTACCCAGCGGCAGTGGGTTAGGATTGGCGATCGCTCGGCAAATTGTCGAAATCCATCAAGGTTCAATTACTGCCAGCAACCATCCCGAGACAGGCGGCGCATGGCTACAAGTCCGTCTTCCCATGGGCAGCTCAGAGTCTCTACACACTTTACCCACCTAAATCAGCGGATTGGATCCCGCAAAAGTCTTCCAATCCTGTAATATTTGTACATATGCACACCTACTGAATCTAAACACAGAAGGGTGGTTTTGCCCCAACTCCCTCTCTGGGTTCATCGCCCTCCTTACCTATGACTGAAAGCCTATGACTGAAAGGCTACAAAAGATTCTTTCCCAATGGGGAGTTGCTTCACGTCGTCAGGCCGAACAAATGATCTTGGATGGACGAGTCTGCTTGAACGGGGAAGTGGTTCAACTTGGACAGAAAGCAAACCCGCAACAAGATTGGATTGAGGTAGATGGAACGCGCATCCATCCGACTCATCGTCCCGCTCCCATTTATTTGCTGCTCCATAAGCCTGTAGGCACTGTTTCTACCTGCCATGATCCGGAGGGACGTTCTACAGTGATTGATCTCATTGCCCCATCCATCGGCGTTGATGCGGGGGTTCACCCCGTCGGGCGACTGGACGTAGCCTCCACAGGAGCGCTGATCTTGACCAATAATGGAGCGGTTACGTTTGGTTTAACTCATCCTCGTCACGCAGTACCCAAGACCTATCAAGTTTGGGTCGAGGGGTTGCCCAATGCCAGCACCCTTGAGCAGTGGCGCAAGGGCGTAATGTTAGCAGGGAAAATGACGCTGCCTGCCGAAGTTCGGGTGCTGAATCCAGGTCGAAACCAAACGGAGTTAGAAATCGTACTTCGAGAGGGGCGAAACCGCCAGGTTCGTCGGGTGGCTGAACAATTGGGGCATCCAGTTCGTCTACTGCACCGGACTGCGATTGGTTCAATTCGACTAGGAAAATTGCAGAGTGGGCAGTATCGTTATCTAAGGGAGTCTGAAATTAAGTTTTTGCAGGTTCAGGCTGAAGCCATTGAACAGGCACTGCCAGACTTAAGGATAAGTGAACCAGATTTGAAGATTGGTGTGAGTGAAAGTAAAGGTCACAAGCTATGACTACAGAGATTTCCCTCCTACAGAGAAATGAGCAGGCAGAGCAACTTACGCAGATAGGCAGTTATTTGCGGCAGATTCGTGAGGAGAATTTGTTGTCTCTCGAAGAGGTTTCTACCAAAACGCTAATTCAGCCTCGGCTGCTGCGGGCGATCGAGACGGGCAAGTTACAGCAGTTGCCTGAGCCTGTTTATATTCAAGGATTTATTAAGCGCTATGCAGAGGCATTAGGGCTAGATGGGACGCAGTTTGCAGAGGCGTTTCCAGTGGAGGGCAATGCCCGCCAGGTGGAGTCGTCTTGGAATGATTCGGCGGCTGCCCAACTGCGTCCCCTACATTTATATGTGGCTTATGTGGGGCTAATTGTGGCATCTGTGAGCTTGCTCTCTTATGTCGTTAATCGTTCTGCACCTGTTCCGGGCGGAGTGACTCGTCTCGAAGCTAGCCCTTCTAATGTGCAAAGCAGTCCAAGTAGTGCTGAGAAGCGTGTTGATTCTCAAACGATCGCCAGCCGTCCCACCGCTGATAAGCCTGTCAGAATTAATGTCAAATTGACGGCTCAATCGTGGTTGCAGGTTGAGGTAGACGGTCAGCCTGATTATGAGGGGGTTTTGGCGGAAGGAACGGAGCGTTCTTGGTCGGCAAAAAGCTTAATTCGGGTGCGATCGGGCAATGCGGGCGGCGTCATGGTGGGTTACAACGGCAAGCAGGCAAAGCCAATGGGCGATCCGGGGGCAGTTGAAGAGAAAGTCTTTTCGGTCAGCCAAGACTCGGCAAGTTTACCAGACTCGGCGACCGTCCCAATTCCATAGGATTTTGTCCGGGTTTAATTCAATTAAACCGCAGAGAGGTAGGTCTGAATACCCTACCTCTTTGCGGTTTAGACCCTATTGCTTGAGCCTATTTAGGATTGCGTCCGTAGATTTGGGTGAGGGTGCGGAGGCGATCGCTCATTTCAGCAGTCAAAGCACCTGCCTCGTAACGCCACCCCCAGTTGTGTTCTGCCTGTCCGGGTGAATTCATCCGCGAGGCAGTTCCTAGTCCCAGAATATCTTGCAGGGGCGTGATGGCTTGGTTCGACACAGAGCTGAGGGCAAGACGAATGAGATCCCAGTGAATCTCGGCGGACGTTGGAGCGCTGAAGTATTGAGTGACGCTCTGCTGTTCTTCGGGCGATCGCGCTTCAAACCAGCCCACGGTCGTGTTGTTGTCGTGGGTGCCTGTGTAAACCACCGTGTTGGGAGTATAGCAAAAGGGCAAATAGGGGTTATCGGCACCGCCATCGAAGGCAAACTGAAGGATTTTCATGCCCGGAAAGTCAAACTGATCTCGAAGTGCCTCTACTTCTGGTGTGATGAATCCTAAGTCTTCGGCAATGATGGGCAGGCTGCCCAATTCTTTCTGGAGTTGGAGAAAGAGTTCTGTGCCGGGGGCTTCTACCCATTCGCCCTTAATGGCTGTTGTTTCGCCTTGAGGCACTGCCCAGTAAGCTTGGAATCCCCGAAAGTGGTCAATGCGAATTAGATCAACAGAGTTGAGCATGACCTGAAACCTCTGCATCCACCAGCTAAAATTTTCTTGCTGAAGGCGATCCCAGTTATAGATGGGGTTGCCCCAGAGTTGCCCGGTTTCGCTGAAGTAATCGGGGGGAACACCTGCCATGAGAGCCGGTTCCCCGGTTTCGGGGTCAAGGTGGAAGTATTCAGGGTGTGCCCAAACTTCGGCGCTGTCATGGGCAACGTAAATGGGTAAATCGCCTAGGATTTGGATGCCTTTTTCGTTGGCGTATTGCTTGAGGCTTGACCATTGTTGAGCAAACTCGAACTGAAGAAATTTGTGGTAGAAAATTTCGGCGGCTAGCTCTTGTTGCTTGTGGGCGATCGCCTCAGGTTTACGCTGGGCAATTTCGGGTTCCCACGTTTGCCAACTGGCTCCCCGATGAATTTCTTTCAGCGCCATGAACAAAGCAAAATCTTCGAGCCAATCGGCAGACTGACAAAATGCCTCAAATGCCTGATATTTCTGGGGATCAGGCTGCATCCGAAAGCGATCGCAAGCTTTTTGTAAGAGCGGCATTTTGATATGAATCACCCACCCAAAATCGATAGATAGGGGAAAATCAGGCGGGTTAGATAAATCGTCTCTACTCAGTAACCCCTGTGCTTGCAGCTCTTCTAAACTAATCAGTAACGGATTGCCCGCCATTGCTGAAAAGCATTGGTACGGAGAATCGCCGTAGCCCGTGGGTCCTAGGGGTAGAATTTGCCAAATCTGTTGGTTACTCTCAACTAGAAAATCAACGAATCGGTAAGCCTGATTGCCTAAGTCACCAATACCAAATTGACTGGGCAACGAAGTGGGATGGAGCAAAATACCGCTGGTTCTGGGAAAAGGCATACGGGTTAGAGATTAGAAAGGAGGGAGGCAAGAATCATTTGTCCAACATTCGACTGTATCATGATCTGAATGTTTCAACTGGAACGGCAACGTGGTTGCCGAGGGCGATCGCCAGCGTGAGTCTAATGGCGGGTTGGCTCTGATGCATCTGCTTGAATCCTGTTAGGCAAGACTAAACTTTCATGAGTTAACCATTTTTAGCGCTTTTTGTTCTCTATCTTCTGGTCTGAAGTTTAGGTTCTGGATTCGCCTAAATCTTGGGCAGGATGGTGTTGAATGAGAGGGCGATCGTTCCCTGTTTCTCAGGCAGACGGTTTTTGCTGAGCGCGTACGTTTCTCTAGTGCAACTTTCACGATTCAGGCCTCCTTCATGACCTACAAAAACCCTGCTCCAACCGTTGATATTATTATTGAACTGAGCGATCGCCCCCATCGCCCCATTGTGCTGATCGATCGCCTCAATCTACCCCACGGCTGGGCATTACCTGGAGGCTTTGTAGACTATGGCGAATCGGTGGAAGCCGCAGCAAAACGCGAAGCCGAGGAGGAAGTGGGGTTAGGGGTGCAATTGGTGGAGCAGTTTCAGGTTTATTCTGATCCTGCCCGTGATCCCCGACAGCATACCCTCAGTATTGTGTTAATTGCGATCGCTCAAGGAGACCCAAAAGCCGGAGACGATGCCCAGAATCTAGGAATTTTTGACCTCTGGCAACTGCCCACGAATCTTTGCTTCGATCACGATCGCATTTTGCAAGATTACTGCTACTATCGGCGATATGGTTTTCGCCCTAGGCTTTACGTATGACCCGTGAAATTATTCAGACCCATCAGGCTCCTGCTCCGGTAGGACCCTACAATCAGGCGATCGCCGCGACCGGAACTCTGATTTTTGTGGCAGGGCAAATTGCTCTTGATCCAACCACCGGAGCAGTCGTGGGAGAAGGAGATGTGGGGCAACAAACCGAGCAAGCGATCGCCAACCTCAAAGCCATCCTACTTGCCGCCGGAGTCACCCTGGCAGATGTGGTCAAAACCTCGGTTTTTTTAGCCGATATGAACGATTTTGCGGCAATGAATGCCGTGTACGCTCAACATTTTGACGAAGCGATCGCCCCGGCTCGCGCCTGTGTTGAGGTGTCGCGCCTGCCCAAAGATGTGCAGGTTGAAATTGAATGTATTGCTGTGAAAGATTAGGAGAGTAATTTGCCTCTCGTCTTGAGAAGCTGCTTAACCGCCTTAACCAGATCTTGAGGATGAAAAGGCTTCGTCATATAGGCATCGGCTCCTTGCTTCATGCCCCAATAGCGATCGAACTCCTCACTTTTGGTTGAACACATGAGCACGGGAATATTTTGGGTATGGGGGTCGGTTTTAATCCAGCGACACAACTCATAGCCATTCATCAACGGCATAATCAGGTCAGTAATGACTAAATCGGGCGCTTCACTTTGAATTTTTCCTTTCGCCTCAACGCCGTTGATGGCTTCAATGACCACTAGCCCGTTGCTCTGCAAAATCTCAGCAATCATTTGCCGCAAGGTATGACTATCATCAACAATTAGAACTGTGCTCATGCCGATCTGTTGCCCCACTTGCCCTAGCGGTAAGCTTGCTAGATAACTCAGACGTAAAATCCTGTCCACAGTATTCCCACAAGGTCAGAAACAACTGCCTTTAGCTAAGAGAATTCCTCTCAATGACTCAGCAGAAAATTGCTTGAGGATGTCCTCCCATCCCCTTGGATTAGTGAGGTAACCCCCAGCAATGTACGAAGCCCCTCAGAATGAACCCCTGCTGAGGTTTAGGGTATTCTGCTTAACTCGCTTTGAAGGAGCGCTCTGTCAATGAGCTGCAAGCCACTCTTCTAGCTGTGCTACGGTTTCAAAATCGAGCAGTGCTTCAATCAGTTCCTCTAAAAGGGGCAAGGGTAAAGCAGCGATCGCAGTTCTTAGCTCTGGTGAAATCTGTTGTCCCAATCGGCGGGTCAAGAGTCGCAAAACCAAATTTGTAGCCTCTACCAGTCGTCCTTCTTCTCTGCCCTCTTCTCTGCCCTCTTCTCTGCCCTCTTCTCTGCCCTCGTTCTTGGCTTCTCGATAAACCCGGGTTTCCTCTAATCGCATGTCTAGCATGGCTTCCACCTCTACTCGGCTTAACTCAGCAAACTGATAAACCATAATTGTTGTCACTACCTCCATTATGGCGCGACTCTCTGCTTCACTGGTCGTTTCCTGTTCTGTTCTGCTCAGAAGATGGCGTGCTTCAACCGGGGCTTGTTGGCGATTTAGCGTTGTTAGCACCATTAAGGCTACGCCAATAGGCAACTGACGAATAACGCCTAATTCATCTAGGTAGATGCGATGTACCTGGTCGCTGTCTAGTAGGGCTCGATAAGGATGCAACTCACTTTGCTCTGAACTGCGAGACGGATAAATTACAACGGCCTGCCAGTCATAATAACGTGATCGATTGCGATAAAAATATAAAAATGATTCGCCGAATACTCGTTCATAGAGCTGTTCATCTTTTTGGAACTGTACCTCACAAAAATAAATTACGCCTGGCGTTCCAGTGTTAGGAGGTAGAAATACTCCGTCAATCTCAAATTTTGGCTCTTTGACAGCAACTGAATCAAAACGATAGTCTTGGGCATTGATGGGTGGGTTTGGCAGGAGCTCGAACAGCGAGATTGGGGCTTGTTGGAAAATCTTGTAGAAAATTGAGTCTCGGCGCATGGAGGAAAATTAGGGTTGGGAGTGAACATTAGAGTTAGGAGAGCTACTGAGCGATCGCCCTATCTCTAGATAATGCATCCGCGATCGCCTTTGTTTATCTTTGAGAGAGCCAGAGTCAAAGGCAAGAGTTTTGAAGGGCACGAGGGTTGTTATAGTAGATGGGATGATTTTTAGCCTCGGCTTCCCATGACACAGCCTTCGTCAAAGCCTCTCAATGAAGCCCTCTCTGTTGCCCTTGCCCAAAATGTAAAAAGCAAGGCAAAAACCCCGTTTGATAATGCTTACCGTGCTGCTCTAGCCACCGAAGGATCACTTTATGTTCAGGGCTTTTTAGTCTTTGCCGGACAGCCCTACAAGCCAGTGGAACACGCCTGGATTGAGAGCCAAGACGAGGTTCTTGATCCTTCTTTGCCCCACCTTAAACAAAAGCCAGAAGGGCTACACTACTTTGCAGCGCAGAGTTTGAGCGTTAAGAAATTGAAGGCGATCGTAGAAGAGGCAAAAGAAGACTATCCAGAAGATGACCCCCTGCCCACCTATGGTTCATCGCCCTACGAGTACTACGGTAACCTAATGTTGGGTGGCAAAGAATATCAGGCGGCTTTCAAGGTGGCAGAGGCAAAGTGCAAAGAACTGAACCAGAAGCAGGCAGAGAATAACTAAATGGCTCCCTCAATTTAGCAGTTCCCTCAATTCTTCCCGCATCGATCGCGGCGCATACCCCAGGCTAAACGCGATCGAACTATCCAACGAAGCATCTGGAGGTCGAGGCGCAGACATTTTCACATCCGCTTGGCGACAAGCATTCAGTTTGGGGTTTTCAATCTGCAAAATATTTCCCAACAGCAGCCCCATTTCATAGCGCGAAAGTCGTTCCTTGCCCCCTAAGTGCAAATAGCCTGTCACCTGCTTTTCTAGCGCCATTAAAATGCCTTGCGCAGCGGCTGTACCGCTAACCGGGTTGCGAATTTCGTCAGTGAATAAATTGAGCGCCTGCCCTGACTGGAGGGCTTCCATAAAAGGCTGAATGAAACTAGGACGGGGAGCAACTCCATACATCAGCGGCATTCGACAGACAGTCGCAGTGGTGTGGCGTTCTAAAATGCCGACCTCAGCAGCGACTTTTTGCTCGCCGTAGTGGTTGATGGGGCAGACCGGATCGGTTTCACAGTAAGGCGGGTTTAAGCCATTGAAAACTTGCTCTGAAGATGTGAAAAGATAAGGAACTTGGGCAGCAGCGCTGAGTTCTGCGAGGTGCCATGAGGTCTGGACGTTAATGGCGTAGGATTGGATCGGATTTTCTTGACAAGCGTTAGGGCTGGAGATGGCTGCGGTGTGAATGACAGCATCGGGCTTGAGGATTTGAAATTGGGTTGTGAGTGCTGCCAGGTCGGTGAGTTCGAGCGGAATGGAGACGACTGGAGGACGGGCGGCTTCTTGCAGATCTTTCGGAGCCTCTGCCTGATAATGGCAAGATCGCCATAAACCTGCCAGGTTGCTTGAGCCAGCCGACAAAGGTGCCAGCCTAGAAATCCACTAGCGCCAGTGATTAAAAGTTTTTTCATTTGTTTTGAAATTGCAGATCCAAATCTAAAAACATGTTCTATCCTTAACCTGACATTTAGCTGAATAGTATCTTCACTTTTTTATTCGCCGACAGAGACAATCCCTATGGCAACTAGAAATTCAAACACTCGTCCCCGGCTTGCCGCAAAGCTTTTGCTTCCCGCTGCTTTAGGGATAATGCTGCTGACAGCTTGTAGCTCAGTGACTAAGCCCTCAGCAAAAACATCGGCTAAGACGACGGGAGCAACCGAGCAAGAAAAGGCGGCTGGAGCATTAACCTTTCCCCAAGCAACTTGTGGTGAGGAAGCTTCAACGCCCAGCGAAAACTGGTATCCGGTCTTTATTGATGGGGCAGAACTGAGCGCAATTCGCAGCCAATATTGTGGCAATGCGATCAGTGAAATACGCAGTAAAACGGGTGCGCCCACCGTGCAGGTGGCTAGCTTTACCAGCTATGAGAAGGCGAAGAAGTTTGCCGCCGCCGTGGGGGGTGAGGTGGATGTGGTGGGGAGTGCATTGGGAGCGAAGCCCGGTAGCAGTCAAGGGAACAGCGCCAATTCAGAGGGATTGACAACTGGTAAAACTGCTACGCTTGCTTCTGCTGAGACGGGTTCGCCTATTAATATTCGTCAAAGTGCCAGTACTGATGCTTCGGTGCAGGAAGTGGCTTATTCGGGTGATGCTATTAAAGTTGCCTCTAAAACCCAAGGGACTGATGGTTACACATGGTATAAGGTTGAGTTGGATTCTGGAGCATCGGGTTGGGTGCGGAGTGACTTGATTAGTGCTACGAGTGCATCTAGCAATGTCAGCGCTCGTCCATCTGGGGAGGCAGGTCGAGAGACAGGTCGAGAAACAGGTCGAGAGGCAACTTCGACAGCGACTTCGACCCCAAGTGATGCGGCATCGACCACGATCGCCTCTGCACCGACCTCAAGTTCTGGCTCTTCAACCACGACTGCTTCGTCTCCGGCAACTGACTCAACTGGTTCGACTGCGGAAACCCGTGCTACGACTCCCTCGGGTGGACGCACGGCAACGATCGCCAGCAGCGACCCTGACTCGCCGATCAATGTCCGGTCGGGAGCAGGAACTGATGCCGAAGTGCAAGACGTTGCCTATGGGGGCGATCGCATTGAAATTACTGACAGCCAACAAGGCGATGATGGGCAAACTTGGTACAAGGTAGAGTTTGAATCGGGTGCATCGGGATGGGTACGCAGCGACTTTATTGATAATTAAGGTTGAGCATTGGGAGCTTTTTCCTCAAGTAATTGCCGAAGTCAAGCTTTAAAGCCAAGGGAGGCACGATCGCCGATCGTGCCTCCCTTGATTTTTACTAATTAAAGCTTAAAGCTGACCAGTGCAGCTCTCAATAACTATCCTCTCCAGGGACTTGATCTTCAATATCAGGGACTTTTTGTTCCAGGGCTGCCGTCCGAATAGCCAGCCACTGATTAAACAACTCAGGATTGTTGAAGTCGCTGAGGTCACTATTTCGATAGCGCTGAAGCGCCTGTTCTAGCTCTTGAGGCGTGGTGGGTATTGAAGCCGAAGAAGTTTGGTCTGCCATGGCTTTAGTCTCCATAAAATCGATGGTGGTGTTGATGCCGATCGCATCCTAAATCCCTAAATCTCCGTTGCTTTGGAGACATCTATTATCGCTATGGTAGAGAAATATCAGAGCTGCTGCGTAGACATCCTCATATTTCTTAACTGTAACAAGTGATACAGAATGCTAGCTTGCCAGGTCGGCAAACACTTCACGGATCGTCGGATGAACCAGTTTGCAGTCTTGAACCGTTAAGCCTTTTGCTAAAGCTACGCTGGAGGTTAGGGCGGTCAAACCTTGATGGGCGAGTTGTTGAACATAGGGGAAAGTGCTGTTGTTCAGGGCTTGGGTGGCAGTCCAGGGGACGGCTCCGGGCATATTCGGAACGCCATAGTGAACTACGCCTGCTTCGATATAGGTGGGTTGGGTATGGGAAGTGGGGCGGAGGGTTTCGATGCAGCCGCCTTGATCCACTGCCACATCTACTAGCACCGAGCCAGGACGCATTTTTTCGACGAGGGCGCGGGGCACCAGGATAGGCGCTTTGCGACCGGGGACGAGAACGGCACCAATTAAGAGGTCGGCTTCGGGGACGATCGCCTCAATTTGTAAAGTACTGCTGTAAAGGAGCTCAACCCGCGAGCCAAACAGGGTTTCCAGGTAATTCAACCGCTCTACGTTAACATCGACAATTTGTACTTGTGCCCCCAGACCCACTGCCATTTTTGCGGCTTCGGTGCCCACAACGCCTCCCCCCAAAATCACGACCTTTCCAGGTTTGACCCCTGGCACACCGCCCAAGAGTACTCCGCGTCCCCCTTGCTGACGTTCTAAAAAACGCGCTCCAAATTGAACCGATAGCCGCCCAGCAATGATACTCATGGGGATGAGGAGGGGGAGGCTCCGGTTCGGAAGTTCTACCGTTTCGTAGGCGATCGCGGTTATCCCAGAATTGATTAAATGTTCGGTTAGTTCCCGATTGGCTGCTAAATGAAGATAAGTAAATAAAATTTGTTTTTTTTGAAGCAAGGGGTACTCAGCCGCTAGGGGTTCTTTAACTTTGACCACTAAGTCTCGGTTCCAGGCTGAAGGCGCATCGGCAACGATTTTGGCTCCTGCTTGAATATAGTCGGCATCGGAGAAGCCTGCTCCAACGCCTGCCTCTGTTTCTACGGCTACCGTGTGTCCGCTGTCTGAGAGCGATCGCACGCTTGTAGGACTGAGCCCAACCCGAAATTCTTGATCTTTGGTTTCTTTTGGCACACCAATTTCCATGGACTACCTCAATGATTCTGTGATTGGGACTAACGGGCAACCCATGCTCCGCTTCTCTATATTTACCCTAAAAAATCTTTCTCAATCGGTTAGCAATGAGCAGAGTAATTTTGGGCTAACTGAGATCCTGACCCCGGTTGAGCCCCGGATTGAGTCTCGGATTGAACCCTCTCTCAGCAATGCGCAGGTCTGACTTCCACCCTAGGGGGTTGGCGGCTGATGGGCAATCTTCGGTAGACTGCATCTTTTGTTGCAATCAGTATTTCAAATAACAGCTACGCTTAGAGATCATGTCTTGACCTTCTCTTAACCTGTATCTTTTAGTCTATTCAATTCAGGGTTGTTTCCCTTGACAGTATAAAATTATGGACTTGCTAGAGTATCAAGCAAAGGAATTATTCCGCCAAATGGGCATTCCAGTGTTGCCCTCCCAGCGCATTGCCCATCCCCGAGATTTGAAGGGATTGAAAATTTCATACCCGGTTGTACTGAAGTCGCAGGTGCGCACAGGGGGGCGGGGTAAGGCAGGCGGTATAAAATTTGTCGAAAATACGATCGATGCGGTGGCGGCGGCTCAAGCCATTTTTCACCTGCCAATTATGGGGTGCTATCCTGAAGTACTCCTGGCAGAAGCGAAGTACAACCCCGATCGCGAGTTTTATTTGGCAATTCTGTTAGATAGCTCAACTCGTCGTCCTCTGATGCTGGGGTCTCGGCAGGGGGGAGTGGATGTGGAATCGAAGCTAGAGCATATGCAGCAGGTCGTGGTGGATCAAGAGTTCTCGTCGTTTTTATGCTCGGCGCTTGGCGTTGAAAATGGGACTGGAGGGCGAGTTGATTCAATCGGTGAGTTCGGTGTTGGAAAAGATGTATAACCTGTTTATTCAGCAAGACTTAGATCTCATTGAGATTAATCCCTTGGCGGTTAGTACAACGGGTGAGCTGATGGCGTTGGATGGGCGGGTTGTGGCAGAGGATGCGGCCTTGGGTCGGCGATCGAACATTGCAGCATTCATTGCTACGCTTCCTGATACTGCCCCGTCTAGCGTAGCTGGAAACGAAAAAGCCAAGTTAACCTCCGATCTGAAGCGGGTTCAACTCGAAGGGAGTATTGGCGTTTTGTGCAATGGGGCGGGTCTGATGATGGCAACGTTAGATCTAATTCAGAGCGCCAAGGGTAAAACTGCTAGCTTTGTTGATATTGGCGGTGAGTATCGCCATAATTGCCCGCCTGAGACGTTGCAAGAACGATTGCAGCAAGGCTTAGATCTCATCCTTGCTGATAAAACGGTCAAGGCTGTGCTGGTGAATGTTTTGGGCAGCGTGATTTCTTGCCGTCAGGTGGCGGAGGGGATGACCTTTTATTTACGAAATCGCAAAAATACGCCGCCCATTGTGGTGAGGCTGGTGGGCGATCGGCTGGAACAAGCTGCTGAACTATTGGCAAAAAGCAAAATTCCTATGACCGATAGCTTAGAAGATGCGATCGCCAAAACTGTGGTGTTGTCCCAGTCTTAAGCTTCTGGCTAATTTAGATTTTCTCTGGTTTTTCTCTGATTAAACTTCCTCATACTTTAGATTTCCATGCTTTTCACGTCTGATAGCAAAGTAATTGTACAAGGCATCAAAGAGCCGTTAGGTTCGGTTTATGCGCCGCTCATGCAAGACTACGGCACGCAGGTGGTCGCTGGAGTGAGTCCGGGGCACGCGGGCGAGTCTTTGCATGGCATTCCCATATTCGATATGGTGGAACAAGCACTGACGACTGTTGCGGCGGATGTTAGCGTGATTTTTGTGCCGCCTTATGAAGTGCTGGATGCAGCATTAGAGGCGATCGCGGCGGGCATTCGGCAGCTCATTTTAATTACTGAAGGCGTGCCACCGCTAGATATTGTCCATCTGTTGCGTAAAGCTGAAGCCACGGAAACGCTGGTGGTGGGGCCTAGCTGTCCAGGGGTGATTGTGCCTGGAAAGATTTTGTTGGGGACTCATCCGGCAGCGCTGTATCGACCTGGAACGGTGGGAGTGGTGAGCCGCAGCGGCAGCTTGACCTATGAGGTGGCGCATGAGTTGACTAAGGCGGTTTAGGGCAGTCGTTAGTGGTGAGTATTGGTGGCGATCGCATTCCGGGTTCTTCTTTTCAGCAATGGCTGCAAATTTTGGAAG
>JAAUPA010000019.1 GCA_012034615.1 Leptolyngbyaceae cyanobacterium CSU_1_4 | reverse complement strand
GTTCTCTCGCCCCCTGAATCCCCCAAATGGGACTTTGAAGGGTTCGGAAGTCCCCCAATTTGGGGGATTTGGGGGGCTTTCATACTTGCATTCAGCAACGCCCAAAAATTTAGCTGATAAATTCCGGTTTTCCCTCCCTGAGAAGTTAAACACTGAAATGAACAAGGGGCTTTAGCCCCTTGTTCTAACCAAACGACTTATAGCTATACCTACTGATGCAACAGGAGAGTTAGCAAAGGCAACACTGCTATGAACACCCAAATGAACACGATGCTCTGTCCTTGGTAAAACGGTTCTGCTTCAGTCAACAATGCTTCAATACGTTGCTCTAGGCGACTGGCTGGAGCAGCACTACTGAACGCTGCGCAATTGATTTCGGGAGGCATTGATGAACAGTCTTTAGCCACTAATAATAATGTTTCTGCTAATAGAAGCGCATCAATTTTTTGAGCAGCCCATTGATCGGCACGAAGCTCACGCAGCAGTAGGAGTTCTTGCCACAGAACATTGGAGTAAGGGAGCCAACTAGTCGCCTGACGCAACCAGCCCATCCAGAAAAACCAGAAGGTGTCTCGATAGTGATGATGAGCAGCTTCGTGGGTGAGAACTGCCTCAATTTGAGCATCGTTGCAAGAGGTCAATAAGCCGCGACTGATGACTAATTTAGAATTCCAAAAGCCGACCTGTGCCGCAAATAAAGCAGGCGTGTCTAAAATATATCCGGCTGTTTTTTGAAAATTGGCTGTTTTTTGAAAAATAAAGGGATCATAAGTCTGAACCGTTTGAAGCGATCGCCATCCTCCCACCATCAAGCCCAGCAACCGCAGACCCGCATATCCCAAAAAACCGATCGCCCACAAATACCCGATCCAGCCCACGGGCAAACCCAGCATATATCCATCTGTGCCCATCAACAGCACCGCCAAAGCCGTTGTCATCAGCAGTAGCGGCGGCAGGAGGAAGAAGCTGAGCGCCCGTTGCCACCGACTCGACCATGATCGCGGCTCGGCTTCGAGAGAAATGCCCAACCGAATGCAAAAAACTGCTGCTATGGAAAACGCAATGAAGCTGAGATGCATTAGGTTTCCTCCTGGGCTTGACGGGCTTGACGGATAGACTTAAGGCGTTGGGCGATCGCCTCTATTTTTTCAACACTTGCCCCGTCTAACTCGTCGGCAAAAGCCGCCACCACATCAGGATTGCCGATCGCCAAAAACCGCTGAAGCTGATCGTGCGCCTGCAATGCCTGTGCTTCTGCCTGAGAGACTAAGGGTCGCCAGCGAAATGCTCGGTCTTGGCGATCGCACGCTAACCAGCCTTTTTGCGTCAGCCGTTGCAATACAGTGGTGACCGAGGCATAGGCTAACTCGCGGTCGGGATCTGTGAGGATGCGATCGTGAATATCTTTGACCGAAGCAGAACCAAGCACCCAGATCATTTCTAGAATTTCTGATTCTAAAGGACCGAGCGAGAGCTGTTTTGGAGAAGGTTCGGGCAGAGGAGCCATAGAGGGCGATCGGGAGGGAGCAATTCATCTTAGCTCAGACAATCTTAGATTTAAACTGATCTAAACTCATCGCTTTATCTAGCAACGCCAATTTTGGAGCCTGTTCTGTTGCAAGATCTTACAAACCTTGAATGTCAGACCTTGAAGGTTTGACAGCCTGTCTTTTGACTCTGCCCATCCTATTTGGCACTATTTGGGAAGAGATTCAACAAATTTTGTTAGCTCTACAGATTTCTAACTCTCGGATTTGGAAGCTGTTTCGTTCCCCCGGTGGGGTGATTAGGGGTTGTCTGCTTCGCAGATCATTCTGATTACCCTGCTTTTTTAGTGCCTTACTTTTTTAGTTAAAAACGATGAATGAGGAAGAACATGAAAAAATTACTCTCAGTTATTTTTCTGGTCTTAGCGATGACCACGTTGGTCTTCAACCGTCCGGTTATGGCGGCAGATGTGGCAGATGGAGCCAAGATCTTTGGTGCAAACTGTGCGGCTTGTCACATGGGCGGAGGCAATATGGTCAATCCTGCTAAAACTCTCAAAAAAGATATCCTAGACAAGTACGAAATGGCTTCTCTAGTAGCAATCACCACACAAGTCACTAATGGCAAAGCTGCGATGCCCTCCTTTAAAGGAAAACTGACTCCTGAACAAATTGAGAATGTGGCTTCTTATGTGTTGGAACAGTCTGAAAAGGGTTGGTAACTGACGAGATTTAGCCCTCTCCCACGGGAGAGGGCCTTGGAATTCTAGCTCTCTGTACTGGATAGGGATATTTATGTTGTTCCGAAATTTGCTCAATGTTTTTTTATCGAACGTTTTCTTGTCGATCGCGCTCTGGCTTCTGCCTCTACCCGCGTTTGCCGACGGAATGCCAATAGTAGCAACGACTAAAGAAGTTATTCATGCTGGGGTTTTGGCTTTTCAAAAAGAGGATTATGCCTCTGCAATAGAGCACTTTAACCAAGCGATTCAATTAGATTCTAACGATGCAGTTGCCTACAGCGATCGCTGTCTGACTTATTTGCAACTCAAAGATTACTCAGCCGCTACCCTCGATTGTACTCAGGCTTTAGCACTCAATCCGAATAGTGTAGAGACTTATTTAAACCGAGGTTTGGCATACTACAAGTCTGGGAAATTTACCGAAGCGATCGCCGATTACACGCAAGTTTTGCAACTTAAGCCAAACGACTATCGCGCTTATTACAACCGAGGTTTAGCAGAAGTTGATCTAGCTGCATACCGAGACGCTATGGTGGATTATGGACAGGCGCTGCGTCAAGCTTCACCTTTAGATCGGCTAACCTTGGCAGAAATTTACAACGATCGAGGGTTGGCGCAGGTGCTCTTAAACGACCAGCAAGGAGCGATCGCCGATTTTACCCAAGCCATTCAATTCAACACTGCTGATATTCGCGCCTATTACAATCGGGGCTGTGTCTATCACCAAAAGGGTGATCGTGTTGCAGCATTAGAGGACTTTAACCAAGTTCTACAACGCGATCCTCACGAGGTCAGAACCTATGTGAGCCGTGGCTTATTGCATCAAGAAATGGGGAAAATGGGAGAGGCGATCGCGGATCTCAAACAGGCGGCTGAGGCTTTGAACCGGCAGGGCGCGACGGCGGATTATCAGCAGGTTTTGAGGTTGATTCAGAAAATGTTGCCTGGAACTATAGCTTTTGGGTAGTTTTTTGACGATTCGTTTGCGGTGATAATAGAGAAGACCTACTGAGTCGTCTCGACGGGTTGGCTGGATGCTTGATTTGTTGCTTTTGTTTATTCTGGGTTTTTTAGGGAGCTTCGGGCACTGCGCTGGAATGTGTGGTCCAATCGCGGCGGCGTTTTCTCTTTCGCAACGACAGGAGAATTCTGAGGATCGACCCCTTGCAGGTATCTCAAAGCGATCGCTTTTATTCCACTTGTTGCTTAATTTAGGACGGCTGCTGAGTTACGCCTTAATTGGGGCAGGCATAGGCGCATTGGGTTCGGTGCTTATTGCTGGGGGACAGATGGCAGGGGTGGGTAGTCTGCTGCGGCGAGCAATGGCGTTGCTAACCGGGAGCTTGCTGATTTGGTTTGGCTTAACCCAAGTCAGTCCAGAAATTTTGCCTCGGCTACCCTTTCTACATCCGTTGCTTCAAGGCAAGCTGCACGATCGCCTGAGCAGCGTGATGGTAAAACTGTCGTTTGGCGATCGCTGGTGGACACCCTTTTTCTTAGGGGCAATTTGGGGGTTAATTCCTTGTGGCTTTTTGTACACTGCGCAGATTAAAGCGGCTGGAGCAGGGAGCGCTGGGGCGGGAGGGCTAACCCTATTGGCGTTTGGGTTGGGAACCTTGCCAACCATGCTGCTAGTCGGCGTTTCGACGGGAATGCTGAGCCGCGATCGCCGGAGTCAACTGTTCCGTATGGGCGGTTGGGTGACGTTGACCATTGGTATCCTAACGCTGTTGCGAAGTGCCGATACAATGGTGGATTATACTGGTCATGCTGCAATTCTTTGTTTGATGTTGGCATTGATTGCCCGTCCTGTTAGTCGTTTGTGGACATTTCCGTTGCGCTATCGTCGCGCCTTTGGCGTAGGAGGGTTCATTTTATCGATCGCCCATCTGTTTCACATGGTGGTGCATTCTTGGGGCTGGCGCATAGAAAAACTGTTATTTATGCTGCCTCAACATCAGTGGGGAATTGTCATGGGAGGAATCTCTCTGTTGCTGATGCTGCCCTTAGCTGCGACAAGTTTTGATGGTGCGCAAAAATGGCTGGGAAGAGGCTGGCGATCGCTCCATCTCCTCTCCATCCCTGCCCTAATTTTGGGCGTAATACACGCGATTCTAGTGGGTTCCCATTACCTGGGAGCATTGCAACTGAGTAGCTTTAATCGAGCCGCAGCGTTGATGTTGGGGGCGATCGGCATCCTGGTTTTGTTGATTCGGCAGCGGTGGATGTGGTCGTTGCTAGGTTTGGAAAAGTTTTATGCTTCACCTATTCAAAATCAGAAAATTCAATCTGACCTTGTTGAGGCTGGCAGCGCTGGAGCGAAAAAATAACGGCTTCAGGTCTTGGCAGAGCCAACCTAACTAAGTTACGCTTTGGACAAAACTTTATTTACCCCGTTCAATCTACAATTTTCGGGTTTTAGCCCCTTTAACCAGAGTATTTTTCAAAAACAGTACTTTCTCGAAGGTGAAATCATGGATGCTGTTACAATCACTGCTTTTCTAGCCCCTTTTCTGCCCACTTTGCTGAATTTAGGTTCTAAGATGGCGGCGGGTGCGGCGACTAAAGCTGGAGAAACCGCAGGCACTCAATTGGCGACAAGTGCTTTGGACAAAGCCCAAGCGATTTGGGAGAAGCTGCGCTTTAAGGTGGAGGCGAAGGAATCTGCTAAGGAAGCGGCTGAAGATTTGGCTAAAGCACCAGATGATGCGGATTTACAGGTGGCGTTGCGGGTGCAATTGAAGAAGATTTTGGAAGCTGATCCAGCTTTGGCAGAGGCGATCGCCCATATCCTTGCAGCCGATGCTCCAGATGGCACGCCGGGTAACCAGATTGTTCAAAATGTGGTGGGTAATCAGAACCAGGTGATCGGGCAAGTTTCGGGGGGGACGGTGCTGGGCAACATTACGGGCAATGTTCATCTTCCTGGTCATTAAGCGATGTCAACTGAGCCTGATTCAACAACTGGACAAATTCAGCCAGGGAGCCAGGGCGATCGCCCCATCGACCAACAATCTGAGGGCAACCAAAACCAAATTATTGGGCAAGCTGTGAGCAGTACCATCCTGAATGTCACGGGTGGACAAATTACTATCTATCCGTCTCAATTCGATCGCCCCTGCCCACCAGAAACGCAGCCCTCGACCTCAACAATTGGGGCAAATCCTTATCAAGGGCTGCTAGCATTTCAAGAAACCGATGGCGATCGCTTCTTTGGGCGGGAGAAAGAGATTGCGATTCTGTGGGAGAAGCTGAGTATTCTGCATGAAGAAACCTCAATCGCTAGCATTTTGCCTATTTTTGGACCATCCGGATCAGGAAAATCTTCGCTGGCACGAGCCGGGCTCATTCCAGAACTTGCCCGCCGACCTTTGCCGGGGCGCGATCGGGCGAGGGTGGCGGTCTTGGTGCCCGGAGCCTATCCCCTCGAATCTTTAGCCACCGTGTTGGCACGGGTTGCCACCAATGATCTGACCCCTGTGAGCAAAACGCGAGAGTTTGCCGCAGAGCTGGCACAGGCAAACTCGTTTGGAAAGTATGACGGACTGCGGCGAATTATCAATGTTCTTCCCGAAACTGATGTCTCGCCTCTGATTGTGCTGATCGATCAGTTTGAAGAAATTTATACCCTTTGCAAAAAATCGATGGAGCGCGATCGGTTTATTGAAAATCTGTTAGAAGCTGCTAAGGAGGAGTCTCAGCAGGTTTTGGTGATCATTACGGTACGCAGTGACTTTTTAGACGAAATTCAAAAAACATCCTGAGTTGAATCGTTTGTTTTCACGGCAAGGATTTCTGGTGCCTGCCATGAATGAGGAGGAATTGCGGCAAATCATTGCTAAACCCGCAGAATTAGCAGGACACCCTCTCGACGAAGCGACAATTTATGTATTAGCCGAAGACACCAAAGGCAGAGAAGGCGCTTTGCCGCTGCTTCAGTGTGCTCTCAACTGCATTTGGAAGGGGCTGGCGAAAGGCATGACTCCAGCCCAAACGCTAGACCAGATTGGGGGAGTGGGGGGCGCAATGGCAGGCGAAGCGCAAGAGGTGTACGACAGCCTCAAGCCGTCTGAACAGGCGATCGCTCGGCGATTGTTTCTCGGCTTAGTGCAGTTGGGTGAAGGGACTAAGGATACTCGTCGTCGGGTTGCTATAGATTGTCTCATTTCTCACCAAGACCACCCAGAGCAGGTGAAACGGGTAATTCATCAATTTTCAGAGCCAGAAGTGCGATTAATTACTTGCTCAACCCCGTATAACGGCACTGAAACCGCTGAGATTACCCATGAAGCATTATTTGACCACTGGCAATTGCTGAATCAGTGGGTGGAACAAAGCCGTAGTGACCTTCGCTTTCAACGCCGTTTAGAAGATGATGCTGAGTACTGGGAGCAAAATGGTCGCCCGGAAGGCTGCCTCTGGCGACCTCCAGAACTCAATGTGCTGCGGCAACATCAGGAACGGGTGGGTGCGCTCATCACCATTGCAATGGAATTTTTACGGCATCTCAGCACGCTGAAGCGCTTCGGCAACAGCAGGAAATTCAGCGCCAAAAGCAGGAGCGGCAACAACAATTTCAGAGATGGGCGTTGAGCATTTTAATTCCTGGGGTTATGGGTCTTACGGTTTATCAACAGCAACAGGTCAAAGTGCAGCAGGTCAAACAGTTGACAGATTTTGCGGAGGAATTACTTACAAGCCAACCTTTTAATGCTGAAAATAATGTTCTGGCTCAGGTGAATGCTATAGCAGCCGTTGATCTGAGCCGATCGCTATTGATGCCTCGGTCTCGCGGCTCGATCGCGCACTCTGCTCATAGTGCGCTGCTGCATTCTATTCAGGTCGATCAAGGAAGAAGACTTTTATTAGATCCGGTGGTTTCCATTGCTTTTAGCTTTGATGGCAAAAAAGTTGTGAGTGGCGATCGAGATCATACGGTGCGCGTGTGGAATGCTCAGACTCGGCAACCTTTGGGGCAACGTTGGCGGGGACACCAGAAAACAGTTCTGGCGGTGGCGTTTAGTCCAGATGGCAGGCAAGTTGTGAGTGGTAGCGTTGATCAAACCATCCGCGTGTGGGATGCTCGGACTGGTAAGCTCATCGGCAAACCCTTGAAAGGACATCGGTATTCGGTGGTTTCGATCGCCTTTAGTCCAGATGGCAGCCAAATCGTTAGCGGCAGTGATGACCAGACTGTTCGCGTATGGGATGTTAAAACAGGTCAACAAATTAGACAATTGCAGGGAACGATGAATCAGGGTCATTTTCAGCCTATTTGGGTGGGCTTCAGTCCTGATGGTCAGACCATTTTGAGTAGAAATTACAACAACATAGTGCGTCAGTGGAATGCAAGCACGGGTGAACTTCAGAATGATCTGAAGGGAGAGGATTTTCAAACGACTTCAATGATATTTAGTGCGGCTGGTAAGACAATTGTTAGCGACGGTTACAATAACGCTGTAGGTTCGGAAGAAGAGTTGTTGAACACTGCTTGTCTGCAACTCAATGAATACTCAAATTTAATGAAATCTGAAACGTCTGTGGCTAAAAAAGTTAAACAGATTTGCGATCGTCGTTTCTAGATTAAGCGGTGTAGAGATCAGGTGAACATCTGTTGAATTTTGTTGGATTTATAGATCGAAGCGGAATCCCCAAACTTTAGCGGCAGTGAATTCTGCCTTGCTTCATGCACCCGACGGGGCTTGCTTACGCAGCCAGAGGAATGGATGTGCTCAATGGGGCACTAAAACTGTAAGCAGCCTTGCTGAAATTGACCCTATTGACTTTTCTAAAATCGGGATGACAGGATTTGAACCTGCGGCCCCCGACTCCCGAAGTCGGTGCGCTACCAAGCTGCGCTACATCCCGTTGTTGCGTCAGACTTTTCACAGAGTATCACAGGATTTTATAGTTAGCAAAACATTACTTTAAAGAGAATGTTAGCCTTCTGCCCAAAAAATCCACAAAATTGAGAAAAGATTGATAATCTGTAAACTAGGTTCAAGTTCATAAGTTGTAACAAGTCCCTTGCCATCATGACTCATCCTTTCCTTGCTCACCTGCACCGCCCCGATCGTCCTGTCCTAGTTTTTGATGGTGCGATGGGAACTAACATTCAATCCCAAAATTTGACTGCTGAGGACTTTGGGGGAGCAGCTTACGAGGGGTGTAATGAATATTTGGTGGTCACTAAGCCGGAGGCGATCGCTAAGGTTCACCGCGATTTTTTGGCGGCAGGAGCCGATGTGATTGAAACTGATACTTTTGGCAGTAGCCCGTTAGTGTTGGTAGACTACGATTTAGCCGATCAAGCCTATGATTTGAGCCGGAAGGCGGCGGAGTTGGCAAAGCGTTGCACGGCTGAATATTCTACGCCCGAAAAACCACGATTTGTGGCAGGCTCGATGGGTCCTGGAACTAAGTTGCCGACGCTGGGGCATGTGGGTTATGACGAGCTTAAGGCGGCATTTAGGGTGCAGGCAGAGGGCTTGTTTGATGGGGGAGTGGACTTATTTTTGGTGGAAACTTGTCAGGATGTGCTGCAAATTAAGGCGGCGCTGAATGCCATTGAAGAAGTGTTTGAGCACAAGGGCGATCGCCGTCCTCTGATGGTTTCGGTGACAATGGAGCAGCAGGGAACCATGCTGGTGGGTACTGATATTAGTGGTGTGTTGGCGATTTTGGAGCCTTATCCCATTGATATTTTGGGGTTGAATTGTGCGACGGGTCCCGATTTGATGAAGCCCCATATTCAATATTTGACGGAGAATGCGCCTTTTGTGGTGTCGTGTATTCCTAACGCGGGGCTACCCGAAAACATTGGGGGGCACGCGCACTATAAGCTGACACCGATGGAGCTACGGATGGCGTTGCTGCATTTTGTCGAGGATATGGGGGTGCAGGTGATTGGCGGTTGCTGCGGCACTCGTCCTGAACATATTCAGCAGTTGGCAGAGGTGGCGGCGACGTTGACACCCAAAGAGCGATCGGTGCGGATCGATCGCCAACATTGGAAAAATGGAGCGGTTTATACGTCTGAAATTCCTCGTCCGAATTTGGGTTATACGCCTGCTGCGGCATCTATTTACTCGGCGCAACCGTATGAGCAAGATAACTCATTTTTGATTGTGGGCGAACGCCTCAATGCCAGTGGGTCTAAAAAGGTGCGGGAGCTGTTGAATGAGGAAAACTGGGATGGGTTGGTGGCGATCGCCCGGTCTCAAATTAAGGAGGGTGCGCATGTCTTGGATGTGAACGTGGATTTTGTCGGGCGAGATGGCGAACGTGACATGAGGGAATTAGTATCGCGTCTGGTCACAACTGCCACTATCCCTTAATGCTGGACTCGACCGAGTGGCAAAAAATGGAGGCGGGTTTAAAGGTTGCTGGGGGTAAATGCATTCTCAATTCTACTAACTATGAAGATGGGGATGAACGCTTTTTGAAGGTGCTAGAGCTAGCAAAAACCTATGGGGCAGGCGTGGTCATTGGCACGATTGATGAAGAGGGTATGGCACGAACTGCTGACCAAAAAGTCAAAATTGCTGAACGTGCTTATCATGCAGTTTTGGAATATGGCATTCCACCCCATGAGATTTTTTTGATACGTTGGCGTTACCTATTTCAACTGGAATTGAGGAAGATCGAGAGAATGGTAAAGCCACGATCGAGTCTATTCGTCGGATTCGAGAATTGCTGCCGGGTTGTCACTTTATGTTGGGGGTGTCGAATATCTCTTTCGGGTTGAATCCGGCGACTCGAATTGTGTTGAACTCGATGTTTTTGCATGAGGCGATCGCGGCTGGCATGGACGGCTCCATTGTCAGCGCGGCGAAGCTATTGCCCATTTCAAAATTACGCCAGAGCAGCAGCAAGTCTGCCGAGATTTAATTTACGATCGCCGTCGTTTTGAAGGCGATATTTGTATTTATGACCCGTTGACTGAGCTGACAAAGATGTTTGAAGGCGTGTCGGTTAAAGATGCCCGATCGACTGCCACCCTTACAGATTTGCCCATTGAGGAACGCCTGAAGCAGCACATTATTGATGGTGAACGCATTGGTTTAGAAGATGCGCTAAAAATTGCCTTAGAGCAATACAAGCCGCTGGATATCGTCAATGTTTTCTTGCTAGATGGTATGAAAGTGGTCGGTGAACTATTCGGTTCGGGGCAAATGCAATTGCCCTTTGTGTTGCAATCTGCTGAAACCATGAAGGCGGCGGTGGCGTTCTTAGAACCCCTGATGGAAAAGATTGAAGGCAGCAGTGACTCGAAGGGTGTTTTTCTAATCGCAACCGTTAAGGGGGATGTTCACGATATTGGTAAGAATCTCGTGGATATTATTTTGACGAACAATGGTTACAAGGTGATCAATTTAGGGATTAAGCAGCCTGTTGAAAATATTATCAATGCCTACAAAGAACACAAGGCAGACTGCATTGCTATGAGTGGTCTTTTGGTTAAGTCAACTGCGTTCATGAAAGACAACTTACAAACGTTTAGTGATCAAGGCATCACCGTTCCCGTTATTTTGGGAGGAGCCGCTCTGACTCGCAAGTTTGTCTACGAAGATTGTCAGCGAGTGTATAAGGGCAGAGTGGTTTATGGCAAGGATGCCTTTGCTGATTTGCATTTTATGGACAAGCTCATGCCTGCGAAGACCGAGCATCATTGGGATGACTTGAAGGGCTTTTTGGATGAGGCGGGTAATCCAATGGACTGGAGCAAAGAGGAGGAGGGGGCAGAGGAGCCAGTGGTCGAAGCAGTGGCGGCGGAGCCAGTGGAAGAGGATACGCGGCGATCGGAAGCCATTGATGCCCACATTGCTCGCCCTACGCCTCCTTTCTGGGGAACTCAAATTCTTAACTCTGTTGATATTCCTTGGGAAGAGCTATTCTGGCATCTTGATTTGCAAGCCTTGATTGCTGGACAATGGCAATTTCGCAAGCCCCGTGAACAACCTCGTGAAGCGTATGATGCCTTTTTAGAGGAAAAGGTATATCCCGTTTTGGCTCGTTGGAAAGCTCGAATTTTGACAGAAAACCTGTTGCATCCTCAAGTGGTTTATGGCTATTTTCCCTGCCAGTCGGAAGGGAATTTGCTGCATGTTTATGACCCCGATGGCTCTGGCACGCAGCCCTTTGTTACCTGGAAATTTCCTCGGCAAAAGTCTATGCGGCGCTATTGCATTGCCGACTTCTTTGCGTCAACAGAGTCCGGGCAAATGGATGTGCTGCCCATGCAGGCGGTAACCATGGGGCATATCGCTTCTGAGGTGGCGCAGGAGTTATTTAAAACCAATAACTACACGGAGTATCTTTACTTTCACGGGATGGCAGTTCAGTTGGCAGAAGCGCTTGCCGAATGGACCCATGCTCGTATTCGTCGAGAATTGGGGTTTGGTGACCAAGATCCGGATAATATCCGGGATATGTTGGCGCAGCGGTATCAGGGTTCTCGATATAGCTTTGGCTATCCCGCTTGTCCTCATATTCCAGACCAGTTTAAGCAGTTGGAATTGTTGAAAAGCGATCGCATTAATTTGTACATGGACGAAAGCGAACAAATTTATCCTGAACAATCGACCACGGCGTTCGTGGCGTATCACCCGATGGCAAAGTACTTCAGCGCTTGAAGATCTGCGTTAGCCGCCGATCCCACTCCTCAAAGGCGGGCTGCTCGCCGCGAACGTAGGGCGACCAAGCAATCAGTTGAATTAAAAACCAATTGACCAGAGAGGCGGGAAACTGCATTGGACGAATAAAATCGACGAATAAAACCGCTCGAATTCCGTTGGTATGATTCCATGCTTCGTGGGGATAAGTATCGTCAAACAGCAGAACTTTTCCTTCTTCCCAGTGCCGGATTTCTTGGTCTACTCGAATGGCGCATTCGATCGCAGGCTCTGGAACTTTCAGCGGGAGATGCATTCGTATCACTCCTTTGTAAGGACCGCGATGAACTGGGATGGTTTTATGGGGCATTAAGATGGAAAAAATGCTAGGTTGATGCCTGGAATACTTTCAATTAAACGGGCGGTTTCAGGACATTGGCGGCAGTTGCCTTCGGCTTTCACGCCATAGGCATAAAAGAAATAGGTCTTCCAGAGGTTGTCTGTGGTGATGGCATATTGGTCTTTAGAAATATCTTGAAAATTGGGAAGTTCGTCTACTTTGCTGAGCAGTACTTCTAGCTCTTGGCGAACGACTTGCCACTTTGCTTCTAGGTCAGGCACCCAACTAAATTGTTCAACCGTCAGAAAGGGCGTATCGCCCACTAGAGAGTTGCGCCCAATATAGCCTTCTACCCGGCGGATGGCTTTCTCGCCTTCGGTTAAAATCCATTGTCGATATTTGGCTTTTAGGTTGGTGTAAAAAGAATTCATTGGGGCAACCTGTCATGGGAACAAGAATCATTGTTTACTGCCCAAAGTGTTAGGGAAATTTCACCGGGGATTAACAGTTGAGGCTGGTAAATGGGTTCAATCGATCGCTGGGCAATGATAGCGGTGCGGAATGCTTCTGAAGGGTTAAAAAGAAAGATTTTTTGACACAGGTTGGGAATGCTTGCAGGATTACTTTGGGATAATATCTTGATTTCTACGTTCTCTGCAAGAGTACGACTGAGGGATAATAGATCCATGGTTTCGGTGGATTGGGCAATCACGAGGGGAGTGCTTTTCGAGGTACCTACCAGGGGTGGCGCTTGGTTAATGGCGTTGGCAATGGCAATGTTATGCAAATTCCGAATTTTTTGATACTTGGGGGATGTGTCTAAGTTTGCTGCACACGATAGGACTCCCATTGAAATGAGCACAGCCCATAACAGCTTCCAGAGCTTTGGTTTTTCTGATTGTAACTTCTGGCTAAACAGAAAAGCGATCGCCAACTGTACCGCAATCTGACTCGGAATTAAATATCGAGGAGCGGTCGAGCTTTGACCGTTGGTAAGCCAGTCTATGATGAGTAAACCTAACGGTGTTGCGATCGCTAGTGTGAAAATAAATAGACAGGCTGGACGAACTGAGTGAGCTTGTACCCAGTAGAAGGAAAATCCAACCAGGGTCAGCAAACCAACGTCCGCAATGATTGCCGCAATGATTACTGCGTCAATGGGAACGTGAACCGGAAAATCTACAAATCCAATCACGATGCTATACAGCCCGATCGCCACTCTGGGGAGAACACCCATCGGCACTCGCATCCAGGTGGTATTATCCTGAAGTCTTTGCCAGTGCTGGGCTATGACCCAGAGCCAAGGCGTAAATGCAAGGAATGCGCTAGTGAGGGCGATCGCCCCAGGCTTGAGCTGCGATCGGGCGGTAATCATGACCCAAATGCTTTGTCCGACTGCGACCCAGATGGACAATAAAGAAGTATAGAATCCTAGGATAAGAGACAGCGTATACCAGACCCAACTTTGGTGTTGATTGAACCGAACGGCTCTTAATAAAAACAGGTTAGAGAGTAAAATGGCAACGAGCCAGAGACTATAGGGACGAGCCTCTTGGGCATAGGCGACAAAAAATGGAGAAATAGCAGCTAGGGAAACGGCAAGGCTAGCAGTGAAGGGCGATCGAAAAAGCTCTAGCGTTAGCCCATAAAGACAGGGTAGGGCAATCAGGCTAAAGAGGACAGAGAGCGATCGCATTGCTGCCGCCGAACTACCGAACACCGTTGCCCACGCTCTCACCAGGAGAAAATAAAGGGGCGTATGTTCGGGGCTGTTGACCAGGGCTTGTAGAGTGTCGGAAAAACCTCGCTGAGGCGTAAGTTTTTGATAGTTGAGCAAGTCTTGCGGATGAAGGATTTTTCCCGTTGCGACCTCTCTCACAATTTCAGTTTTGGTGTAGCCAGCCACCCGAATCGATGTTGCAACTTCATCGACCCAGTAGACCTTGCGATCGAGGTGCGCCACGCGAAACAATAGACCCAGAAATAATAGGAGAATGACGAGCGATCGCCCGGGATCAACCGTGCTCAATGGTTTACTCAAATTCATTCTTTAACCCGTTACAACAACCCTGTAAACTCATATAGCTGCCGCACTCCATTCAAAATCTTGGTGCCGTACTGAGGATCTGCGGTCCAGCGTCCGCTGAGTTGGTCTAACAAGGGCGCAATGCCTCGCCGCACAAATCGAAAGCGGGGATCAACCTCAGCTTGCCGCAAAGGTTCGGTACTGGCGTAAGCTTTGAGATGTTGAATATGGGCTCGCACACCCAATCTTGCACTCGGAAAAGTGGCACCGCCCGCGCCTGTGCCAACTCCGCCTAAGCCCGCAAAATTATTTTGTTCTGGCTTGACAATGCCACCAAACCGCAAAAAGTTGGTTTCCAGTCCCATTTGGGCAAAGGCAATATCAAAGTTAACGCCCTCTGCATTGCCTTCTTCGCGGTAAAACTTGGGCAGGTCGGGGAAGCGGTTGAGCGCATCGGGGTTTTTGCTTTTGAGGAAGGTGATGAGCTGCACCAAGG
Source organism: Leptolyngbyaceae cyanobacterium CSU_1_4 (assembly GCA_012034615.1). Taxonomy (GTDB): domain Bacteria; phylum Cyanobacteriota; class Cyanobacteriia; order Elainellales; family Elainellaceae; genus Timaviella. The sequence continues at coordinate 19,788 of JAAUPA010000019.1, read as the reverse complement.
ACGTGTTGCCATGCCCCATGATGCGATCGATTTGGTCTCCACAGATGGATAGCGCCGATCGCAAGGAAACGGTGCGGGTGTTGCCATCCCAGGTGACTGAAATATTAAAGTCTCTGAGGTCAACCGCGCGAATGAACACAATATTTTGGTAGGTGATGCGGCGGTAGGAAAGGGGCAAGTCAATGCCCAACTGATCGACAAAATCTAGGGGAATATAAGCGTTTCCTTCGACAATGATGCCCCGTTGGTCAAAAATGCCCCCATTGAGGTTGATGTTGCAATCTGGGTACAGTCCTGGGGTTGGGGCAGGCAGGGGCAATGGACTGGGGGCAGGATTAGGGGATCTGCCTAGGCTCCACGTTGCCAAACCTTCCGCAATGCCTAGGGCAATCTCTTGGCGCTGAGTTTGAAGGAGGCGGCGATCGTCAGCGTTGGTTAGTAAGCCAACTTCCATCAGCAGAGAAGGAATGACCACTTGGCGACAAAATGCCAGGTTGCCTAGGGCGGTTTGGGTGTCTGGTTTGGCACCTCGGCTGGGCATTTGGGGCACCCGACGAATGTAGGTTTGCAGCAGCAGTTCGGCTTGGGATTTACGCTCTTCGTTGTTGGCGAGGTAGAACACGGCAATGCCTCGCGTCGTGGTGTCGCTGAAGGCGTTGGCATGAATTTCTAGGGCAATATCGCCCACTGCCGCGCGATTGTTCACCCAATCGAGGGTTTGCTGCAAACTGAGGTCGTCGGGAACGGCGAGGGCTTCGTAATTGCGCGATCGCAAAGTTTGCACTATCAAATCCCGCAGCAAAATCATTTCCCGCGCTTCGGTAACCCCATCCACCACTGCCCCCGGATCGCGGCTGCCGCCTTCAATGCCGCCATGTGCTGCCGAAACGATAATTCTTCCCATTCGTCGCTCTCCATAGTCGCCCAGTATTGCCTTTGTTCAGATGAGCTGCTTTGCTAATTTCGCCTGCTCCATGAGCGAACATGCGATGATAGAACTAGGTCAGGTGTACCGATGTCGATCGTCCCTGTTCAGCAGTTCGTCTTTATTTCCTACCGAGTTTAGTTTACTTTATTAAGAGTTACGCCAGATGTAGCGGATTAGTTTACAACTAAAGCAGCAGTCACACTATTTGAGTTTGAGACGCTTGTGAGCATTCCCCACCTCCACCCCGACACCATTGAGCAAGTCAAGCAGCGCGTTGACATTGTGGATGTCATCTCCGAACATGTTGTGCTGCGGAAGCGAGGGAAAGATTTTACGGGGCTTTGTCCGTTCCACGATGATAAGTCGCCTAGCTTCAGCGTGAGCCCCACCAAGCAATTTTACTACTGCTTTAGCTGTGGGGCAGGGGGCAATGCCATTAAGTTTGTCATGGAAATTGGCAAGCAATCTTTTGGGGATGTGGTGCTAGAACTGGCGAATCGCTACCAAGTTCCGGTCAAGACCCTAGAACCTGCCCAGCGGCAGGAACTTCAGCGGCAAATCTCTCTGCGGGAGCAGCTCTATGAAGTATTGGCGATAACTGCCAAGTTTTTTGAACATGCTCTGCGGCAACCTTCGGGCGAAGGGGCGATCGCTTATCTTAAGACGCAGCGACGGCTAAGCGATGAAACCATTCAGCATTTTCAACTGGGCTACGCTCCGGGGGGTTGGCAAACGCTCTATGGCTACTTGGTTGATCATAAAAGATATCCGGTGGAGCTGATTGAGCAGGCGGGGTTGATTGTGCCGCGTCAGGCAGGGCAGGGCAGCGGACATTACGATCGCTTCCGCGATCGCCTGATAATTCCCATTCATGATTTGCAAGGGCGAGTCATTGGCTTTGGCGGTCGGTCTTTGGGCGATGAGCAGCCTAAGTATCTGAACTCTCCTGAAACCGAGCTGTTTGATAAAGGGAAGACGCTGTTTGCATTGGATAAGGCACGAGCTGCGATCGCCAAAACTGACAAAGCGGTGGTGGTGGAAGGCTACTTTGATGTGATTGCGCTTCACGCGGTTAATATTACGAATGTTGTCGCTTCGATGGGGACGGCGCTGAGTTTGGCTCAGGTGCGATCGCTGATTCGCTACACCGAATCTAAGCAAATTATCTTCAATTTTGATGGCGATTCGGCAGGCAATAAAGCAGCGGAACGGGCGATCGGGGAAGTTAGCGATCTGGCTTATCAGGGTGAAGTGAAACTGCGGATTCTCAATTTGCCCGAAGGCAAAGATCCAGACGATTTTCTCAAAACCCAGTCGGCAGAGGTCTATCAATCGCTGTTAGACCATGCGCCGCTTTGGCTAGATTGGCAAATTCAGCGGACGTTAGAGGGCGCAGACCTGAATCAAGCTGATCAGTTTCAGCAGAGCACTCAGGCGATCGTTAAGCTTTTGGGAGATTTGCCCAATGCCACGCTGCGAACTCACTACATCCATCGGTGTGCGGAGCTGTTGAGCTACGGCAATCCTCATTTGACGATGCAACTAGAAGCCGACCTGCGAACCCAGGTGCGCGGTCAACGCTGGCACGGGCGATCGCAAAAATGGCAACGACCGGGCGATCGTACTTTGCAAGAAGAAGCCGAGGCTCAGCTTTTGCGGCTTTATCTGCTGTTGTCCGAATACCGTTCCTTTATTCGTGAATCTTTAGATGAACGCGACTTAGACTTTAGCCTCGCGCACCATCGCTTCTTTTGGCAACAGATGATGAACATTGAAGAGATGGAGCTGCACAACCCCAAGGAATTGATTGATCAATTACAGGATCGGTGTGCGGAGTATCCTGACAAGCTGGCATACATTTATCACTTGATTCAACTCGACGAAAAAACCAAACGAGATGTCCTGCGCGCCCGTTGGTGATTCGAGCGGCGATCGCGTGCATTGAGCGAGTCATGTGCGAGAAACGCTATCGGCATTTGCTCAATCTTTGGGAAAAAACTGATGACACCACACCTGCCGAATTAAAACAATATTATCAGCAGCAAGTTTATGCCGAAAAATTGCGCATTGCCGAACTTGACCAACAGCAACGCCAAATTACCTTTGGCGACTTAGCCCTGATTCCTTGGGTGGGCGAGTTTGCAGAAGCCTTGGAGCGTTCGTAGGAAAGCTACACATGGCGTAGCTTTCCTGATTCCTACTTTCGCCCCGATCGCATCGTCTCAACAAACTTCTCAAACAAATAATCTGCATCATGCGGTCCGGGACTCGCTTCCGGATGATACTGCACCGAGAACAACGGCAACGACTTGTGCTGCAAACCCGCCACAGTTTGATCATTCAAATTAAGATGCGTAATCTCTACCTCAGCCCCCCCAATCGAACCTGCCTCGATCGCAAACCCATGATTCTGGCTCGTAATTTCTACATGCTGCTTCAGACCCGCTGGCTGATTCAACCCTCGATGACCAAACTTGAGCTTAAACGTCTCCGCCCCCAGAGATAATCCCAAAATCTGATGCCCCATACAAATCCCAAAAATTGGCTTTTGGCTCCCCAGCAAATCCTTCGCCGTAGCAATCCCCTCCGTCACCGCCGCCGGATCACCCGGACCATTCGACAAGAAAATCCCATCTGGCTGATACTTCAAAATATCCTCAGCCGACGTGTCAGCAGGCACCACCACCACCCGACACCCATAGCTAGCTAACCGCCGCAAAATATTCCGCTTCACCCCAAAATCCAAAGCCACCACGGTCAAAGGCTCATGCACTCCGCCACCGCCACCAAACTCCCAAGCCGCAGCACTCGGTTCCAGCCACTCATAGACCTCTCCCGTCGTCACTTCCTTCACCAAATTTAACCCCGCCATACTGGGCGCTTCCTGCACCTGCATCAACAGCTCCGCCGGATCAAGCACCTCCGTCGAAATCCCTCCATTCATTGCCCCAGCCGATCGAATTCGTCGCGTCAAAGCTCGCGTATCAATCCCAAAAATTCCTGGAATCCGGTGTTGCTTCAAATAACTCGATAATGATTGAGTCGATCGCCAGTTACTAGGGCGATCGCACACATTCCGCGCAATCACTCCCCTCACATGGGGACGGTTCGACTCCTCATCCTCCAAATTGACCCCCGTATTGCCCAACTCCGGATAAGTAAACGCCACAATCTGCCCACAATAGCTAGGATCAGTCATCACCTCTTGATAACCCGTCATTCCCGTATTAAAAACCACCTCACCAATCGTGGTGCCCATCGCCCCAAACGACCAGCCCCGGTAAACCGTCCCATCAGCTAGCACCAACAAAGCCGCTTGAGCACCAGAAAACAGCATAAAATTCCTCAACGATTGGACTGGGCGATACTATACTACGCCTCCACTAGGTGAATGGTATAGTGCCCAGCAGAATTTTCTCCACCGATCGATCGCGCCCCATAAAGCCCTAGGATCAACATGAATCTGCATCCTGTTAAAAATTAGTTGAAGGAATCCATAGCAATGCGCATCTTGATCATGGGTGGAACCCGCTTTATTGGAGTTTATCTCACCCAAATTTTGCTAGACCAAGGACACGAAGTCGTTCTCTTTAACCGAGGCAACCAGCCCGCCCCCGCAGGCGTGACCCAAATCCAGGGCGATCGCACCCAACCCGCCCAGCTCGAAAAGCTCTCCGCCGAAACCTTCGATGCCATCTTCGACAACAATGGGCGCGAACTCAGCGACACTCAGCCCCTCACCGAAATCTTCAAAGACCGCATCCAACAGTTCATCTACGTCAGCTCCGCCGGAGTTTACCTGAAGTCTGACCAAATGCCCCACCTCGAAGGCGACCCCACCGACCCTAAAAGCCGCCACAAAGGCAAAGCCGAGACAGAAACCTACCTCGCCGCTGAAAAAATTCCCTTCACCTCCATTCGCCCCGTCTACATCTACGGTCCCCAAAACTATAACGACCTAGAAGCCTGGTTCTTCGATCGCATCGTCCGCGATCGCCCCATCCCCATCCCCGGCAACGGTATGCACACCACCCAATTAGGGCACGTCCAAGACCTAGCCGCAGCCATGGCAGCCACCCTGGGTAACCCCAAAGCCCTGGGGCAAACCTACAACATTTCGGGCGATCGCTACATCACGTTCGACGGCATTGCCCGCGCCTGCGCCGCCGCCCTTGGCAAACCTCCCGAAGACCTAAAACTCGTTCACTACGACCCCAAACACTATGACTTTGGTAAACGCAAAGCCTTTCCCCTGCGAGTTCAGCATTTTTACACCGACATTCATAAAGCCAAAACTGAACTCCACTGGCAGCCGCACTTTGACCTAATTGCAGGACTCAAAGACTCCTACCAAAAAGACTATCTCCCTTCCCAACGAGGCACCGCTGAGATAGACTTTTCAACCGACGACGAAATTCTAAAAGGCTAATAACAGCTTATGCCCCTGGAGTCAGAAACCAGATAAATCTGGTGGCTTTTATTCTGACTCCACACAACTAGGGGGCAAACTCAACTAGCCTAACCAATCAGGGGAAACATCCAACTGTGCCAAGGATTATCAGTATTTTCCGTAATCCCTTATCTATTTATAACACAAAAATTAAGCAAGAATACTGAACCCCTAACCTGCCATCCAGAGCCCGATCGGAATCAGTCTCTCAAACTGCTTCCAAACAAAACGCCTGACAAGTCACCACGGGCGACTCTATCCGCCCCTGCATCGGGCATCCAGCCGTCGCACACCACTCGCAGTTCGCCTCTACCGGCAGCACTAGTTCCTGCGCCGCATAAAGACTAACCCCTTGGCTCATAAATCCCTGCGCCTCCAACTCCGAAAAACGATCGCCAATCAGCAGCGCCCGTTCCACACCCATTTGTTGCCGCGCATAATTAATTTTCTCCAAAGTTTTCCGAAACCCCTTCGTCTCCGAAAAAATTTCCACCACAATCTTTTGCTCCCGGCTCTTAAAACAAGACGGCTTCTCCTGCGCAAATAGATCTTTATACTGAATCGCCACCCGACCATCTAAATAGTACTGCGATCGCATCAACCGCAAAAACGGCACCGTAAAATTGCCATCCCCATCCGGCATATACCACCAGGTCTTGTGCCAAGCCTCCTGCGGTAAATGCAAAATTGTTTGAATTTGCTCTGAAGAAAAACCCGCCTGCGACAACCGCGCGATCGCCTGTGCCAAATTTGTAATCAGCCCCAAGTCCCGCGTTTCCGCCTCACAGCGCGTCAAATCAACATATCCCCGCTGATTTCCGTGCCGCTGCGAATACTCCGTTACTGCCCGTTCCACATCCTGCGACGAATCAATTAGAACACACTCAATTTCCTCCAGTTGAATCATTCCATCCACCGACTTTTTCGCCTCAATCGGAACGCCGATGCTAGAGCGAATACTGCCAATTCGGTGAGGCAGCGCAATGGGAGGAACACACTCAGTCAGAATCGATTGCAAAATACTAGAATCAGCGATCGCCAACGCAATCTGTACTCGATCTCGGAACGGCGGCGGATCAGGTTGTAAAGCAGAGTAAGTTAGCATCAGCAATCCTCCCTTGAAGCCATCTCTTTGCTATTGTCACCGCTCCATCAAAAACCAAGAGATTTCACGCACTTCTTTTAACAAAATCAAGCAGAACCACATAAAACTTCATCTCGCCCCCTCAGCCCATCCACTCCAAACCCTCAAACCAACCCATACACCTTCGCTTCCCAAGGAAAAATCGGCTCCCGCCCCACCCATTCTCTAGGCACCAGCCGATCCTGCGTAATTTCCTTCCAGCATTTCTTACCCGGTGCATTAGGAAAACTAGGAATCACATATTCCGCCCCCTTCGGCGTTCCATAATCTGAAAAATTAGCCACCACCACCACAATCATTTCCCCATACCCGCGTCGCCACACCAAAACCCGCTTCCCCGCCTCAAAATCCACATGAATAAACACCACATCATTAACTGCTAAAGCATCCGCCGCAGTCCGAAACCGAGTCAACCGCGCCACATACTCAAACATCCGCCGCCGCCATTCCTCATCCATGCGCCCATAATTAACCGGATCAACCTGCTTAGACTCACTCAAATTCAAATCATGCTGATCCGCAAACTCCTCCCCCGCCAAAATCATCGGAATGCCCACAGCCGTCATCAAACAAACAAACGCTAGCTTAATTCTGCCCTCAGCATTGGCCACACCGTTGCTAATTAAATAGTTATAAAGCCGCTCATTTCCATATCCCCCCACATCATGAGACGTTAAATAATTAACCGCCTGAGTGCCATCTCTAAACCCTAGCAGCCGACAATCAATCAACTTCCGCACACTCTCCTCAAAGCTCTCCCCCTCCCCCGATTTTCCTAGAATCACTCGCCGCAAAATCTGCTTAAAATGCTCATTCCACAGCCCATCTAGCCGATTTTGATGCACCAAAGCTAAAGGCACGCTCAAATCCTCTCCTACTACCAAAAACTGCTCCGCCGCTCCACCCTTTTCTAACCAAGCCTGCCGTGCTAAATCCTTGAACTCCTGAACAAAATCATAGTTCCCAATGTTATTCACGCTGTCTAGACGCAAACCATTCACACCGTAGTAATTCATCCAGTGGATTAAGTAAAGCTTGAGGTATTCACGAGCCGGTACAAAACGATTGCACTTGCCGGTAATGGGATGGTAACCCTCCACCCAATGATTAAACTTAAACAAATCCCCCCCAAATCCATCGCGATCGCCCTGCTCAGGATCACGCCATCCCCAAGTCTTCCAATGCACAAAAAATCAGCAAAATTAACATGCCGCAACGCATTATTTCGCGCAAACGCCATGACCACATCTAGAAAAAACCGAATCCCCTGCTGCCGACAATCCTCTATTACATCCATTAAATCTGTAGAAGCCGCCAGCGTGGACTCTTCCTGATCCTGTTGTGAAAGACCTAAATCAAAATCCGCCGCAAAAAAGTTAGCCGTTCCATAGCCCCACTCCGACTGATCATCACTATCCGCAGGCGGCAACAACTCCAATGCATTAATACCCAACTGCACCAAATGAGCCGAAGACCCCGTTAACAGCGATCGCACATCCCGAAAAGTCCCCCACCCCGATCGCCCCTTCCTCCCCCCTTCGTCCACCGAACAGGCAACTCATAAATCACCAACCGATTATTAGCAGGCAAATTATTAGCAGGTGAAGAAATCTATCCCCCCTCTCCTCAACTTCCCCCACCACCTGCCCCTGCGGATCACAAGCCACCAACAGTCCCCGGCGATACAAAATCACGCTAGCAGGCTCTCCTCCCACCGGGTCTAACACCTGACGATTCACCGCATAAGCCACCGGATCAGTGCAGTAAACAATCCGCCCATACCCATACGGACAACTGCTTTGCACCTTGAACCAGTAGTGGTAAACCCGCCCCTCAACCAACCCACACTCCAGCGCCGCCACCTCCCACAGATCCGGAAACTCAGGCGATCGCCTCAGCAAAATTTCTTCAAAATCTTGACCCATTTCACCAATGTAAAGACAAGGGATATCTCGACCCAATGCCACCCGCCACAAAACAAAATGAGTCTGCTTACGCTTAAATAAATCAACCCACATCACGCCACCCCTGATTCAACTGTGGCTATTAGGGTACCCTTCAGTCAAAGGTTCTTAGAACACTTTAAGAAATTCAAAAAGATTACCCTGACGAGGAAGAGAACAAAAAAGTACAACCTATTATGTTTGACTAATTGTGTTTGACTCACTCCAACTTGTTACCAACTTGTTACCAACTTGTTACCCTCACCCCTACTCACCCCTACCATGACAGCAACTTTAGCCCCGACCCACGTCACCCCCAGTGCCGCCCAAATTCAACAAACCCAACAAGCGATCGCCACCTACATTCAACACATCGACAGCCACCCCGATCGCCGCACAGGCGCATATCCCTACTATCGATTTCATGAACCCGGCAAAGCCATCCTCGGCACCCTCATGATTTTCCACGGCTTCAGCGCCAAACCCCATCAAATGTGGCGACTCACCGAATACCTCTTCCAAAACGGCTACAACATCTATCAACCCTCGATCGCCGGACACGTCTACCTCCTCCCTAGCAAAAACTGGCCCCAAGTCGATCTCAAACCCGAAATTGCCGACCCCCTGCGCGCCAAAGTCGCCCAAGACCCAGTCCTCCAGCTCTACCTCGCCAACCTCGCCAACTCCGAAAACTTCACCCGCCCCAGCTACACCCAGCGCCTAGCCCTCATGGCAAAACTCAGAGAACTCGACCCTCGCCTCGAAGAAATCATCGCCACCACCCAAGGCGACGATGACACCACCTTCCAGAAATACTTCATCTCCAACCACATGGACTACCTCAGCAATGCCCGCGATCGCCTCCACGAGCTAGATGCCATGCCCGGAGACATCTACACCCTCGGACTTTCTGTCGGCGGATCTGTCGCCCTCGGGCTTGCCGCCGATCGCCCCGATCGCATCAAAAAAGCGATCGCCTACGCTCCCCTCCTCGAAATCTACGGCGAAGACCGCCGCCAATACGTTAACCTAGCAGGGCCGCTCGACATCAAAGAACTCGGCTGGGATCCCAACCTCCGCTTTCCCGTCGGTGCCCTCACCGCCGCCGCCCGCTTCGGCAAATCTGTCATTCAAAACGCCACAAAATTCAGCAACATCCCCACCTTTATGGTGCTCACTGAAAACGAAGACGCTGCTGACATTCAAACCAACCAAAACTTCTTTCAAGCGATCGGCGGCACCGCCAAAGGACATCAATCCTTCCTCTACCCAGCCTCCGCCCTCGTCCCGCACCCCATGGTAGACCCCACCGAAGTGAGCCAAGGCATGAGCAATCGCTTCTGGCAAACCCTCTACCAAGAAACCTATCGCTTTCTAACCACAGGCAAAGCAACCCTAGAAAACCTAGAAAAAATTCAGCAAGACCCAACATTGGCGATCGTTGCCAGCTAATCTTCCAGACCTCTGCATTCCCAACCCATCTTTTTCAAAAAGACAGGTTCAAAAAGACAGGTTGGGAATGACAACCCTCTAATTTCGCAACAACCACTTCTCGCCATTCAACCGCTGCATGGTGTAGAGCAACAGCAAATCCAACGTGACTTTGCGCTCATCGATCATAAAAGACTCCAGCATACTCGGCTGCGCCCCATTGTCTGCACAGCAGTAAAACTTAGGGGCCTGAATATCTTCCTTAGAAAAAATAATGACAAACTGGCGCTTTCCACCCAACCAAGTCCCGATCACCTGCCAGCAATCTGTATCGCCTGCAACCGGCATCCGCTTCTTTTCAAACTTCAGCTCAACCTCCGTCAGCCCCATTTTAGGCAAAGTTTGCTTCAAGGCAGGCAAATAATCCTGATGAATAAACTCTTCAAAAGGCTTAGCTTCTAGCGCTGGAGGTTTTTCCTTTTTAGGCGCTTTAGCAGGTTTTTCTGCCCCTGGCGCTTTAGCAGGCTTCTCTGCACTCATGACCTCAGACGCTTTAGCAGGCGCATCTTCAGTTGCCAAGGTTAAAGGTTCCGGAGTTTGGGGAGTCGTTTCTTCTGGCATAGTTAATTTGCAGCGTAAAACAAGTAAGCCTATAGTATCGAGTTCTGTCAGAGAATGCATGTCGCCCAGCCATCTCAGTAGAAAAGCCTAAGGGTTGAGGAGCAGGAGTGATTAACCCAGTAATCTAGAACTGACCTATCTAAAGTGGATTCAACCCCACCACAGACCCAATAGGAGTCATCGACTTGCATCACCCGTTGAGCATTTTTGCAAGTAAGCAGGATTAAGAGAAGCACTGAGATTCTCAGAAATCTCAGAGAGTTTCTCATTTTTAGCTCTGTCCGGAGAAAGAGTTGTCAACAGTGAATCTGTGGATAGAATCGTCCAAAGCGTCACTCAGAGAGTCTTTAGAATCTTGCAATCCCTTGAACGGCAAGGACATAAGCCCCTCAGTGAGAATTCTTAAAAAAATACTAACAAGTGCAATTTCTTCGTTATAATGCCCTCAATAATACTGAAATTACTTTACATTGCTTTACATAGGCACTGGACTTCACTCTTAAAATTCACTTGAACTCATCTACTCGATCGCATTCGACCCATTACATTCGACCCATTACATTCGACCCATTACATTCGACTAAAAAAGAGGTGACCCCTATGGAGGGACAATCAACAGCACAAGCTCGACTCATTCAGTTTTTAAAAGAAGAATTAGCAGTTCCAGCAGCGGCGATCGCCCTAGCTCTTCGTCACTTAAACGAACAAGGCTCTAACTTGTTGCCTGTTATTTTGTGGCAGTACGGGTTGATCACCCTGGAGCAGCTAGAACGCGCCTTCGACTGGATGGAAACGGCGTAGGGGTTTGCAGATCTGGGCTCAGATTGGGCGATCGGCACCTTCCTCAAAATGGGCTACTCCAATAGTAAGAACTTAGGCAAGAGTAGGGTTTTCCACCCTATTTTTAATCCTTTGAAATCGCCAAACAAATTAGGATAAGTACATAAAACTTAAGATAAGGGAAGTTGAACCTATGGCGATTAAAGATCAGCCCCAGCCCCCCCGTTCCCGCCAAATTGGCAGCATCTTGTTGCTCCTTTCGGGTGTGTTCTTGTTGGCAAACTTGTTTTTGCCCAACCTGCTGGGTAACCCGATTCCTAGAGTTCCCTACAGTCTGTTTATTCATGAAGTTCAAGACGGACAGGTTGAGGGAGTTTCGGTAGGTCAGAACGAAATTCGATATCAAATGAAGGGTGAAAATGATCAGCCGGGGCTGGTTTATGCAACCACCCCAATTTTTGACCTAGAATTGCCTAAGCTTTTAGAGCAGAACGGCGTAGAGTTTGCCGCCACGCCCCCTCCTAAAAATGGATGGATTGGCAGCGTCTTGAGCTGGGTGATCCCGCCTCTGATTTTTGTAGCCATTTGGCAACTGTTTTTGGGGCGTGGCGGTGGACAGCAAGGCGTTTTTATCGATTGGTAAAAGCAAAGCCAAGGTTTATGTTGAGGGCGATTCAGGAAAAATTACCTTTACCGATGTGGCAGGGGTTGAAGAAGCGAAGACAGAGCTGGTCGAAGTTGTCGAGTTTTTGAAGGAGCCGCTGCGATTTACAGAAATTGGGGCGCGAATTCCTAAAGGGGTGCTGCTAGTGGGACCGCCAGGAACCGGAAAAACGCTGCTGGCTAAGGCAGTGGCGGGGGAAGCCGGTGTTCCATTCTTTAGTATTTCGGGTTCAGAATTTGTCGAAATGTTCGTGGGCGTTGGCTCTTCACGGGTGCGCGATCTGTTTGATCAGGCGAAAAAACAAGCTCCTTGCATTATTTTTATTGATGAGCTAGATGCGATCGGGAAATCTCGGGCTTCCAACGGTTTTTATGGCGGCAATGATGAGCGAGAGCAAACTCTCAACCAACTATTAACTGAAATGGATGGATTTGCGGCAACTGGCGCAACCGTGATTGTATTGGCAGCTACTAACCGCCCAGAAACCCTCGACCCTGCCCTTCTTCGTCCGGGTCGCTTCGATCGCCAAGTCTTAGTCGATCGCCCCGACCTTTCCGGTCGTCTCGCCATTCTCGAAATTCATTCTAGAAAAGTGAAGCTAGGCGCAGACATTGACCTGAAGGCGATCGCCACCCGCACTCCGGGCTTTGCTGGCGCAGACCTAGCCAATCTGGTTAACGAAGCAGCCTTACTTGCTGCTCGCAACAAACGCTTGCAGGTCGCCCAAGAAGATTTTGCTGAAGCGATCGAGCGAGTGGTGGCAGGGCTTGAAAAGAAGAGTCGCGTCCTCAACGAAAAAGAGAAAAAAATCGTGGCTTATCATGAAGTAGGGCACGCTTTGGTGGGCTCTCTTATGACCGGCAGTGGTAAGGTTGAAAAAATCTCGATTGTGCCTCGGGGCATGGCAGCCCTAGGTTATACGCTGCAATTACCTACCGAGGATCGTTTCTTAATGAGCGAAGATGAACTACAAGGGCAAATTGCAACTCTGTTGGGCGGGCGATCGGCGGAAGAAATCATTTTTGGGAGCATTACCACAGGTGCCTCTAATGACCTGCAACGAGCCACCGACTTAGCCGAACGCATGGTGACTACTTACGGCATGAGCAAAGTCCTGGGACCTCTGGCATATCAACAAGGGCAACAGAACATGTATTTGGGCAACGAAGCCCCCAATCCTCGGCGGATGGTCAGCCCGCAGACCGCAGAGGCGATCGACCAGGAAGTCAAAGGCATCGTAGAATCAGCTCACAATCATGCCCTAGAAATTCTCAAGCTGAACCGGGAGCTATTGGAAACAATTTCAATCAAACTGCTGGATAAAGAGGTGATTGAAGGCTCTGAACTCCACGAACTTTTAGGACAAGTTAAATCGGTCGAAGCAGTAGCCAGCTAATCTGCGGACTGTTTAGGGAGTTGCAATCAAATAACATCCCGAACTGCCCGCTAAATCCCCCAATCTGGGTGACTTTCCGAGCCTTTCAAAGTTGCCCCAGATTGGGGGATTTGGGGGGGGGTAGAGAGCTAGAGCATCCCACGGGGAATTTATTTCAACGCAGACCCCTTAGCTACAAAAATCCTGAATTATGGGTAAAAATCTGTAGAGTGTATGGAGTCAAACGGAAATTATCCTTTAATAGTGGGGCATTGGGCGGCAGGCATTGGGCTTTGATTCTTACACGCTGTAGGGTTACCTCAGCAATCAAATGAGATTGCTACAGAACTCTGGTTTTCTTAAAAGCCAGGGTTCTTTTTTATTTTTTATAAAGGTTGGTAAAAATTAGAAATTTGTAAAAATCTGTAGGGTGCATAGAATCAAACGGAAGCCACCCAACTCCATTACATTCCCCTTTGATTCCTGCACCCTACTAGGCTGCCTCCCTTAAAAGCCGAGTTCTAAAGGAAATTGGCGTAAAGAGCAGCGCCAATTAGCCCAACTTGCGGGTTAAGAATAACGTGAACCGGAATTTGCTCCATCAAAGGACGCATTCTTCCCTTGTCCGCCATTGCCCTCATAAATCCACCCGACTCTAGCAAAGATAAGTTTTTGGTGGCAATGCCCCCCGCAATGTACAAGCCACCATAGGGCAGAAGCTTCAGCGCCAGATTTCCGGCTTCTGCACCGTAGGCTTCTGCAAAAAGCTGCATGGTGCGTTCGCATAAATAATCTTGTCCGGCGGCGATCGCAATCACGGCTGCCGGATCAACCGACTTTTCGCTGATGCCCGCCTCATGCTCCCAAGTCCGAATTGCTCTTGCCACTTCGGGCGATTCCACCCCACACTGGCGATCGCGCAAGAACTGGTAAATCGCCACAATCCCTTGTCCTGAAACCACGCGCTCTACCGAAATGCGGGTAATTTGATGCTTTTCCCGCAGATACTTTAAGAGCTGGAACTCAAGCTCCGAACGAGGTGCAAAATCTGCATGTCCTCCTTCGGAAGCAAAAACTTGGTATTGCTGACCTTGACGAATTAAGAAACACTCCCCCAAGCCCGTTCCCGCCCCCAAGATGGCGATCGGCGCTTGGGGCTGAGGGTCGGCAGTTTGGAGCGTTCGCAAGTCGGTCGGTTCCAACCCCCCAACGCCATAACCCACCGCCGCAAAGTCATTAATTAAACTCACCTGAGCGATCGCCAAATCTCTTTCTAACTGCCTCGCCTCCAAAAACCAAGACAGATTAGTCACCGAGGAGGTGTTATTCACAACAGGACCCGCGATCGCAAAACAAGCCTTTTCAGGAGCAGGAATCTCGCCCACTTGCTGGGTTGCTTCGGCTAAAAATTGCCGAACCATGATTGCTAAATCTGCAAACTCTGCGCTCATATACCGAGCTTCATACAGCGTTTTCAGCCTCGTCCCCTCTGAATGAGGATAGGCATTAACCCATCGCAAAATTGTTTTGGTGCCGCCAATGTCTCCCGCCAGTAGTTGTGTCATGATTGCCATTGCCCTTTGTTACACCTTCTTAGTCTAGTAGACTGTCAGCTTTGATTTGAGGAGGGGTGGAGGGGTGGAGGGGTGAGTGGGTGGATGAGTGAATGGGGGGCACTCATCCACTCATCCACTCATCCACTCATCCACTCATCCACTCATCCACTCATCCACTCATCCACTCCTGAGCGGAGCGCGATCGCCCGTGATTTTTTTATACCAGTCTTTGAGCGATCGCAAACCCAAGGTTTACCGCAAAGCACTTCCCCCTGCGAGAACCCTAGACCTTGCGGGAACCCTAATCACAAATGCAACAGACTGCAAAATTTAGTCACTGAAGGTTTCTGGTAGCATTTAAGGGAATTTTAGGCTTTTCACCAATGGCTTGTTACAAATTTTGTATGTCACCTCAAGGGCATCACGGACTGGACTTAAGAATTTTTGTAGGGAACAACGGGCATCCATGAACCACCCCTTATTTGACATGATTCTGATCAATGCTGTAGAGCTATTGCACCTCAAAGAAGAACTCCAGCAAGTCCGGCAAAGCGAAGAACGATATGCCCTAGCCGCCCAAGGCGCAAATGATGGAGTTTGGGACTGGAACTTGCAAACTAATCAAGTCTTCTTTTCCCATCGTTGGAAAGCCATGCTGGGCTATCCGGCAGATGGGTTGAGCGATCGCCCTGAAGAATGGTTCGATCGCGTTCACCCCGACGATTTACACTGGGTTAAACTCCAACTGACTGCCCATCTAGAGCAGCAAGCCCCCCAGTTTGAATGCCAACATCGAATGCTGCATCAAGGAGGCGAATACCGCTGGATGCTCAGCCGAGGCGCAGCAATTTGGAACGAAGATGGGAAAGCCCTCCGCATGGCAGGTTCTCAAACCGATATCACCACTTGGAAACAGGCTGAAGAAAAGCTCGTGTACGAAGCTTTGCACGACACCCTCACCGGTTTACCCAATCGCATCTTTTAATGGAGCGTCTTCGCCAAGCTTTGCAGCTCGCAAAACGCCACAGCGATTACTTGTTTGCAGTTTTGTTTATTGACCTCGATCGCTTCAAGGTCATCAACGATAGCTTAGGACACATGATTGGTGATCAGCTTTTAATTGCGATTTCCCATCGCATTTCCAATTGTCTGCGTCCCACCGACACCATTGCGCGGCTGGGAGGCGATGAATTTGTCATTTTGCTAGCAGATGTGAAAGACCGAGATAGTGCGACTCGGGTTGCCGATCGCCTTCAAGAAGAACTGCTGCTTCCCTTCACCCTAGAAGGGCATGAGATCTTTAGTGCTGCCAGTGTGGGCATCGCCTTCAGCAGCGTTGGCTACGATCGCCCCGACGATTTACTCCGCGATGCTGATATCGCCATGTACCGCGCCAAAGCCCACGGCAGAGCACGGTACGCCATTTTTCAGCCCGGAATGCACAGCAAAGCCGTCGCCCTCCTGCAAATTGAAACCGATCTGCGACGAGCGATCGAACGCCACGAACTCCGCCTTCATTACCAACCGATCGTTTCCCTCAGAACCCGTCAAGTCACTGGTTTTGAAGCGCTTATTCGGTGGGCACATCCCCAGCGCGGCATGATTTCTCCTGGTGAGTTTGTCCCGGTTGCCGAAGAAACCGGATTAATTACCCCGATGGGTTGGTGGGTGCTGCAAGAGTCTTGTCGTCAAATGCAGCGCTGGCAGAAACAATTCGTCAGCGCTCAATCTTTAATTGTGAATGTCAATTTGTCGAGTAAGCAATTCAGCCCCCATTTAGTCGAGCAAATTAGCCAGATCTTAAAGGAAACTCAGTTGCCTCCCCAATCCCTCAAACTAGAAATTACTGAAAGTATTTTGATGGAAAATGCCGAGTCAGCAGTGACTACCCTCAGCCAGCTCAAAAACCTAGGCACCCTATTGGCGATCGATGATTTTGGGACAGGCTATTCATCACTCAATTATCTCCACCGATTTCCCATTGATACCCTAAAAGTGGATCGCTCCTTTATCAGCAAAGTGGATGTGGATGGAGAACAACTGGCGATCGCCCGCACCATCATTACCTTGGCGTGGAACCTGGGCATGGAGGTGGTCGCAGAAGGCGTAGAAACCATGAAGCAGTTAGCTCAGTTGCGATCGCTCCAGTGTGACTACGCCCAAGGCTTTCTCTTCTCTTTGCCGCTAGAAGTTGCCTCCGTAGAACACCTCATGGCAAGCCACCCCCATCAGCCCATCATTCTCAACCCTACTACCAGTCATCCCCAAACTTCATTGATCAAAAATAGTCAGTTTATAAATTTTTTCACCTCAATGCATCGCCCCTCTGCCATTACCAGTACTATCTCTAGATAAGTTACTCTGTGGAGTTCCGGTTATGCGCATGTTTCGGACGACACCCCCAACCGAGGCAGAAACTCAAACTCGGATCCTGAAAGCAGCTCAGCGACTCTTTGCGCGGCGCGGGTTTGAGGGCACAACAACCCGCGAATTAGCCCAAGCAGCAGGCGTTGCAGAAGGGACGCTGTTTCGATATTTTGAGAATAAGAAAGCTATTTTGGTCGAAGTAGCAACCCAAGGTTGGATCGAAATTCTGACTGATTTGTTAACAGAACTCAGCGAAATGGGCAGCTATAAGGCGATCGCTCAAGTCATGCGTCGCCGAATGATGAACCTCCACGAAAATGCCGATCTCCTGCGCGTGTGCTTCATCGAAGCCCAATGTCATCCCGACTTACAGCAGCGCATTCAAACCGACGTGATTATTAAAATGACCGACGTTGCCGAAGCCTTCTTTGAAACCGCCATGGCTCAAGGCATTTACCGCCAAATGAATCCTCGCATGGTCGCCCAAGTGTTTCTCGGCATGTTCACCGTCGCTGGCTTCAGCCAAGACTCCATCATGCCCACCGAAGCTGCGCCCCATGAAATGCAGGAAATGGCAGAAGGTTTGGCAGATATTTTCTTAAATGGCGTACTTGCAAAACCTCTGCCCTGAGGCGTTTTTATTCCAGAGTTTTTATTCCAGAGAGATTGACAGGCTACAGCCAACCCAGTAAGCTAAAGAACTAATGAAAGGGAGTAGCTACTGGAGCAGGTTGACCTAATCTGACCAGTCCGTCTGAGTCAACATACTGGTGATGAACCTGGCTGAGGCGACAAAGCAAAATTTTGCGTTTGGGAGCGAGACTTTCACTAAGTTCACATTGTGAGCTTGGTGGATTGTCTTTAAAGTCTATCAAGCTCACTCAGACTCACTACGATTTTCTGAGAGGCGAGACGGATGCTTGAGCTAGGGATATTAAATGCTGGGTGGCATAACCTTCAACTGTTTGAGTCTTTTACTAAAGGACTTTTACTGGTTGGATTTTCTGAATTAGGCGATAAAACTTTTTTTATCACAGCTATTTTAGCCATGCGCCATCCCCGGCGCTGGGTTTTGGTAGGGGCGATCGCGGCTTTAACCACCATGACGGTCATTTCGGTTCTCATGGGACAAGCCATTTCCCACTTTCCCAAAGTCTACGTACAAAGCGCCGAAGTGATATTGTTTGTCGCCTTTGGGCTGAAATTGCTCTACGATGCCACTCAGATGACTCATCAACCCAATTTAGAAGACCAGAAAGAAGCGGCTGAGGCAGTGGAAAAGGCAGAAGCTAAGCTTTCTAAACAATCCTTCCGCCGAGGCGCTTGGGTGAGAGGAACTTGGATCATTGTTGGCGAAGCCTTTAGCCTTATCTTTTTAGCCGAATGGGCGATCGCACCCAGTTTGCTACCATTGCCCTAGCAGCATCTAATAACCCCTTAGGGATCACCCTCGGGTCAATTGTGGGTCATGCGATTTGTGCCGCGATCGCTGTCCTGTGTGGTCGCTTTGTCTGTGGTCGAATCTCAGAGCGCACCATCACCACCCTAGGCGGTGCCCTATTCCTGATCTTTGCCGCTGTCGCAGGGCTAGAGCTCAGACAGGCAGGCGGGTTTTGACCTTAGCCCAAAGTAAGTCAAGACCAGTTCCTCCACGCCATTATTTTGCACCTCTTGAACTCTGATTGACAGAGGACTGAACTGGGCTAGCAGACATCTTACGGCAAGGAATCTCTGCTTTAGGATTCCTTTATAAATTACTAGGCACAGTCGTAAACTAGGACATACTAAGGTGTGTTTTAAAACCTTTGATGACGACTGATGACGACAACCCGGGCGATCGCCATTCCTCCTACAATTTGCATTTTTACAATTCCCATCTTGAAGGAGGCGAGATTGGCGTTCGCCCTAAGAGCACCCGGATCAGGGTTTGAAAGAAAAACACATTTTTAATTAGACACCAGCCAATCCTTGGAAACCTCGATCGCCCCCATTGCCGATGCTCCTCCCGCAGTCTCCTCCTTCTCGCTCAACCCCTCACAGCAGCTTCCGCACTGCTGTCCTTTCTGGCAAATTTTTAGTTACAGCAGAGGTCATGCCACCCAAAGGCACCAACCCGGCTCACATGATTGAAATGGCAAATTTGCTGAAGGGACGGGTTCATGGGGTCAATATTACCGATGGTAGCCGTGCGGTCATGCGGATGTCGTCTTTGGCAGCGGCAGTGCTGTTGCAGCAGCAGGGCATTGAGTCGATTTGTCAGATGGCGTGCCGCGATCGCAACCGTATTGCTCTCCAGGCGGATTTGCTAGGAGCCCAGGCACTAGGCATTCATAATATTTTGGCGCTCACGGGCGATCCGGTGAAAGCCGGAGATCATCCGGATGCTAAAGGCGTTTTTGATCTGGAGGCGGTGCGGCTGCTGCGGCTCATTGACAAACTTAATCAGGGCGTAGATGCTAACGACAAACCCCTAACCGACGGAACCACTACCCTATTTCTGGGGCAGCCGTTGATCCGCAGTGCGGCAGG
>JAAUPA010000260.1 GCA_012034615.1 Leptolyngbyaceae cyanobacterium CSU_1_4 | reverse complement strand
AACAAAATCATTGGCGACAGAGTGGAATCAATATTAGCAGCTTTTCATCCCAATACTTCTCCCCTTGAGGATTCAGTCCTGCCAATAGCCTGGTCAAAGATCTGAGTTGAGCCGATTCTGACCTTTTTTGCGCTCCCAACTCAAAAGTTTTTCTCCGTAGAATCTCTGAGCCTAGATCAAGGTAACCCTATAAACTTTTAATATAGTTTTTAACATTGTCCGGCTCTCAGAGGATTTGAATGTCTTGAAGCTGATGGATGATGGCATCGGCTGAGAGATGGAATGCGCTGCTCCAGCCGCCTGTCACGCCAATACAACCTGCTGCTCCGGCTTGAGCCAGTTGCATATCGGCTTGGGAATCTCCTAAGACAAGGGTTTGACTGGGGGCAACTCCTAATTCATGGCAGGCTTGTTGAAGGAGGCGGGGATCGGGCTTGCTGATCGATCCATCAGTGCCATTGAAGCTGAAAATAGGGAGCCAGTTGGTATTTTTCAACAAAGTCCTTAACGTTTTCAGGGCTATCTGAGGATAGGATTCCTAGGCGTAGTCCTGCTGTGGTCATCGTTTGTAGAAGGGGCAAAACGCCTGGAACTAAAGGAGTATGGTCTGCCTTGCGTTTCATATACTGGTCTGCTTCTACAAAAGCCGATCGCACGGTTTCAAGAGACTCTATCCAATCTCGTCCGGTTTCGGTGACATAGGCAGCGGCGGCAATTTCGTTTTCTTGCCGAGTGCCGATCGCCATTAACCCCGCCGGATTGAGTCGATCGCCATCTACGCCAAACGCCATTAACAACGGCTCTTGAACGCCAGGAAATTGGGCATCGATTAAGCGCGATCGTTTTTGTGCCAAGCTCCGCAAAAATGTTTCTGAATGCGCTAACGTTCCATCCTTATCAAACAGTATCGCTTGAATATTTTGGAACATCGCACCCTGACAACGAATAGTAACCATGGAAACCTCTCCCTAAAACTCCAAAAAAAAGGAGGGATGATTCCCTCCTCCCATTTATTGCTCAATGAGTAACCAATCTACTCCTCAACTGCCGAAGGTAAATCTTCTTCAAAAGCTTCGGCTCCCACCGCTTCTTCCGCTTCAATGGGTTCTTCAGCACTAATCGCATCACCCAGGTCGATCGCTTCCTCCACCGCACCCTGAGGCTGAGACTGTTGCAACATCTTCTCGCGATATTTTGCAGCCATTTCCTCCGCCATGTCATAAACAATTTGCGGATTCTTGACCATGTCTCCTGGCTCTGGCTCTAGCTGCTTAGTCGAAAGAGAAATTCGACCCCGTTCTGCATCCAGGTCAATAATCATCACCTTAACCTCATCGTTCACATTGAAAACGCTGTGGGGCGTATCAATATGGTCATGGGAGATTTCAGAGATGTGGAGCAATCCGCTCACACCCCCAATATCGATGAAGGCCCCGTAAGGCTTCAGACCCCGAACCGTTCCAATCACCACTTCGCCCACTTCCAAACGGTTCATCTTCCGCTCAACCAGCGCCCGACGATGGCTAAGAACCAGACGGTTACGGTCTTCGTCCACTTCCAAAAACTTCAGGGGCAACTCTTCACCCACCAAATCTTCTTTAGGTCTGCGACTGCTAATGTGAGAGCCAGGGATAAACCCCCGGAGTCCTTCAATCCGAACCAACGCACCGCCCCTGTTTGTAGCGAATACACTGGAGCGAACTGTGGCATCTTCATTTTGAAGCTGACGCACCCGTTCCCAAGCCCGCATATATTCAATGCGGCGGATAGAGAGAGTGAGCTGCCCGTCTTCATTTTCATCAGTCAAGATGAAAAACTCGCGGGTTTCGTTAGACTGTAAGACTTCTTCCGGGTTGTCAATTCGGTTAATCGACATCTCCTGAATGGGGATGTACGCGGCCGTCTTGGCACCAATATCGATCAGCGCACCTCTGGGTTCAAGACTGAAAACAGTGCCCGCGACTACATCGCCAGGGCTGAAATGGTAGTCATATTTGTCGAGAAGAGCGGCAAAGTCTTCAAGGGTAAAGCCGATATCTGTGGGCATGCGATAAGTTTCCTGGTGGTTTTCTCCGTTTTAATAGTGGTCTGTTTACAATACGTATGCTGTGGACATGCTCATTTGCCTAGAAAAGACAAACGTTGTTCAGCTCAACGAATTTACTC
This sequence comes from Leptolyngbyaceae cyanobacterium CSU_1_4, assembly GCA_012034615.1. Lineage (GTDB taxonomy): Bacteria > Cyanobacteriota > Cyanobacteriia > Elainellales > Elainellaceae > Timaviella. The sequence continues at coordinate 4,014 of JAAUPA010000260.1, read as the reverse complement.
CGTTGGAAGCTAAATTGTAATACTGTTAGACCCCAAGTGATCAATAATATCGCAATTTAGCTGAGAATCGTTGTTTAAGCCCCATGAGATTTTCAGTCTGCCCAATGGCGGTGTAACAATTCGGTTCTGCTACAAGGTGTGGGTTAGGCTATTGGCAGGTTGAGGAGATTCAAAATTTAGGGGTTGCCCAAGCTAATGGGTCATAGAGGGTGTCGCATCGGCTTGCCAACTTTCTGCTTCAGCAGAGGATGTAGTCGGTGGAGCAAGAGACTCGGCGGGTTCTTCGGTTGGGGAGAGATCCGCCGATCGCAGCCGACTCAGAATATCCACAAAATCGTTAAAGCCAGTGAACTGTTGATAGACCGAAGCGAAGCGAATGTAGGCGACTTCGTTCAAAGTTTGGAGGTGTTTTAAGACTAGCTCTCCAATTTCGCTGCTGGGAACTTCTCGAATCGATTGCTGCTGAAGTTCTGCTTCAATTTCATCGACTAAATTTTCAAGCTGAGGGTGCTGTACACCGGTTTTTTCGCAGGCGCGAACCATTCCTCGGAGTAGCTTAGATCGATCAAAAGATTCGCGATCGCCATTTCGTTTCACTACCACTACCGGGACAAACTCAATCCGTTCGTAGGTAGTAAATCGGCGATCGCATTTAAGGCATTCTCGACGGCGGCGAACGCTATGCCCGGATTCTGCGGAGCGAGATTCCAAAACTCGGTTGTCTGGATATTGGCAGAATGGACATCGCATGAGTAGCACCCTCCGGGAAGCATCAGACTAAAAAACAGCTTGAGAATCTATTGTCCTCAATTACTCTGCAATCATACTGCAATTGCAAATAGAAAAAACCTGAGTATCTCTATCTCATAGACAGCAGAATACTTCAGGTTTCTAGAAATAATTAAGTTCAAAGCAACTCAAAAGAATAAATAGAACAAGGGTTCTAATCTTTGTTAATACGAGGGGGTTCACGAAAAGCGATCGCAAAGAACAGAACCCCAAGTGCAAGTGCCAAAACCAAAATGTAAGCAACGCTTTCCATGATCAAATCTCCCTACATCAAGGCAATTTATAGTCACGAACAAAGAGCAATGAAAGAGGCGATCGGAAGCAGAAACCTGACCGCGATCGCCCCTCATCCCTCTACACAGGCTCTTTTCTTCGAGAGGATTTATCACCCAACTTCTGATAGAAACCCCACTCTACCTGCTCTTCAGAAAGGTCAGGGTCAATCCCTGCAAATACATCTCTGAACAAGGTTCGAGAACCATGCCAGATATGTCCAAAGAAGAACAGCAACGCAAAGACGGCGTGCCCATACGTAAACCAGCCCCGTGGGCTAGTGCGAAGTACCCCGTCAGAGTTGAGCGTTTCTTGGTCAAACTCAAAGGGTTCACCCAATTGCAGCTTACGGGCATAACGCTTGACCGCAGTCGGATCGGTAATGACCTGACCATTCAAAGCACCGCCATAAAAGGAGGCAGTCACGCCCACCTGCTCAAAGCTGTACTTCGACTCCGCCCGACGGAACGGAATGTCTGCTCGAACAATTCCGTCTTTGTCAGTCAAGATGATGGGGAAGTTCTCAAAGAAGTTAGGCATCCGCCGAACGAATAGCTCACGACCTTCGGAATCCTTGAAGACAGGATGACCGATCCAGCCCTTCGCAATGCCGTCACCCTTGTTCATTTGACCGGTACGGAACAAACCACCTTTCGCCGGGTTGTTGCCAATATAGTCATAAAACGCCAGCTTCTCAGGAATTGCAGACCAAGCATCTTCTAAACTAGCGCCTTCAGCCACATTAGATTGGACTCGCCGCTGAATTTCTTGCTGAAAATAGCTGCTATCCCACTGATACCGAGTCGGTCCAAACAGTTCGATGGGAGTCGCGGCGCTACCGTACCACATCGTGCCTGCAACCACAAAAGCTGCAAAAAACACCGCTGCAATACTGCTAGACAGAACCGTTTCGATATTTCCCATGCGGAGCGCCCGATACAGCCGCTCTGGAGGACGGACAGTGAGGTGGAACAATCCAGCGATGATGCCGACAATGCCTGCGGCAATGTGGTGAGCCACAATTCCACCAGGATTGTAGGGATCAAAGCCTTCGGGTCCCCAAGCGGGTGCTACAGGCTGAACGCTGCCTGTTAAGCCGTAGGCATCTGAAACCCACATGCCAGGACCGAACAATCCGGTCAGGTGGAACGCTCCAAAGCCGAAGCAGAGCAGACCAGATAGGAATAAGTGAATCCCAAACATTTTGGGCAAATCTAGAGCAGGTTCGCCTGTGCGAGGATCTCTAAATAGCTCCAAATCCCAATAAACCCAGTGCCAGACGGCAGCTAGGAACAGTAGACCCGATAAGATAATGTGAGCCGCAGCAACGCCTTCAAAAGACCAGAAGCCAGGATCAACGCCTGTTTCTCCGGTCACGCTCCAGCCTGCCCAAGACCCCGATACGCCTAAACGCGCCATAAACGGTAAGACAAACATGCCTTGCCGCCACATGGGGTTAAGAACAGCATCACTGGGATCAAAAATTGCCAACTCATACAATGCCATTGAGCCTGCCCAACCTGCCACTAATGCAGTGTGCATTAGGTGAACAGAAATTAGCCGACCTGGGTCATTCAAGACCACTGTGTGTACGCGATACCAGGGTAGTCCCATTGACTACGCTCCTCCTATACGTTTCAACTCTTCTTTCAGCTTTTTGTTAAGAAATCCCATACTGGTAAGCCTACCAGATTTGGAGACACCATAAGATGTGCGATCGCCTACTGTCACCCGTTCCTTAAGCTTAAAGGCTCGAAACAAATCAACATAAAGTTGCAACGACAGTAAACCCTGGCACTTCCACAGCTTAGAACACATGGGATTCCGCTGCGCTAAGATACAGAACTCTGCGTCTCTGGCAAGCATTCTCCCCCTGCCCTAGAGCTACTCAAACCCGCAAATTTGCTGGGCTTTTTACCTAAATTTTGTAAAATGAAAGGGTATAAAGAAGTGTAACCAGTGTGAGAGGCGATTGCAAGCATGACCCAGGCAAGCCCCGAAGAACAGATTCAAGACTCCTCCCAAGCCCTGGCACCAGCAGCTTCCGAGGGTCAATCTTGGCAACCTGTAAGTATTAAGTTTCTTAACGAAAACAAGGAGGTGATGGCAGCCGATGGAGCCAATCTCCGGTTTAAAGCCTTAGAGAGCGGCATTGATCTCTATACCTTTGGGGGCAAAATGATGAATTGTGGGGGCTACGGACAGTGTGGCACCTGCGTGGTCGAAATTGTAGAAGGCATGGAGAATCTATCCCCTCGAACGGAGGTAGAAGATCGAAAACTACGGAAACGTAATGCTCAATGCCGTTTGGCTTGTCAAACCTTAGTCCATGGCGTGGTCAGCGTGGTGACAAAACCCAAGAAGTGATTAAAACGCCTTAACTTGCACATTAACTTGCAAAAGAGAGGCTGCTTTTTTCACTCGGTTTTGGGCGAGTTGAGGTGTATCCTTAAAGGGATAAGGGTTCGTTAAAATCAGCTTGAATTACCGAGGCGAGTTCTCATGCAAGTTAATGACTTGGGTTTTATTGCAACTATTTTGTTTGTCATGGTTCCTGCGCTTTTTTTGGTGATTCTGTATATTCAGACAGCCAGCCGCGAAGCGAAGTAAGAGTCTATTTTTTATCGATCGCGCGTAAAACCCCTGTGCCTCGTGCCTGGGGCTGTCAGCGGGGGATGAGGAGCATCACCCCGAACCAATGCCGCAACGCGGCGAGGGGAGAGGGGAGCGACGAATCGCCAACTCTCTAGGCAGACTATTCATTCGGGTACAATTGCCCTCATTGCTTGAGACCTGGCATCTTTCGACTTAGACCGAGTTTGTCTAGGAAGCAGAGAAAGCGGTTTGTCCGTGACAGCAATCAGGAACAACGTTCCTCCCCGCAGGTCGGGATGCCCCAGGGATGGGAAGCCCAGACCTCTAATTCTTCTCTCTACTGCAAGTCAGTCGGAG
>JAAUPA010000259.1 GCA_012034615.1 Leptolyngbyaceae cyanobacterium CSU_1_4 | reverse complement strand
TTCTGGGGGATTTAGGGGGACGAAAAAGACTGCAACGAAGCCAGGTTAGAGTTGTGTATACACCGTAGCCCGCTTTGGGAAAAGGGGTGGGAATGAGGGCGGCTCGGAGATCGGCAAAAGTGGGATGTACCCGAAGGCGATCGCCCTCGTTATTTCCTTCTTGTTATTTCTTTTTAGCGACTGGCTGCTTTTAGTAATTGGCTAACTCTTGCTGCTTTTTAGTTTAGTGACAACTCTCTTTTGGGGCAGAGGGCGGCACATCCATTGCAGGACTAGCATCAAAAAACCCCACAGGCTTTATCATAAACCCAGAATAGGCAGTCGGCATGACCGGATAATCTTCAGGACGGGGAATGTGGTGATGACCAAACGTGTACCAAACCACAATATCCGTGTTCTCAATGGAGCGATTTGCCTGGGTCCATTGCGGTAATCCTTCCCCACCCAAATGCTGGTTAGGATAAGCTCCAGCGGCATACCGTTCATTACATGCATAGGGAGTTACCCAGAGGTGCTTGGTCATGAAACCAGCCCGCTTGAGAATGGGTGAATTGGGGTGCGCGTAAGGAACTGCATTATCACCTGGCATAATTTTGTAGCCAACGGGTTGCCCCAAGCGGTTATGAACAGAATCGTTCACGACTTTCCAGTAGCGCGCTTTGAATGGATCAATGAGACGCTGGGCAGATTGCTCTGTGCTCAGCAGTGTCGGCTGAGCATAGAAGGCGTTGCCGTAGGGATTGCGATCGCCCATTGGCTCTGCCTCTGTATTGACTTCGTAAACAGAGTTCGCCATCCCGTCCAAATCAAAGTCTAGGCGCATACTAAAAAAGTGCTGATGATTGATGGCGTTGAGTTCTGGGGCAACTAAGGTGCCATATTTACCCACATTATCTAAAGCGCCACAGAGGAGATTTCCGGTTAATTTGACTTCATATTGAATAGTGCCATCCTGGTAAAAGTACCAGAAAAAACCATACTCGTAGTTATCAACGGTGGCGATAAAAGAGAGAGCTAAACGGCGCGATCGCCTCACTTCCGCTTCGTTCAATCGCCAGTCTGTGTGTTTCCATAAAATGCCATAATCCTCTTCGTGCAAACAAATGGCATTTTCTGTAATTGCAACGTTCCCTCGGCTGTCCGTTAAGGCTGCATCAAAGTAGTAAATTTCGCCCAAACAATCACATCCTAACTTGAGAGAATTGGCTAACATTCCGACCCCATGTTCACCCAGATCAAAAGCATTTTTGCGAAAATGTTGAGGACGAGGATCTCCATAAGGAACAACCATTTCAGACAAAGAAGCTCGATAGAGAATGGAACGCAATTTCCCCCGGTCTTCATAACACACGCGATGGAGCACTACGCCCTCGCGGGGCGTAAAGCCAATGCGAAAGTCCCACTTTTGCCAGCGAATATGATGACCTTCAACCTCAAAGCTCGTGCCTTCTGGTTGAGTAATGTGGAGCGGCTTAATATCGGTGCGCTGGTCAGGCATAAATCGACGGGCATACTCACCCGGTTCGGGGGGCACCGGAACAATCCCAAAGTCTTCGATGCGCAGAACCTGCATTGTGTTGAGGTCTACAACGGGCACCAAGCCATCAATGGGACGAGAATAGAAATTACCATCAGGAACCGATCGCAGATAGCAAATGGCGCGCGAAAGGCGAATTCCCACCTCATCAGCAAAACCAAAATTACCGATCGCCCAAGGATCAACCACCACACAATCTAAATCAGTGATGCCTCGCCTTGCCAAAGCCGCCAAAAAATCAGGATGGGCTTTGACTGCGGCTTCGCACTCTACTAGCTCATCTGCCATGATGTTGGGCTGAACGTTAGGAATGTGCTGCCAAGAAAGAACCGATTGCTCAGTTAAAGAAATGACACATTCATAGGTGTTGCCGGTGGCGTTGTCTAACAAAATTAAAAACGCTTCACGGTGGATGCGATCGCCAACTTGAAACTCTAAAACAACTGATTTGGGAGGTTCGTGCAGCGTGACGCAGGGAAACCGAAAGGACTCACCCAGAGATTTGCAGGAACGGGCGATCGCCACAGCCGCAGCAACTTCTGCTGCGGTCAAAGGCTCTAAGGGATGTTGAACCAGGGGATGAGCAGTTGCGATCATGGTGTTAGGGCAGTTTGTATTGGGCTTGTCATGGGCTATTCAAGTAAATAAATGTTAGCAGGATGACTGAATTTCCTAAAAGGTCTCTATCGCTAAAACTATGTCTTGAGATAGTTGTCTTTTTAGAAAAAACTCATGACTTGTCAACACTTTCCGTATCAAAAATTACGTTTTGTTTCTGCAAAACCCCAGAATGAATTCAAATCTGTAAGAGTAATATCTATAAGTTAGCAAATACCTTTATCCCTCCTAAATTAAAGAAGGAGCAGCAAGAAAGCCAGACCCTTGAAATAGAGTTGGTTAACGTTGAATCGGTTAACACTTTTTGCTGTTGAACGCTTGTTAAGAAATCTTGTTTTTCAATATTCTGGCGCTAAGGCGATCGCCATTAATCTAACTTGGGTTAGTCGGTCAAATGCCTAATATTTGCTAACTTTTAAGCCATTGCTTACCGATACAAGCGATCGCTTTTTCAGCAATTTATTAATTAAGGAAAACCCTGTCATGTCTCTATTAAAGTCAACCCTTCGCCAGTGGCTCCCAGCCATTGGAATGCTGTTGTTGGCTGCGTGCAGCACCGCCAATCCATCCGCCCGAGAAAACGCGGGCTCAGCCCCTCAAAGCCCCGGCTCAACCCAATTCTCGGAGGCGAAAGGATGCAAAAACGTGGGTATTTTATTACCTGAATCTGATTCTTCCGCACGTTATGAGGCATACGATCGCCCCCTTCTAGAACAAGAAATTAAGGCGGCAATTCCCGACGTAACCATTCAGTATGCGAATGCTAACAATAGTGCGGCAACCCAGCAAAACCAGGCAGAAGCAGCTCTAACCAAAGGGGCATGTATTTTGGTGGTTGATCCTAACGATAGCGATCAGGCGGCGGTCATTGTTCAACAAGCAAAAAATAGCGGCGTTCCTGTCATTGCTTACGATCGCCTCATCCAAGACCCTGACCTAGCCTACTACGTCTCTTTCAACAACGAGAAAGTAGGCGAACTCCAAGGACAATATATTGCCGATCAATTGGCAGCAGGAACGTTAGGACTGAATCGGGGAGACAACCTAGTCATGATCAACGGCGCTCAAACCGATAACAACGCCCTGCTGTTTCGGAAAGGTGCCCTCAGCAAGCTCCAGCCTTTAGTAGACAAAGGAGAACTTAATCTAGTATTTGACCAGTATACACCCAACTGGGATAACGCCAGAGCTCAATCCATGATGGAAGGCGTACTCACAAAAACCAGCAATAATGTACAGATTGCTTACGCTGCTAATGACGGTTTAGCGAACACAGTGATTGCAGCACTACGAGCCCAAAATTTGAACGGTAAAGTACTGGTCACCGGACAAGATGCGACCTTAACTGGAATTCAAAATATCCTCTCAGGTGATCAGGGCATGACCGTTTATAAACCCATTGCCAGAGAAGCAAAAGCAACGGCTCAATTAGTCGCAGCTTTGAGCCGAGGAGAAAACACTGAATCTCTCGTTAATGGGACAACAGAACTTCAAGGAGGAGAGACCATTCCCTCCATTCTAGAAACACCCATTGTGGTCGATCAGAAGAACGTTGCTGATACCGTCATTAAGGATGGATTTTTAACCAAAGAACAGATCTGCCAAGGCTTGTCTGTTAAAGCCAGCAACATTTGTCCGTAGCAGTTAAATGGATCTATTGAATAAATCTGTTGAATAAATCTGTGTAAAAAATGGCAAATATCACTTCCCCTACGTCCGATCGCCCTTCTGTTAAAGCTCAAGCCCCGCGTTTGCAATTGAGGAATATCTCTAAAAGCTTTGGAGGCGTGCAGGCACTGAGCCAGGTTGACTTTGAAGTTTTTGATGGTGAAGTAGTCGGACTTGTCGGCGATAACGGAGCCGGGAAATCCACTCTAGTTAAAACCATGTCTGGGGCTTATGTTCCCGACACGGGCGAAATTTCAATTGATGGGCAGCCCGTAGCCATTAACAGCCCCCAAGATTCCACGCGGTTAGGCATTGAAACGGTCTATCAAGATCTAGCGCTCTGTGACAACTTAGATGTAGTCGCCAATTTATGGCTAGGGCGAGAGGCTCACCGCAGCCTCTTTCCAGGGTTCTTTCGCATCTTAGATGAAGCCGAAATGGAACAAAGAACCATTGAGGTTTTAAAAACTTTGGATGTCAAAATTCCTTCCGTGCGCTCCACAGTAGCGTCGCTATCGGGAGGACAGCGCCAATGCATTGCCGTCGCCAAAACAATTTTGCGTCAGCCTAAAGTTGTGTTACTCGATGAACCCACCGCTGCTTTGGGCGTGGCTCAGACTCGGCAAGTGCTGAATTTAATTCTTCGCTTAAAAGAACGCGGACTGGCTGTGGTGGTTATTTCTCACAATTTACATGATGTGTTTGAAGTGACCGATCGCATTGTAGTGATGCGTTTAGGCAAAAGAATCCGTACCTTTGAAACCCGTCAAACCACCCCAGAGCGAGTAGTGGGTGCCATTACTGGGGCAGAAACCGAAGAAATTGAGGCTTAAAAAATACCATTATGAAAAGTCTAGAACCCAACGTTACCCCCCATTCTCCTAATCCTCCGATCGCCCCGCAACCTGCGGCAAAGTTTAATGTGCGATCGCTCATGCAAGGCGATCTGGGCTTCATTCCTGTCATCCTGACCCTGGCGCTCATTACCATTTACTTTCAAATCACAACCAGTGGCGTATTTCTCGAAGCTCGCAACGTCTCTAATCTGACCCAGCAGATTGTGACGATCGCCATTCTCAGCGTTGCCGCCGTCCTCGTACTGCTCCTAGGCGAAATTGATCTCAGTCTCGCCGCCGTTGCCTACGCCTGCTCTGCCATCATGGCAACCGTCTCGGTCTATCAAAACTGGAACGCGGGCTGGGCAATTTTAGCCGCGATCGGGGCGGGAGCGGTCATTGGATTAATCAACGGCTTCTTTGTGGCAGTGCTGCGGGTGCCGTCCTTCATTGTGACGCTGGCGGGCTCGATTGGCTACGCCGGATTGCTCCTCGTCGTGCAATTGATCGTGGCCGATCTCACCGCGATCAGGAAGCGGCACAAGGCCGGATATCCGATTCCTGCCGACAGCAGCCAGTTCCTGTTCCGCGCCGCCCGCGCTCACGCTCACCAGCTTCAGGAAATCTCGACGATCGAGCTCGGCCATGGGCTCCCGGATCCTAATAATGGCAGGTGACGCAATCCTGCGATGCGCCGTTCGCACGATGACATTGGACGCACCAACCCATCTCGAGTTTCTGCGTCGGCAGCAGCCAGGGCCACCACTTCGTGTCGGGTACCAGGTGGACCTTGTCCATCTCCTCCACCTTGCCGTGGCACTGCTGGCACTCGATACCTGCCGCCACGTGCCGATTGTGGCGGAACTGGACGTGCTCGGGGAGCCGGTGGATCTGGACCCACTCGATCGGCTTCTTCTCTTCCCAGTGCTGCTTCAGGATCCGGATGCCCTCGATCTCGTCGTACTCGAGCGGGAACTGCGCGTGGCAGCCCATGCAGAGCTCGACCGGACGGGCGCCCGCGGCCTGGGACTTGTCCGTGTCCGCGTGACAATAGAGACACTCGATCTTGAACTGGCCGGCGTGGTGCTTGTGGCTGAAGGGGATCGGCTGCTTCGGACCGGGCGCCTCGGGATCCCAGGCGTCGACGGCGGACTGGCAGGCGCTCGCCGACGGCCACTGCTTGTCGAACTCGGCCGGGATCTCGATCTCGAGCGCCGGGTTCTTCGCCTTCTCCGCCTTCGCTTCGGCGAGCTGCGACTCGACGTCCTCGCTCGCCATGGCCGGGACGGCGAGCAGAGTTGCCGCCGCGCAGGCCATCCACACCGAGACCCTCTTCATAACTCCTCCGTTCTGGATGTCGGCCCCGCAGAGTAGAAACACACCAAGGCTCACTCGGAGAGAAAGCCCTTGGCTCTGCGCGCACCGGTTGTCTGCGGGGGGAACGGGCGGAAGTAAAGCAAGTCCGATCGGATCCTGCTCGCGGAGAATTCGCCCGAGGCGCAGAATTCCCCTGGGCCTCCTGGCCACCCCCCGCTCGTC
>JAAUPA010000018.1 GCA_012034615.1 Leptolyngbyaceae cyanobacterium CSU_1_4 | reverse complement strand
CATCCAATCCCTCCATCGCCAAGCCGTGAGCCAAGGGATCACGCTTGAAATTACGGCTTTGGGGGCGATCGCATGTCCCAGGCGGGTGCCACTCTCCTCGCCGACACCACCACCATTAGTTCCATCGGCATCCTCGAATCTCTTCCCCATGTTTTTTCCACCCTCCAAGTTCAGCGCCGAGCCAAACGCCACCTCCAAGTCCATCCTCCCGATATCGTGATCTTGATTGATTACTTTGGCCCTAACCTAGGGATTGGCAGCTTCATTCGCACCTGCCTCCCCCATGTTCCTACTGTTTATTACATTGCTCCCCAAGAATGGGTTTGGTCTCTCAGCGATCGCAATACCCAGCGCATCCTCCGCATGAGCGATCGCCTTCTTGCCATCTTTAAAGGAGAAGCAGAATACTACCAAAAAAGGCGGCAATGTCACTTGGGTTGGGCATCCTCTGGTCGATTGTATGGCAACGGCTCCTACTCGCGAACAAGCGCGTCAAGCCCTGGGGATCGCATCAGCTCAACTGGCGATCGCCCTGATCCCTGCCTCTCGCCCCCAAGAAATCCAGTATGTTCTGCCTCTCATCTTTGCCGCCGCCCAGCAGATTCAGGCAAAGCTGCCCCTCGTCCATTTTTGGATTCCGTTGTCTTTAGAAACTTACCGACCGCCCTTAGAACAAGCCATTCGACAATATGGACTGCAAGCGACCATTGTCTCGAAACAGTCTCATTCCTCTCAAACGGTCATTGCAGCCACTGATTTGGCGATCGCTAAATCGGGTACAGTCAACCTCGAAACTGCTTTGCTTAATGTTCCTCAAGTCATCACCTATCGGCTCAATGACCTCACCGCCTGGATTGCCAAACATCTTCTCAAACTAGCGATTCCCTTCGCCTCACCACCCAACCTGGTGCTTATGGAGGAAATCGTCCCTGAACTGCTCCAAACCGCTGCCACGCCAGATCGAATTGCTCAAGAAGCTTTAGAAATTCTTTCCAACCCACAGCGGCGCGCCACCATGCTGGCAGGGTATCAACGGATGCGGCAAGAATTAGGAACCGTCGGCGTGTGCGATCGCGCTGCCCAAGAGGTCTTAAGCATGGTCAATAGGAATGGCGATCGCTAGAGGCTAGCCCAACAAAATTGCCCCTAATCATCACAAATTTGTAACCCCTACTTGCAATTCGCCAAACTCTATCTTAGGGTCATATAAGCTAAAACCTAAGATTGGCTTTGGTATCAGACTAACCAAGTTTTAGTTCACCTCCATGGGGATAAACATTGAGATAAAGAATGAATTAAGTCAGCAAAGATTTGTCCAGCTTTAGCATTTAGTTGTGATTACCCAATCCTCGAAAAAACAATTTTGTAACTCAAGGTTGGCGCTAGTCCAAATCTGAGCTATTCTCTCACAATAAAGTTGTTTAGATTGCCATTAAGAGGTATCACTATGGAGTCTGAAGTCATGCAAGATACCAACTCACCAGAATACGTAACGGAGCAAATAATAATGAATGACAATGAAGAACGGGGAAGTCTGACTTCTTACTCGTCGTCTGAAACTAACGAACAATGGAAAGAAGCCACCGATAAAATCTCAACGTTCCTAGCGAATTTGCCCGACTATTTGACAGAATTCTTTGGGGAATATCGCCGTCCCATTATTACGGTTAGCCTTGTGATTGCATCCATCATTGCAGTCAAGCTTTTATTGGCAATCATTGGTGCCATTAACGACATTCCTCTTCTATCTCCCTTATTTGAGCTAGTCGGCATGTCCTACTCTGCCTGGTTCATTTACCGCTATGCCTTAAAAGAGTCCACTCGCAAAGAATTGGGTGAAGGGTTTGAATCTCTGAAAGAGCAGGTTCTCGGTAAACGCTCTGAGATCTAGAGCCTGAGTGACTCCTGACCCATACTCACCCAGATTCCTGGTTGACAAAGCCCTTTTCCCTGTGGGGAGAGGGCTGTTTTCATCACAAAAAGTAAAAAATTAGGCAGACAAAAATAGCCTGACCCCATAAGCCCCCGAGGTCAGGCAGTTTGACTGTAAGGACGCTTTCCTAACCAGAAAAGCTAAAACAACAGAATTGCCCCCTAGTTGCTTAGCTCTTCCGAATGCGTTCTTCAGAATTGTTTTGATTGTGTCCTAAGCCGCCCTAGCCACACGTCCTCATAAGCACTGAACTTGTTTTCTGAAAGCCAGGAAAAATCAGTGGATATACTTTTATCGAGCATGAGACAATGAGCCATTGCCGCCTCTTAGAAGATGACTCCGTCCATGATCTACAAGTTGACCCATTAGATTTACTGAGCTTCTCCTTTTGCCCTCTATGCTGATTCCTCTGACTCGCCAAAAATTTGAAGAACTGATTCCTCTAACCGCCACAGGCGATCAATATCGCTATAGCTGGGGCAATTTGTCTGATTTGCTACGGCGAGTGTTGATCTCGGTCACTGGTATTGTGGCAGCACTGACGCTCAGAACCTTTTTGGGCGAGTGGTTTGATGTGTTTGCGTTGGTATTGGGCATTGGGGCAGGCTTCTACTGGTTTTGGAGCCCGGTGGTGGTGGCGAGTCGCCGCAATTTTGACAATCGTCGCTATCAATACTGTGGCTTTTGGCAGGGCGAGGTTTTAGATATTTTTATTACTGAAGAACTGGTGGGCACTGAAGAAAAAACTAATAAACGGGGCGAATTGGTTGTAGTAGAAAATCGGGAGCGTTGTTTGAACCTGGAAGTGGGTGACGAGTCGGGGTTTTCGACCCGGTTGCAAGTGCCTCTGAAGCGGGATCATCGAGCCATTCGTCCGGGTGATATTGCAGAAATGATTGTGATGTCTCAACGAGCGGATTTGGGACGTATTGCGAAGGTGTCGGACATCTATTTGCCAGAGTATAACTTGTGGGTGTCTGATTATCCTTACGTGCGGCGGGATATTTTTTCTGGAGATTAGCTGTAAGTTGGGGCAATAGTCAGAGAGTTCGAGTCTTACTTCTTTTTCTTGATCCAAGGAATCATGGGGTCTTGGGCGAGGTGCTTAGAAATGGCATAGGCTCCATAGCGATTAAGGTGGCTAGGGTCGGAGAAGTAGCGGTGTTCGGTGATCCAGCGATCGCCCAAATCTCTAAACGTAAACCCCCTCGACTGGCTCATGGAAAGGCTCAACATGGATTGTTTAAACTGTTGCTCGTATTCCGATCGCACGGGGTCTAAATACTGATCGGTCAGAGGCAGATTAATGAACACGACCGGGATTTTTTGAGCTTGAGCAAACTGGAGCAACGATTGCAGCGCCGCCTCTTGCTTACCCGCAATTTGAAACTGTTCATAGTCGCTGTCGTAAGAGCCTGCCACTTTGGCATATTTTTGATAATAAGTGGCAGGGTTAAATTGCAACGCTAAGGAAAGAAATCCATCACTATTGACCAGTGGCTCACTTGGCTTGGCGACTGGGGCAGAATCGCTGGGGTGAGGCGGTGGTTGCAGGGGATCAGGTATGCCTTCAGGTGCTAGGGGGGCAGACTGAGGAAAAAAGGCTCCAAATTGCTGTTGAAAGAGATGCTTTAAGCGATCGCGCTCTGAATAGGTGCCTGAAATATTGGACAACTGTTGGCTAAACGTGCGATCGATCGTGGCATAGCTTTCAGTTAAGGTTTGGTTGATGCTGCTGCGAGGGGCGATCGGGGTTGGATCAGGTGCATCGGGGGCAAGAGCCGTTTTAGGAATGGGCAATGTGCCTGCCATGAGTTGGCGGTAAGCCGCAGATGACACAATGCCATCATAGGTTGCGTCTACAGCGCCACTGTTCAATGCCCGCGCCCCGTCTGCCCACAAAATCATGCGGGGAAGTTGCGTGGGAGTCAAAATCTTTTGAACCAATAAATCAACTACTTGAGCTGTTGCCCCATTGAGCCCAAAATTAAAGACCTTAACATTGGCATAGCCCAAGGCAGCCAAAGCTTCTCTCAGGGCGATCGGATCAACGCCCCGTAGAGCCCTAGAACTGCCCACTATCAAGACATCTGGCGTGCCAAATTTTTCCAAATACTGATAGTAAAGCTGGATCTTTTCGTCGATTTGACGGCTGTTGAAGGTGGGTAAGGGCAACTGGGTCAAGAGCGCCGCAGTGGCAAGATCGGCTTTGGGGTTGGGGGGCGTGTAGGGCAAAGATGGCAAGATCGGCGCGGTCGTTGGATCTGTAACGGTGCTAATGGAACCCTTAGTGGCAGGTTCAGATCCCCATTGGGTAAAGCCGTCAGAGTTGAATACAGCCTCCGTGTTTTTGAGGGGGGGGAGAAGCGGGAGACACTAGAGGGGGCGCTGGGCTGAGTGGGCTGGGTGCAGAAACAACAATGGGCTGCGTTTGTGCCACGGTTTGATTGGGTTGGGCACGCACCACTTGACCCAACAGCCAATTAGTTTGGAGGGTCAAGACAACCCCAATGGCGCTCCAAACGAGGGCGACTTTTGTGCCGTGGTAGCTCACTTGTCCCGGCAGGGCGATCGCCGCTTGAGCTTCTGGGGGCACTGAGAAAAGCTGCGATCGGGTTAATCCAGTCTGAAGTAGAGCATGAATCCAGTTGCGTGACTTCTGCCAAGTCACCTGAATCTCGGTCAAGGTCAAGTCTAAGTCTTCTTGGGGCGGCAATAGATCATTGAGGTAGTCTGCTGTGGCAAGAAACTCTGGCATTGCTTCAGGTTCGAGACTGTCTTGTTGAGCAACCGACAAAGAGTCGCGGCTGATAAAATCTGAGCCAAATTTCCACAGTGGATGCTTTTCGCCCGATCGCCGCCCATAAATGCGCACGCCAGCCAAATGAGGAAGCTGGAGTGGCTTTAAAAACCGAATGACTGTGCTACACACGGCTTGCTTATCCGGACAAAGATACGCCTCGCTCATAATGTGCAGCAGATTGTTCTTGGGCAAAAGCTGAAGCCGTGTCCCGCCCGTTGCCAAGTACTGACCCAAATTAGGATTGAGCAACCGATGGAGCAAAAAGGCGATCGCCCCCAATCTTGGCTCTGTGCCAAGGTCAACACCGGTTCTGCCAACTCTGAATGAACTGAAGCCGGTAAATCTAACCATTCCACCCATGCCGGAGCCTCGCTGCCCTTAACCTGTCCATATAGGCTGGCAGCCTGAATGCCTTGAGGCGCAAGAGCTTCTAGGAACAAACCCACTTCTGCGCGAATTCGCTTTTGATCAGGAATTGTGGAAGAAAGCGGCAAAGTGGCACAAAATAAATGCAAGGTCAAGTCGGTCAAGGTTGCCGTACACACTTGAAACCCAGCAGGCTGCAATTCCTGGTTCAGCAATCGTTGAATTGCCTCTGCATCGCCCCAGCGTGCCCACTCACGCAGCATTTCGCCCGGCGGAGTCAGATCTACTCGCAGCAGCCAGTCGGTTTGGGTTTCGCCCACCACCCGAAACATAATGACTGCATCCCGAAACCCTTCGACTTCTAAATCTCGTAGCTTTTGGGTTAAAGGTTCGCTAATCAAAGACGCTTCTGGACTATAGGGAGCCTCGCACATGACCCATAGCCGTTTCGTAGTCCACAAGTCGGGCACATCGTCGGGCAGAGCATGAACGGCAGCCGCGGGTGCATAAGGGAGAGTTTTGGCACTAACTTGCACGGCAACGCCCAAGTCGGTTAAGGCTTCGCTGAGGTAGAGGGCGATCGCCATTTCATTGCCGCGCTTTGCCAAGTTGCGGTTAGAAAGGAAAAGAGCGGCTTCTTCTGCCGTGGTAATAAAGGGATCAGAAGAAGGAGCAGAAGCCTCTGGCGAAAGCTGTTCTGGTGGCTCTTCTGGCTCTTTCGCGGCTACCCCTAATTCTGGTGGCAAAAGCTGGAGGGAACGCTTGAGCTGTTCTAGGTGGCGATCGATCTGGTCAAGGTGAATGGAAGCTTTCCAATCGGGTGCAGATTGTCCGTTTAACCGTCCATAAAGCTGAACTCGATAGATCTGTGGCTGATAGGCTGGAATGAGGGTGTTGAGGTCTTTTTTCTGAAGGGCAGGAATTAACCGCAACTGAATATCGGTGCGTCTAGGACAAGGTTCTCCTTCACAGAGAATGCGTAAGTCGTTGCCTCGAACTTGTAGCTTAAGCCGCATTCCGGGAAAGCCGATCGTTTCGATAATCCATCGTCCTAACGATGATTCTTGACCTGAGAAGGCATATTTTTGAGCAGTGTTGGACATGGAAACCCTACCGCTTTCGCGGATTTCACAGACGCTGGAGCATAGCGATAAAGCATACCCTCAACTTGGCAATACAACATAAGTCTCGCGTGATCTTAATGATGTTTTACCATAAGCTACGGAAGTGAGCCTTGGGAATCCAAAGGATTTGGACTTTAAAATTGGACTTTAAATGAAAAGACGCGAGGGCGATCGAAACAATGAAGACACACTCGAAACAATGGACTGGGGTTTGGGTCGGCTTGGGCACGGCTCCTTTGCTACTGGGAATATTGGGGGCGAAAGCGATCGCCACTGCCTTGCAAGAGTTGGGCACAGCGAGTGAGGAAATTTTTCGGGGCGATCGGCTGCCCATTCTTAAAATCACGCCTCCTGACTTCCCTTCAGCCGATTCTTGATGAATGAAAACCTGAGTCCACACCAGATATATTTCTTCTCTATTGGGTTTTGATACCTGGTTAACTGACCACTCTTTCTCCCTCATCCCTAAAATCCCTTCTCCTACCGGGGCGAAGGGGCTGCAGACAAAGGATTATCTAGGCAACCAATTTTGATACTGAGTCCTTAAAGTTCTGACCGCTTCGGCTCGATTGGATTAATTGGCTCAACCGGCTCAACTGGCTCAATGGGATTCACCAGATCAACCGATTCAACCCGAGGCTCCTCTTCTTTCTTAGGAATTTCGGATGGGGTCGGTGGCATCTGTTGGTCGGTCGGCGATTCTATCACTGGCTGAAACTCGGGGGCAGGCGATCGGGTTTCGGCGGACGATGGGGCGATCGGTTGAGGAGAAGATAAATTTAGAGGCTCGGAGCCTAAATCTAGCGGTCGATTCAACCGGGGGGGAGCCGCCGGAACAGGGGAAGCGAGGACAGGTTTTTTCTCTGCTACTTTGCTCGAAATTTTTGGACTAGGCTTCGGCTGAACTTTGGTTTGAGTCGCAAACGTGTTATCACTGGGCAAGCTGAGCAATGCCAGAACTTGCTGAATATCTGCCGGAGCTTGATGCTTTTGTAGCCAAATGACGGCATCACGATTATTAGTTTGGATCGCTTTCATCAAGGTGCCCCACCGCAAAACATCGGCTTCACCAGGGTTGACTAAAAGGGAAGTTTCGATCCGGGGCAGAAACTGATCAACGTTAGCATGGAGAAGATTGATAATGTCATGACCATTTTGGTGGGCAATTTTGAGTTGACTTAAGGCTTTTGTCCAGCGACCGTCCGTCAGCAGCGCCAGAATTTGCTGAGTAGGACTTGCCCAAGTTCGATCGGCTTGGGCTTGGGTCGCTTGGGCGTGGAGTTTGACTAAATCTAATTGAGCTTGGGCGGCGGCTGACCAGGGGTTATTTTGTTTGACGATTTCTAAAAGCTCTTTTGCCGATGCCCACAAACCCTTTTGTGCCAGTAGCAGGGCGTTTTCGTAAGTCCGACCCTTGGCGACAGGCTGGGTGAGGGCGATCGCCCCAAGCTGCAATGGCTCAGCCTTAGACTTTCGCGCCTTAATCTGATATACCTGGAAATGCGGTTCCAAACCCACTGTTTGATTCACCAGAAGTTCTGTTTGGGCATCTCCCGTAATTTGCTGCCAGCGAGGGAGTTCTCCAGCGGGGCTCGTCCAGGTGAGCAGGGTCTGAAAGCGTGTCCGCAGAGGGTCGTAGTGCAACACCCGTCCATAAACTACTTGGCTGCCACTGCGTGCCCATTCGCCACTCATTTGCAGCCAAATGCCCGAGACTGGGGCTTTGCCTTCCACAAACTCTACTTCGCTTAAAGCCAAAAGACGATTAGAGCCTTGAATCAGTTGTGCCGATGTGGCTAAAGGGGCGATCGCTTCCGCCTCAGTAGGTTCCTCGATCGCAATGCGATCTTTCAACTCAAAAACAGTCTTTCCCGCACTCTTAACTTGGCGATAAACCCGTAGCTCAGTCATCTGCTCCAACATCGAAGACGCATAAATAGGGAGCAGAAAATCATCTTGACCCAATGCTCCTTTGGGAAAACCAGGATAGGTGCTGACATAAAGCGCGCTCCCTGCAACTCCTCCCGCCCGGTACGCCTCTGCCTGAATTTCCTTCAAGGTTTGGGCAAAATGTTCTGCTTTCGGCGGCTTATTTCCAGGGAGCCAGCTCAAGGCGGTGGGGTTGAAGATGAACTGCGCCGCCAGAAAACCGCCGCCCCCTACTCCCACCAGGGCGCTAAGCAGAAGCGTAGTCACCAGCAGATTGACTTTCCAACTTCCTACGGTGTGGAGACGAGCCTTGTGGAGACGAGCTTGGGGCATGGGTGGACGCAAGGTGCGTTGCCAAAAAGGTTTGGGAGCAATTAAAACATTGACTTTGCGGCGATCGGGCGGAGCGGGTGAGACGGTCAGGGGCTCAGAAACCAAGATCTTTACTGGATGAGCCGGATGGGAAAGCAGCGGTTGCTCTGAAACCAACAGTTTGACCTTGACTGGAACTTTGCTCACAACCCGCCCTCGAAGCCGACTCAACCGCAAAGACGGAATAGACGCAGATTCCCCTCTGTTCTTCATACTTCTAGAAGTGCTCGACTTTTCCGGGTTAATTTCACCACTCATTGTGTCAATCTCAACTCAAAACACCCGTCGTTTATTCCGTGCCCTCGATCGCCCGTTGATATCGCTGACCCGCCTGCTCCCAAGTATATTCTCGTTCCACCAGCGATCGCGCCTCTTTGGACAACTGTTGTCGAAGTTGGGGGGTTTCAAAGAGCCGACCGATCGCCCCACAATAGTCGTCCACCTGGTTAGCTCTCAGAGCCCGCAAGGGATTTGTCCCATCTACCGCCAATCCTTCTAAGCCGCGATCGCTTCCCACCACCGGTGTCCCAGCCGCCATTGCCTCCAATGTTTTATTTTTGATGCCAAAGCCCGTTCGCATGGGCACCACGCAAACTGTCGCCCGATGTAGGTATTCCACCATGGAAGGCACCTTGCCCGTCACCGAAATGCCAGGGCGATCGCCCAAGGCTAGAATTTCGGGAACTGGATGCGCACCGACGAGCTCTAAGACGGCTTCGGGGTATTGCTGCCGAATGTTTGGAAAAACTTCATGGCTGAAAAATCGGGCGGCATCAATGTTGGCGACATTATCCATTGCGCCCATAAAGACAAGGCGGTGCCCCCCCGGATCAACCGGGCGAACCGGAAAATGGCTAAAGTCTACGCCATTGGGAATGACTGCAATGGAAGCATGGGGACAAAATTTCTGAATTTGCTGCTGATCGTCGGGCGTGGTGACCACGAGGGTGGAGAATTTGGTGCAGTAGCGGCGTTCATAGCGTCTGAGCAGCGGCAGGTTGAGCCGATCGCGCCAAGTGTTCTCAGAGGTATGGGTTTCTAGTTGATTTTTGCAGGTGCCATAAACCGAGCTGTGAATGTCAACCACTGTTCGCAAGTGCGATCGCCATTCGGGGCGCACAAAAATCTCATTAACGCTGTGTTCACAGGTAATGACATCAAACGTTTGGGCGGCAACCGCCGTATCCATCCAGTTCTGGGCTTCTTGCAGGTAAAGTCCCTGCACATTGGGCGGCGTACCCTCGAGGGCAAATCGTCCAAAGCGCCGAAGCTTCGCCGCAAAACCGCCCCCACCATCCTGACGGCGCGGAAAGACTTTGAGATGATCTACCCAGTGGCTCAGTTCCGCAATTTCCTCATCGGTGACATCGGGCGATCGCTGGGTCATCAGGGTGACCGAGTGATTTCGGCTTAAATACTTGAGCAAGTTAAACGTCCGCACCTGAGTTCCACCCCGAGTGGGCGGATAGGGAAAAGTCGAGGAGATCATTAAAATATTCATGAACCACGATCGCTTAAATTGCCGAGCTGCGATTCTATAGCTCGATTCCGTTAACTCCACAGAGCCTCTGGGAACCATAGAGCCGTCGAATGCAAGCTTAAGATTCCCAGACTTTTTAGTTCCAGATCATCTCAAGTTGAACTCTGTTGGAGTGTTTACCGTGCCCAAAATTAGCGTTTGTATTCCCACCTACAATCGGGTTCAACTATTGCCCCACGCGATTCATAGTGTGCTGAAACAAACCGAATTAGATTTTGAATTGATTATTTGTGATGACGGCTCTACAGACGGCACGGCGAACCTATTGGCAGAATATCGCGATCCCAGAATCCACTACATTCGCCATTTACAAAATATTGGCAAGAGCAACAACATGCGATCGGGGTTTGAAGCCGCAACCGGAGAATACTTCCTGAAATTTGACGACGACGATCGCCTCACTCCTCAGTTTCTTGCCCAAACTGCCGCAATTCTCGATCGCGATCCTCAGGTCGATTTTGTTAGCACCGACCATTGGGTGATTAATGGCAAAGGCGATCGGGATTTGCAACTGACCGATATCAACTCTAAAAAATGGGGACGTACTGAGCTACCCAACGGCATAATTAACGATCTATTGAAAGTGATATTTGTTCAACAATGCTTACAGGTCGGTGCAACTTTATTTCGGCGGCAAGCTTTGCTAGATGTGGGTTACATGCGTCCCAACATGCAAAACTGCGAAGACAATGATTTGTTGGTGCGGCTGGCACTGGCAGGAAAACAAGCATTTTACTGGGGCGATCGCCTCATGGAATACCGTTTTCATGCCGAGCAACAAGGCATCCACCGCGCCATTCCCTACTTTCAAGACAAAATTCGCTATCTAGAAAACTTTCAGTTTGAAGACTTGGAGCTAGAAAAAGTTCGTCAGAGCCGCCTTGCTGAAACCAAGTTGCTGCTGGGACTGCGATTAATTGAGACGGGAGAGACTGAGCTGGGGCGATCGTTAGTACGCGCGGGGAAAAGAGCAAACCCCGCCAAGACATGGGCAGGATTAGGCTTATCGTTATTGCCGATGGGATTGCGCCAGCAAGGGTTTCAACTTTTTCGGTAAGTTTGTCCTAAAGAATACAGCGAGAAAGTTCACGCCTGTCGAGCTGACTCATGGACGTTTTTCGGCTTGATGCCGCGCTGCAAGGCGATCGGATGCTGTGGCTGCGGTGGTTTTTTTAAGGGCGATACCCAGTCAATCTCAGGTGCCTTCTTCTATGGCTGCGTGCAAATAGGCGATCGCTTGTCCTATGTCTTTGAGGGCATTGCTGAATGGAAGTATGAATCCTTGAGATGCTATGGCTCTGATCGCCCCCTAAATCCCTCATTCTGGGGGACTTCCGAACCTTTCAAAGTCCCCCAGAATGGGAGATTTAGGGGGCAAATTCATACGTGATTCAGCAATGCCTCTTTGAGCTGTTTGAGAAGGATCTTTTGATACAATAATAAAAGATTGGGGCAAAGAATCTTGGGCAATTTGTGGATGCGAACCAGCAGCATGGACGGAGAGCAGAGTTATGACGCTGAAAGAGCAGTTGTTGCAGGAAATTGAGCAGGCTTCCCAATCGCATGGCTTGCCGCGCATCCAGCCAAGCGATGCCGCCGGGATAGGTTTAGCGATCGCGCTCCTGATAAGCAAACTGCAACGCCAATTCGGTTTTGCCAATGCCGCCCATACCCTGCACCGCACAGAGGGCGACGGGAGTTTCTTGTTGCAATAGATCATGCAGTTGGGCGAGTTCGGGGGTACGTCCCACGAAGGCAATTGCCCCTTGTCGCGTTAAATTATTGGGAATATTCGCCGCGATCGCCGCGTCAATAATTTGGGGCGTTTCGATAATCACGACCGGATCCCCCCGCGATCGCCCCCCCGTAATCCCAACGATTAACTGCTCCAACAGATTCGGATCAGTCAGGCGAATCAACCCAAGTAAACGGCATTAGAAATCCCGGTAGCGTTGTTTGGGGTGGAGCATCGTTGAGAACCACTGAAATAATGGGCAATCCGCGATCGCGGTTCACGGGTAGGAAAGTGGAGATTTCTAAATCTTGGTACTTGCCAATGCTATGTTTCCCCACAAACACCGCCACCGCGCCCAGCCGCAGCATGTCCTGTTCCTGAGTCGCACGGACAATGCCGACCAGGGAGCAACTGCTCCTCGTCGAGCCAGTAGGAAAGGCCGCGATCGCTTAGCTGTTGGGCGATCGCCCGGATCGCCAACTTATCTTTGCTGTTGTAGCAGAGAAAAACATCGAATGATTGGAATGAATCAGACTCAGATGGGGAGTTCATGCGGACGAGCAGGGGCAGGATGCTCCCGAGTATAGACACGCCCAAAAATAAAACCCAGAGCAAGCGATCGCAAAATAAATGCGTCTTCTTGACCTCTGGGCTACTTCTTAGGGAGATTTATTTCTTAGGAGAAAGCATCATCATCATGTTGCGTCCTTCCCGCTTAGGTGCCTGCTGCACCTCAGCAAACTCCTGAAGATCCGTCGCCATCCGCTTCAGCAAGGTTTCAGCTAGATCGCTGTGCTGAATTTCTCGTCCACGGAACATAATGGTTGCCTTAACCTTATCACCCGACTTTAGAAACCTTTCAGCCTGGGTCACCCGCACGTTGTAATCGTGGTCTTCGATTTTGTAGCGCATTTTCACTTCCTTGACATCGGAAGTATGCTGTTTTTTGCGAGCTTCGCGTGCCTTTTTCTCTTGCTCAAACTTGAACTTACCGTAGTCCATAATGCGGCAGACGGGCGGGTCAGCCTTGTCGCTCACTAAAACAAGATCGAGTTCTTTTTCTTCTGCCATTCGCAAGGCATCCCGGGGAGTCAGGATGCCGAGTTGCCCACCGTCTGTATCAATGACCCTAATTTTTGGGAATCGAATCCGTTCGTTGATGGTTGGTAAATCGCGATTTTGCTTGATCAAAGCCATAGGGTATTTCTGATGTTTTTTGCTCTGTGACTAAATGTAGGTTTACAGTTTGTAGCTTGACGTTACTTGAGTTAGACCTAGGATAACAATCATGTTAAGTCCCATGTAGAAAAGTGGAACTATAGATTTGTTACAGCCATTCTAGCGACCTTCTTTCGTCTTCTGTTCAGTTTTATTACCAGAGTTAACGCTGAAGGGGAAATATCACACATTCTCAGGGCTGAAGGCTGAGTATATTTTAATGGGATGAGCCGTTATGAACCGTTGGGCTAAAGGGCTAGGAAAAGGGCTACGAAGCTGGTTGGATATCTTTTTAGAGTCTCCGTGTCCGCTGTGTGGACGATCGGCACCTAAAGTGATTTGTTCGCCTTGCCAGCGGCAGTTGCAGCAATGCCAACTCCCTCAGCCTGCTCAGCAGGGCGCTTTGCCGATCGTGGCTTGGGGCAAATATGGTGGGGCACTCAAACGGCGATCGCCTCCCTTAAATACGATAATCATCCTGAGTTAGCCCGTCCTCTGGGGCAATGGTTAGCTCAATCGTGGCTCAGCGCTCAGTTGCCCATCAAGAGCTCGGTGATTGTCGTCCCCATTCCCCTGCATCCTGACAAAATGGCGCAACGGGGTTTTAATCAAGCCGAACTCCTTGCCGAAGCATTTTGTGAAGCCGCAGGGCTGCCGCTGAAACGCTTCGGGCTTGCCAGGATTCAAGCGACAGAGGCACAGTTTAAGCTGTCGCCCCAAGCCCGGGAGCAAAATTTGGCGGGAGCCTTTGCCTTGGGGAAAGATTTTCTGCGGCAACGCCCTACGGGAACCGTTCTGCTATTAGATGATATTTATACGACGGGGGCAACCGTGCAATCGGCGGCACAGGTACTACGACGGCAACAGATTTCGGTTTGGGGCGTGGGTGCAGTGGCGATCGCGGGCAGACGATCGCCCTGAGTTATTTTGTCGCTGTCAATTTCTTGTCCTGACCCCGCCATCGACTGTGTCTGCCCCCAGCCCTGAAAACCGCCCTGGGTCGCCTGTCCAGTTAAAGTCGCTAATTTGGAGCGAGACGGCTGCCGCTTCTCGGACGGGGCTAAAGCTGAAGGATAAAGAATAGGCGCGACGCTTGTACTCTAGCGAGTAGGTGGTGTCAATTTGTCGTCCTGTATCGAGGTTAAGAGCGGTCTGGATGCCGACGCGAAACGGTCCATAAATCTGTTGCGTGATGCCTGCCGAAAGAACCTGTTCATCGACAATACGATCGAATAAAAAGGGGATTCTCCAGTGAGCAAGCGGTTAGAGTAGGAAATGTTAAAGGCTGTGTAGTCAAAAATTGGCTTTGAAAAATGACCCAATTGCCCATACAGTCCGATAGAGCCGGTCAAGCTTGATTGGGTTTCGTTGCTGCTGTAACCGCTGAATACGCCCGTAACGCCAGGAGCAAGCACTAAATAGGGCGTAATGGGTACGGGGCTATATCGCAAGCCTTCAGTGGGCGTTGCAGGGAGCGCAGTGCCTTGCCAA
Organism: Leptolyngbyaceae cyanobacterium CSU_1_4; assembly: GCA_012034615.1. GTDB lineage: Bacteria > Cyanobacteriota > Cyanobacteriia > Elainellales > Elainellaceae > Timaviella. Next base: position 20,280 of record JAAUPA010000018.1, on the reverse strand, counting down.
AGGGTAAAGGGACGACTGATCGAAGCGCTGGCTTGATAGCGGGTGAGATCAACACGATCGTTTTCGCGGGATATTGCCAACAGTTCAGGGCGATCCGTGTTGGCATTAATGTATTGCACACCCCCTTGATAGCTGAGGTTAATGCCTGTCGTGCCGAGGGCATAATGGGAGAAGTAATGACAAACCCAATGCTGCTCTGCACGTTTTGAAAGCCCAGAGAGCCGTTGAAGAGGCGATCGCGGTAGGTGTACTCCAGCGCCAGCGTATGATCGCCAATTCGTTGTCTTGCCCGGAGGCTTGCTCGTAAAGAATTTTCTACATCTTGAAGATCAAGGCTGGTCAAAACTGCGTTTCCCACAATCGAGGTATTGCGACCCAGGGTGGCGTTAAGGCGAGAGGTTAAGCCAAAGGAGGAGGGATCAAAAAAATTCCCTTGGTCTAAACTGCGCTGCAACAAAACCTGCGGTGTGATGCTGAAGTTGACTAAAGGGCTAGCGATAACCTGAAAGGTGCGCTCAATAAAAAAACCACCCCGCTCGTCTTGATCAAAGCCAAATTGCAATAAGCCAGGGTCGCGTTCGCTGCTATCTAGAATGATGCGATCGCGCAGTAAGGGCAGCCGCAGCCCTTGGTCAAAAACTGCAACTGGACGACGTGCCCGAATTTCGCTGCGAGTCGGCGATAGACGAGTAAACGTAACGCGGTTCGATCGCAACTCTAACTCTGGCGGTGAAAAAGGATCGTTGGTAATGCGAACATTACTGGCTTGCCAACCTTCGGCAGTAAAGTCAATCTGTTCGGCTTCAAAGCGCAGTCGTCGGACTTCGCCCGTTGTGCCGGTGGCGGTGTTATTGCGGTTGTTCCCTGCTGTCAAGCCAAACGTGATGCCTGAATTTGCCCCAGTGACCTGCACCGGCTGAGCTGCCGTCACGCGATCGCCCGTTGTTTGGGTCGCAACTCGCTGCGCCGCATCATCGGTGGGTAGGGCGGAAGAAAAATCCGATTCAGCCGCCCCCAAATCTAACTCGCCGCTCGCTCCTAAGAAAATGCCTTCGCCTTGCACCAAGTTATATTCCAAGCGATCGCCCTTGATCACTTGCTGTCCTCGGGTGAGCACTGCATTACCTTCAGCCACCACAATGCGGTTCGGCACGTTGACCTGAATGCGATCGGCGCTCAGTATTGCTCCCCGAAACCGCATCACTGCATTGCCTTGAGCCCGATAAACCTGCCCGCGCTCATCATAAACTTGGCGATCGGCATTCAGCTCAATCACATTTTCAGCACCGGGTATGGGCGGACTCGGAAGCGGGGGCAGCCTCGGCGCTGGAGTGGCGGGTATGTTGCTGGGAAGGGGCGATCGGGGGATTTCTAAAGGAAACTGCTGTTCGATATTATCGGGCAGCGAATTATCTAGGAGTATGTTGTCTGGCAGCACATAATCTGGCAGCGCATTATCTGGCAAATCTCCATCTGGCAAAGTTCTATCGGGTAAAGCCTCATCCACCCGATTCTCATCCACCCGATTCTCATCCACCCGATTCTCATCCACCCGATTCTCATCCACCCCAGCAGGATTGGGTACAGCTTCATCGGGCAGAGCCGATGGGGGCAGCGGCTGAGTAGGCAACGGCAACGCCTCGCCTTCTGGTAGAGAGGTCGGCGGCACAGAGGGCAGAACAACGTCTTGAGAGATCTCCCTCGCCTCAGCCAAGCGATCGAGTGCCGGAGGAAGCCGAATGAGAAGAGGCTGAGAACTCTCGGGTTTCACCCCATTACGGCTCATGCCCACTTCTAGGGGGCGATATAGAGAGGACGCTGTAGAACTAAACTCTGGCGATAGGGGCGCTGTGAAAGGAGAGGGATCAACAGGAACAAAAGGAAGAGATTCCCCTTGCGGTTGAAATTGAATCAGAGGTGGTGGAGTAGGCGGTAAAACCGGGTAAGGCATAATCTTCAGGCGAACACAGCAAGCAGCCCAACCTGAGGACGTTAGGACATCCTCAACAACTTGGGTCTGAGGGAGAAGGGAAACGGGGAATAGAAATGATTTCTTTGAGCAGAAAAAACTACACCCCAGCCCTACACCCGGTTTCTAAAGAGCCTATTCCATATCCCGACGATTGGGGTTACGAGAGGGATCGTTAGAGAGAAAGCCGAATACGAAGAGAGAAATAAAGATACCAACAACGATATAAACGACAATTTTAAGGGTCAGCATGGGAGAGCCTCCGCCAGCGGGGTGTTCTAAAAAATAAGCCTTCTTATATTATCGAAACGTTGCACCCTTTTACTGATCAATCTTCTTGCCGCTTTGTGTGGCTGCTCCATCTTCTAGGGCTACCTTAATGTAGAAGCAATTTCTAGGAACAAGTTCCAGCATTACAGGTGGGATAGGTGGATTGGTAGAGGCGATCTCGTTTGCCAAAGAGCGTGTAGCGATGGTCGCGGATTTGTTCGTAGAGGCGATCGCCCATCCATTTTGCGCCTGGAATTGCCCGATAAGCCGCCACAAGCCCCTCTGCTCCAGGCAATAACCGCCCAATTTCTTCAGCCGCCTCACTGCCCTGCCACCGCTGCGTTGGGTGCTCGCGGTGAATCAGCAGCATTCCCATTTCGCAATCCTGGGGTGTGATGCCATGTTGGTCTAGAACGCTTTGATCTTGCATGGGAGCATACTGAAACTGCTTACCGCGATCGAGCTGTTCTAGAGTTTTGACCAAATTGACGCATAAGTTACAGTTTCCGTCGTATATCACATGATACATATCGTGGGCTCAAGCCTCATTAGGACTTTAAGGATCGGTATATTCACAGCATAGCGCTGATGACAGTCGCATTAAAATTCCTAAAAACTTAAACTGTTCTTTACCTAATGCTCAGGTCTTCTTTACCACTGGACGCTAGTATTCAGGCGCGACCCTGATAAGAATATACGAAACTGACAGGAACATATGACTTCAACTCGCTTAAAGCGTCGAGCTTTTTTGGCTTCTCTGGCACTGGTTTCCCTAGGCTTTGCGGCATGTCAATCCACCACCCCTGAAGCGCCCTCCGCAACCAGCGGCTCTCCTGCTACGAGCGGTGCTGCCAGTGGCACTGTCAAAGCTGCTTCACTTAATGGTGCAGGAGCTACTTTCCCTGAACCTCTTTATGTTCGCTGGTTCTCTGAGTACAACAAGCTTCAACCCGGTGTTCAAATCAGCTACCAGGGCGTGGGTAGCGGCGCAGGCGTTGAACAATTTCTTGCAGGCACCGTCGATTTTGGAGCCACTGACTCGCCTTTGAAGGATGAAGAGAAGGCAAAGTTTAAGGCAAAGTATGGGGCTGATCCTGTTCAAGTGCCTATGACGGCAGGTTCCGTTGTGTTTGCTTACAATCTTCCAGCAGTCAAGGATTTGAAGCTTTCACGCGATGCTTATTGTGGCATTGCTACAGGCAAAATTACCACCTGGAATGATCCGGCGATCGCTGCTGCCAATCCGGGTGCATCTTTGCCCAACCAACCCATTAGCTTTGTTCACCGCTCTGATGGAAGTGGAACCACTGCTGTGTTTACCACTCACCTTAAAGCAGCCTGCCCCGACTGGACCGCAGGAGCCAACAAACAGTGGAATGGCCAGTTGGGACAGGGGCTAAAGGAAATCCAGGTGTGACTGCGCAAGTTCAACAAGCTGAAGGCTCGGTAGGCTACGTTGAGTATGCCTATGCCAAAGAAAATGGCTTATCGATGGCAGCCATTGAAAATAAATCTGGCAAAATCATTGCTCCTTCTCCAGAAGCAGGGGCTCTGACCTTTGAGGGTGCTGAACTTCCGGCTGACTTTGCTCTTCAAGTTGCTGATCCTACTGATGCTGGGGCTTATCCCATCACTAGCTTGACCTGGCTGTTGCTGTATCCCACGTACCAAGATGCGGCTAAGAAAGAGGCATTGACCTCGGTGGTTAACTGGGCATTGACCGATGGCAAAAAGTTCTCCGATGAACTGGGCTATATTCCCTTGCCGGGTGGCGTGAACAGTAAGGTGACCGAAGCTGTGACCAAGATTCAGTAAATGAATGGGTCAGTCCTATGGGCATCCTGATGAGCCTGTAGGGCTGGCTATTTGAATTACAGGATTGATGACGGGTCTTGAACTTGTTTTTTCTTGTCCATTAAAAATCAGGTTCAGGGCTACTTTCGGGATTAGGGTCTCAATTAAAGGTTTCAGGTTGAGCTTTTTGTTCTCTCAGGGCTAATTTATGAGTGTGTCCACAGCCAATGAGTCTTTTGGAACCGAGAAACAATCGATCGCGATCGCTCGATGGATTGATCGGATATTCTTAGGCTTAACCTGCGCATTTGCTTGTTTTATTGCGGTTGTTTTGCTTTGGATCACAGCTTCTCTGTTTTCCATCGCGTATCCGGCGATCGCCAAATATGGTCTAGGGTTTGTTACTGCCAGTCGTTGGAGCCCTGTTGAAGATCTCTACGGCGCTCTGCCCCAAATCTACGGCACCATCATGAGTTCCGTGATTGCACTGCTCATTGCAGTTCCTTTAGGGGTAGGGGTAGCGGTCTTTCTCAGCGAAGATTTCTTGCCTGCCAAGGTGCGTACACCTGTGGCGTTCATCATCGAATTATTGGCGGCTGTCCCTAGCGTGGTTTACGGGCTCTGGGGCATTTTTGTATTGGTTCCAGCGATTCAACCTGTTCTAGAAGGAATTCACCAAGCCTTCGGTTGGATTCCGCTTTTTAGCACAGCCCCTGATATCAGAGGTCTGTTCCAGGCTAGTCTAGTCTTGGGCATTATGATTTCTCCTATTATTATTGCAATTTCAAGAGATGCCTTAATTTCTTTGCCGCCTCAGCTTCGCCAAGGTTCATTGGCGCTGGGTGCGACTCGGTGGGAAACCATTTTAAAGGTGCTGCTGCCAGCGGCGCTGTCAGGCATTATTGGCGCAGTGATGCTAGCCCTAGGTCGGGCATTGGGCGAAACTATGGCAGCCGCGATGTTAATTGGCAACGCGCCCAGAATTAGCGCTTCAGTGTTCGATCCGGCCTCAACCATCGCCTCTTTAATTGCCAACCAGTTTTCCGAGGCTAGCGGTTTACAGCTTTCTTCCTTGCTTTACACCGGATTAATTTTGATGCTTCTGACTCTTGCGGTCAACGTGTTGGCAGAAGTTGTCATCAGTCGCTTTCAGCAAATCGAATAGTTTTTTATTCACTTGGGTACAGGTATATTATGGCTCCGGTTTCAGATCAGCCCCATCCTGGTTCGAGTCAAGAGGCAATGTCTTATACGGTGTCGCCTCGGCGGAAATGGTTTGGCACCTTTATGACTGTTCTGGTGACGGGTTGTGCTTTATTGCTGGCACTGCCCTTATTTTCGATTCTTTGGACAGTTATTTCTAGGGGCGCTCCTAGCTTTAGCCCAGACTTGTTCTCCCAACTGCCGCCGCCGCCCTTGATGAAAGGCGGCGGTTTTGGAAATGCGATTGTTGGTTCTCTGATTGTCTTGGCGATCGCTGCCCTCATTAGCGTTCCCTTCGGCGTTATGGCAGCCATTTTTGTTTCAGAGTTTGCCCGAGGGACAAAATTTGCTAACTTTGTTCGCTTTGGTATCAACGTTCTCAGCGGCGTGCCTTCCATTATCATGGGATTGTTTGCCTATGGGGTGGTCGTGCTCACAACTGGCAGCTTTTCGGCATTGGCAGGAGGCATCGCGCTAGCCATCCTCATGGTTCCTATTGTGGAACGGACGGCAGAAGAGGGATTGAAATCAGTGCCGATGGAGACTCGTCAAGGGGCGATCGGGGTGGGTGCTACTAACTTCCAAACCATCAGCCAAATTGTGCTGCCCGCCGCTCTTCCTTCTATTGCGACAGGAGTGACCCTCTCCTTGGCGCGCGCATCGGGCGAAACGGCTCCCTTGCTGATCACGGCATTGTTTAACCAATACTATGCTAAGGGTGTACTCGAACCCATTGCGACTCTGCCGGTGTTGATTTATAACTTTGCCGGTGCACCCTACAAGAATCAACAAGAATTAGCCTGGGCGGCTTCTCTGTTGCTAGTCATGCTGATTCTGGTCGTTAGCATCATCGCCCGTAGTCTTTCCCGCCGCCAAACGTTTGGTTAAGTGGCAATTTCTCATTAAAACCTTCACCTTGTCCTGTCAATCCTCCGAAACCTATGGCTGTTTCCGATACTCAACCTAACTCTACCCACCCCTCCCTGTCGGATGTGGTGATTCGCACCGAGAAAGTCAATATTTATTACGGTGCCTTCCATGCCGTTCGAGATGTCTACTTAGATATTCCTCGGAACCAGGTCACAGCTTTTATTGGACCTTCTGGCTGTGGCAAAAGTACCTTGTTGCGGTGCTACAACCGCCTCAACGACCTCATTCCTAGCGCCCGGGTTGAGGGTCGCATTACCTTTGAAGGGGTTGACCTGTACTCTAAACAAACTGATCCGGTCGAGGTGCGCCGTCGGATTGGCATGGTGTTTCAAAAGCCTAACCCGTTTCCTAAATCAATTTACGACAATATTGCGTTTGGGGCTCGGATTAATGGCTACCAAGGCAACATGGATGAGTTGGTCGAGCGATCGCTTAAAAGTGCAGCGCTCTGGGAAGAGGTGAAAGATAAGCTGAAGCAAAGTGGCTTATCCCTCTCGGGGGGACAGCAGCAGCGCTTGTGTATTGCCCGCACGATCGCCATTAAGCCCGAAGTCATTCTCATGGACGAGCCCTGTTCTGCCCTTGACCCCATTTCTACCCTACGGGTGGAAGATCTCATGCACGAACTCAAGAAAGAGTTCACCATTATTATCGTGACCCACAACATGCAGCAGGCATCCCGTGTGGCAGATATGACGGCATTTTTTAACGCCGAAGCGTCTGAAAGTGGCGGACGATTTGGATACTTGGTAGAGCACGATCGCACCCAAAACATCTTTAACCAACCCAAAGAAAAATCCACGCAGGATTATGTCAGCGGTCGCTTCGGCTAAAAGAAAACCTGTCAGAATAAAGAGTAAAGAAATGTAAATCTATCTCCTTATTCTGGCATGACCTCCCTTCCGATCGCTTCTTCCTTAGAAACCCTTGCCGCTCCAAAAAACTGGACATGGCGAGGGGTTTCCCATTTGTTATCAAACTCAGGGCGAAACTGGAGCAGCCGTCGTGTTGATTCATGGTTTTGGAGCCTCTTGGGGACACTGGCGGAAAAATATTCCCACCCTGGCACAACAGTACCGAGTCTATGCTATTGACCTGATTGGCTTTGGTGGCTCAGCCAAGCCTACGCCGGGCAGCGAAATAAACTATACCTTTGAAACCTGGGCACAGCAAATTGCCGACTTTTGCCGCGAAGTTGTAGGCACACCGGTATTCTTGATCGGCAACTCTATTGGCTGCATTGTGGCAATGCAAACAGCCGTTGCTCATCCAGACTGGGTGCGGGAAGTGGCAATGCTGAATTGTTCTTTGCGGCTTTTACACGATCGCCGGCGCACCACTCTTCCCTGGTATCGCAACCTAGGAACGCCGATTCTGCAAAAGATTCTAGGCATTCGCTGGATTGGGCACAGCTTTTTTAGTCTCCTCGCTAAACCCAAAACCATTCGCAAAATTCTTTTACAAGCCTATGCCCATCCCGAAGCGGTGACCGATGAGCTGGTGGATATGCTGATGGCTCCTGCCGCCGAACCCGGTGCCGCAGATGTATTTTTGGCATTTACTCGATACTCTCAGGGTCCTTTGCCCGAAGACTTGCTAGAGGTGCTGCCCTGCCCTGCCCTTTACTGTGGGGCGATCGCGATCCATGGGAACCGATCGCCTTGGGTCGAGCGTTCACAAAATACTCTGCCGTGACGCAGTTTATCCCGTTGGAAGGCGCAGGACATTGCCCCCAAGATGAAGTTCCAGAGCAGGTCAATGCCATCTTAATCGAGTGGTTGGCGGCAAAATCATCCCCTTAGGCGGAGGCGATCGCGCTTTCCCGCAAAAACGATCGTGTCACCTTCAAGTAGGTCTCGCTATCTTCCAACATGGGGAAATGAGCCGTGTTTTTCAAGATCACATGCTCTACTTTGTCGCTGAGAGCCGCTGCGGTTCGCCCCAACTCGACCGGAATAATTTGGTCAAACTCTCCCGAAATTAGCAGCGTCGGTACCGTTAGCCGCGCAAACTCACCGGGCATTTCCTCAGCCGCTTTTTGGCTAACTGCCGTGTAGACTGTTCCCAATGCCACTTCCTGATCTGCCGTCAAAAAATCTTCTAGAAATGCTCGGTTGGTAGCTTTAGGCAAAGGCTGCCGGACAAAACGCGCCATGAAAAGGCGATCGACGGTGGGAATGCTCTTGAGCCAGGATGGGCGAAACGCAACGACATAGCCTGCGAAAAAGTGGAAGGTCTTAAATGCCAAAGCATTGTAAGAAAACACTCCATTACAAGTCAAAATCGCTCGTTCAACCCGCTGCGAATAACGATTGAGGAAAATCACTGCCACTGAGCCGCCTGTAGAGTGGGCATTGAGATAAATCTTCTCAATGCCTAAGGCATCTAGCAGCAGGGCTAAATCATCGGCAAAACTATCAAGTTCGCAACCCAAGGCTTCTACCTCGGCAGGAATTGGACGAGGCAGAAGCGATCGCCCAAAGCCTCGCATATCGTACAACAGGCAATCAAACTGCTCTGCAAAAGCCAGTGCCGTACTCTGCCAATAACGAGTCGAACCCGCCCAGCCATGAATAAAAACTAATACAGGCTTACCCGACGGAACTGGTTCTCCGGGAACGCCAATCCATTCGTAGTAGTGATCCACACCACGGATAGTAATCTCAGGCATTTTCTGAAAGGTAATAAAAGGCAAAAAGACAGATTCCGCTCAGGGTTAGCCTAACGTCACCTGTGCTCAAATCCAATTCAGCTCAGCGATGGCAGCCTAGGCAGACTCTGGCTTCGGCAAAGAGGACGGATGCACCAACAGTTCGGCAGTCGATCGCTTCTCAACCATTTCGCGAGTGATAGCACAACGAGTCACGTCTTTTCGGGAGGGTAGCTCGTACATCACATCTAGCATCAATTCTTCCACAATGCTGCGTAATGCTCTGGCTCCAGTTTTGCGGCGAAATGCTTCTTTGGCGATCGCCCGAATCGCATCCGGCTTAAACTCCAGATTCACATTATCCATCCGCATCAGCTTCTGGAACTGCTTCACCAGCGCATTCTTGGGTTCCGTCAAAATCTCTGTCAACGTATCCTCATCCAGAGGGTTCACCACCGCCATTACAGGCACCCGCCCAATAAACTCAGGAATCATCCCAAACTTCACCATATCGTCTGGCTCTAAATGCTTCAGCACATCCGACGATTTCTTCTCCTTAATCTGTCCCTCACCCGGTTGCACAAAGCCCATCGACTTCTTGCCCATCCGCTGCTCTACGGCTTTATCCAAACCCACAAACGCTCCACCGCAAATAAACAAAATATTGCTCGTATCAATCTGAATACAGTCCTGATAAGGGTGCTTGCGTCCTCCTTGCGGCGGCACATTAGCAACTGTTCCCTCCAACATCTTCAGAAGCGCCTGTTGAACCCCCTCTCCCGACACATCTCGGGTAATGGAAGGGTTTTCGCTTTTACGAGCAATCTTATCGATTTCGTCAATGTAAATAATGCCGCGCTGCGCCGCATCCACATCTAAATCTGCAACCTGGAGAAGCCTTAAGAGGATATTTTCAACATCCTCCCCGACATAACCCGCCTCAGTCAGCGTCGTGGCATCTGCCACAGCAAAAGGCACATCCAACATTTCAGCTAAGGTTTGGGCTAACAAAGTCTTACCGCAGCCCGTAGGACCAATCAACAAAATATTTGACTTTTGCAGTTCTACTGGGTCTTCGGTCTTTGCCGTACCCTTCGATTGCAAAAAGCTGAGACGCTTATAGTGGTTATAAACCGCCACCGCCAAGATTTTCTTTGCCTCATCTTGCCCAATCACATGCCCGTCAAGATGCTTTTTAATCTCACGGGGTTTAGGGATTTGGCTCATCGACATATTAGCTGAACGAGCCGGACGCTTCTCAGGACTGTCTCGCCGTGCCGAAGGCTGAGGAACGGCCGCCGTCGAGTCGAACAGTTCCTCATCTAAAATTTCGTTGCACAGATCAACACACTCATCGCAAATGTAAACTCCAGGTCCGGCAATGAGTTTCCGAACTTGCTCCTGCGATTTGCCGCAGAACGAACACTTGAGATGGGAGTCATACTTAGACATATTCGCCCCTTATTTCACTGCGGTAATCGTGGGTAAATCTTTGCGAGTGACCACCTGATCAATCAGACCATAGTCCTTGGCTTCTTCTGCCGACATGAAAAAATCACGCTCTGTATCCGCCTCAACTTTATCAAAAGGTTGCTTTGTATGATAAGCCAACAATTCGTTCAATGTACGTTTGATGTATAGAATTTCTCTGGCTTGAATTTCAATATCGACTGCCTGACCCTGAGCGCCTCCTAAGGGCTGGTGAATCATAATCCGAGAGCTGGGGAGGGATAGCCGTTTTCCGTGTTCTCCGGCTGAGAGCAAAAATGCGCCCATGCTTGCCGCTAAACCGTAGCAAATCGTAACGACATCGGGGCGAACCTGCTGCATCGTATCGTAGATTGCCATGCCCGCCGAAACTGAGCCGCCTGGAGAATTAATGTAGATTTGAATGTCTTTTTCAGGATCGTCGGCATCGAGATAGAGCAGTTGAGCCACGATCGAATCTGCGACATCGTCGGTGACGGGGGTGCCCAGAAAAATAATGCGCTCCCGCAAGAGGCGAGAGTAGATGTCGAAGGCGCGTTCACCTCGTCCTGACTGCTCTAAAACCATGGGAACAACGTTTTGTACCTCAAGGCTGGAGGAAAGGGGGTACGAGCTTGAGGAGTTAAACCTCAAATCTCTAGTGCTAGATAGGGAATACTTGAAATCGTTGGACTGGGGCATAGGATCTGAAAATACGATGAACTCTTGTTTTTGAGATAAAAATCAGCTTTGCAGGTCTGCTGGCTTCAGCACCCTTACTCTACCCGACAATGATGGACTAACTGTCCTAGAGCATTCAGGGAGGACGTGAGGAAGGATGAAACGCGATCGCTTGAGATCTCTCCTCAGAACCGCTCCCTCCTTCCCCTATCCTACTTCGATTCAGATTAAGGCGTTGGCTTCCCTGCTTTCCCCTTGGTTTTTTGGGAGTTTCAGGAGCCGCCGCGTCGATCGCTTCTTCAGCGATCGCTTCGGTTCTCTCCTCTGCCCCCTCTACTTCAGCCTCCTCGGCTTCAGCACCCTCTTCTACCACTTCAGCTACAACATCGACGATCGCCGCATCAGAAGCAACCTCAGTTTCCCCAGGAGATCCCTGACTCTCTTCTAAGTCCTCTTCCGCTGCTTCAGTCGGCTTCAACGAACCCTCTGGAACCAGTTCTACCGAGCCATGCTCCTCTAACCAACTCAAGATTTTATCCTTCAGCAAATCTTCCGAAACCACTTCCCGCAACCGTTCCATATCGAACTCCCGATCTTGCCCCGCATACTCAGCCAAGATTTCATTCATTTTGGCTTCGATCGCGCTAGCCTCCACCTCCAAAGATTGCTGCTTCGCAATTTCTCCTAAAGCCAGAGTGCGCTGAATCCGTGTAATCGACTCAGGGCGAGCCTGCTGTCGCAGCATGGAAACAATTTCTGGAGTGAACATTTTTTTAACGTCCATTCCTTGCTGACTAAACTGCATGGCTGTTTGGGTAACAGAGTAGTCAATTTCTTGTTTCACCAAGGTTTCAGGCAGTTCAACCTCAACATGCTTCACTAGCTCTGTGAGCAAAGCTTCCTGCTTGTTATCCTTGGTTTTTTGCTCGGCTTCTTTCTGGTAACGAGTTTCTAAGGATTCTCGCAGTTCTGCCACAGTCTCAAAATCGCTGACTTCTTGAGCAAAATCATCATCTAAATCGGGCAGCTCTTGGGCTTTCAATTCCTTCAGTGTGATCGTAAAGATAGCGGGTTTGCCTGCCAAGTCCTGCTGAGGATAGTCTTCGGGAAAAGTCACCTCGACTTCCTTGGTTTCGCCGGGACTCATCCCAAACGTTCCTTCCACAAATCCCGGAATAAATTTACCTTCAGAGAGTTCAACCTGAAAATCTTCGGCGCTGCCGCCCGGAATTTCGCCAGCCTCTTCCCCTTCGGGCCCTTCTGCAAATCGTCCAGCAAAGTCTACGATCGCCATGTCGCCGGGTTCAGCAACTCGTCCTTCAACCGGAACCAGTGTTGCAGCCCGCTTCCGATAGTTTTCTAGCACCTCGTCCACTTTGCCAGAGTCGTACTTTACTTCTTCTGCTTGAACCGTCAACCCCGTGTATTCACCCAGCTTGACCTCCGGCGGAACATCGATCGCGGCGGCAAAGGTTAAGGGTGAACCAGGCTCAAATTGCTCTACTAACTCGTCGAAGGAGGACTGGAGACTAAATTGCCCCATCGTTTGAATTTTTTCGGTCTCGACCGCCTTTTTCAAGCTGTCTTGAATCAAATCTTCAACCACCGTGGCCTTAATCCGGCTTGAACCAAACCGCTGTAGCAAAACTTGGCGGGGCACTTTGCCCTTACGAAACCCAGGAATGTTAGCATTCCGAGTAAACTCCTGGAGAGCCTTCTCGTAAGCCTTTGATGACATCTCAGGGGTGATCTCGATTTCTAGACCAATTTGACTGGCGGGGAGCTTTTCCTGGGTAACTTTCATTAGAATTTCTCGTTGCGTGTCGCTTCTTAAGGGGCTGAAACTATTCAGCTTTGCCGCAATTAGCTATAGTAGCTGATTCTGACCCCACTGCTCAGGAGTGCAACAAATCTCGTCACGCTTTGGCATCAAGAAGTCAGGATTGGGGGATACTTTAGTAATGTATCTCTTAATATCGTCTTCTTCAAAAAGCAGCCAGAGATCCGCTATGATTTGGAGAAATAAATACGGTCAGTTTGCATACGCCAATGTTAGACTTTGGCAAATCTGTAAGGTTTGATAGGGTTTTTAGTGAAGGGAAGGCGATCGCACCCTGATTTCAGGCGTACCTCTAAAGCTTTGTACCTGCCAAGTAATGAACCTGTGCCTCGCTCCTGTCCTCCTTTTAACTAAACCCTCGTGGGTGAGGAATAATTCTGAAAAATCTTCATCTAGTTCTTAAGAAAAAGTCCATTCATCGTTTGGTTGGAGGATACTAAGGTTGCCCAAAACTTATCGAGTGGCTGTTCTGGGTGCGACAGGAGCAGTCGGTACTGAGCTTCTAAGGTTATTGTCTGAGCGTAATTTTCCAGTCGCTAGCTTAAAGTTACTCTCCTCGCCTCGTTCAGCAGGTGAAACGTTGATGTTCGCAGGCAAAGAGCATGGGGTTGAAGCAGTGGGCGATCGCTCCTTCGACCAGATTGACCTGGTTCTGGCTTCTGCCGGAGGCTCTGTTTCCAAAGCTTGGGCAGACAAAATTGTGGCAGCCGGGGCTGTCCTAATCGACAACTCCAGCGCCTTCCGAATGCGTCCTGATGTCCCCTTGGTCATTCCAGAAGTCAACCCGATCGCCGCTACTCAGCATCAAGGCATTATTGCCAACCCCAACTGCACCACTATCTTGATGGCAGTCGCAGTCTATCCCTTACACCAAGTCCAACCCATCCGCCGGATTGTCGCAGCAACCTATCAATCTGCCAGTGGGGCTGGGGCTAGAGCCATGGAAGAAGTCAAAGTACAAGCACAAGCAATTCTGAATGGGGAAGACCCTAAAGCTGAAATCTTTCCCTACTCTTTGGCATTTAACCTTTTTCCCCACAATACCCCAGTCAACGATCAGGGGTATTGTGAAGAAGAACTGAAAATGGTCAACGAAACTCGAAAAATCTTCGCAGCACCTGATCTACGGATAACAGCAACCTGTATACGGGTTCCCGTATTGCGTGCCCACTCAGAAGCCCTTAACCTAGAATTTGAGTCGCCTTTTGACAGGGCTCAAGCCCGTGAGATTTTGAGTCAGGCTCCGGGAGTCAAGCTAGTTGATGATTGGCAGACCAACCATTTCCCCATGCCCAGTGAAGCGAGCGGACAAGACGAGGTGTTGGTCGGGCGAATTCGCCAAGACCTTTCTGACCCTAACTGTCTAGAACTCTGGTTAAGTGGTGATCAGATTCGGAAGGGAGCCGCTTTGAATGCCATCCAAATTGCTGAGTTGTTGGTGGCACAAGATTTAATTCGCCCGACCAAACGGGTAGCAACGGCTTAGTCAGAAATAGAAAATTCAAGCTTAACGATCGAGGAGTTAGTGACGTGTGGTAGATTTTGGACGTGTGGTGACTGCAATGATCACGCCGTTTGCGAAGGACGGTAGTGTTGATTATGCTTTAGCTGAGCGGCTAGCCGTTCACCTGGTTGAACATGGCAGTGATACCCTAGTGGTCTGTGGGACAACTGGCGAATCGCCTACCCTCACCTGGGACGAAGAATTTGAACTCTTTCAGGTGGTTCAAAAGGCAATTTTTGGGAAAGCTAAAATTATTGCAGGGGCAGGATCAAATTCTACCCAAGAAGCGATCGCTGCCACACAAAAGGCGGATCAGCTAAGATTAGATGGAACGCTACAAGTCGTTCCCTACTACAACAAGCCCCCCCAAGATGGGCTTTATCAGCATTTTCAGGCGATCGCCGAAGCTAGTCCCGATCTCCCCATGATGCTTTACAACATTCCAGGACGTACAGGTCAAAACTTAGCGCCTGAAACTGTGGTTCACCTTGCTAAAATCCCAAACATTGTGGCAATTAAGGAAGCGAGTGGCAACCTTGACCAAGTGAGTCAGGTTCGACGTTCAACCCCACCCGAGTTTAGCATTTACTCCGGTGATGACTCTTTAACCTTACCCATGTTAGCAGTGGGGGCAAAAGGAGTCGTGAGCGTGGCGAGTCACTTGGTGGGAGATCTCATGCAGCAGATGGTTCAGTCATTTGAACAGGGTCAAGTTCTGGATGCTC
Organism: Leptolyngbyaceae cyanobacterium CSU_1_4; assembly: GCA_012034615.1. Classification (GTDB taxonomy): domain Bacteria; phylum Cyanobacteriota; class Cyanobacteriia; order Elainellales; family Elainellaceae; genus Timaviella. The sequence continues at coordinate 5,247 of JAAUPA010000018.1, read as the reverse complement.
GTAAAATTCACTTACAGCTTGTTCCGTTGTTCAAAGCTCTGTTTGTAACTGCAAATCCTATCCCTCTGAAAGCTGCGCTAAGGCTACAGGGTTGGCAAGTCGGCAATACTCGCCCCCCTTTGGCAGATCAGTCCCTCGACATTGATCAAATCCTTCGGACAGTGATGGAAGAACTGGGATTACTTCCTTTATAGTGCAGAGCTTGTGAGTCACTCAGGCGATCGCACCTACAGATTTGCTCACAACTAAATAGGTCACCCAAGAGTTTCATCTCTACACCCTGAGTTCTGTCATTTCCATGAACTCTCGGTTCTGTTTTCTCGCAACGCCTTCGTTGCAAAAGTTTCTAACCATCTTGAAGAATTAAGGACACCCATGAGTCAAACCGGTTCAGCCAACGTATTAAAAGTTATCCCTCTTGGTGGACTCCACGAAATTGGTAAAAATACCTGCGTGTTTGAGTACAACGACGAAATTATTCTCCTAGATGCTGGGCTTGCTTTTCCTTCGGATGGCATGCACGGGGTCAACATTGTCTTGCCAGACATGACCTACCTGCGGGAAAACCGTCACAAAATTAAAGGCATGATTGTCACTCACGGTCACGAAGATCATATTGGTGGGATTGCCTTCCACCTCAAACAATTTGATATTCCAGTGATCTACGGACCTCGCTTGGCGATGGCGCTCTTGCAAGACAAGCTAGAAGAAGCAGGCGTTTCCGATCGCACTGAACTGCGCACGGTTCGTCCCCGCGATATGGTTCGTATTGGCTCCTCTTTCCTCGTAGAATATATTCGCAATACCCACTCTATGGCGGATAGCTTCACTGTCGCCATCCATACTCCCTTAGGCGTGGTGATTCACACGGGCGATTTTTAAGATTGACCATACGCCTGTGGATGGCGAAACTTTTGATTTGCAGCGCTTAGCAGAGCATGGTGAGAAAGGAGTGCTCTGCTTGATTAGCGATTCGACTAACTCGGAAGTGCCAGGATTTACGCCTTCTGAGCGAGCCGTTTTTCCTAACCTCGATCGCATTTTTTCCCAGGCTCCAGGACGGCTACTGGTTACAACCTTTGCCTCCTCTGTACATCGCGTCAACATGATTCTAGAACTGGCGAAAAAGAACAAGCGATCGGTGGCTGTTCTGGGTCGCTCAATGCTCAACGTGATTGCCCATGCGCGGAACTTAGGGTACATCAAGTGCACCGACGATATTTTTGTGCCCCTCAACACCGTTAATAAATTACCGGACAACAACGTTCTGATTCTGACTACTGGGTCACAAGGCGAACCGATGGCAGCCATGACTCGTATCGCTAACCAAGAACACCGCCAGGTTAAAATCCGCGAAGGTGATACCGTTGTGTTCTCGGCAAACCCCATTCCGGGCAACACGATCGCCGTCGTCAACACCATCGACAAGCTGATGATGCAAGGCGCAAAAGTGGTGTACGGCAAGGATAAAGGCATTCACGTTTCTGGGCACGGAGCCCAGGAAGATCAAAAGATGATGATTGCCCTGACCCGTCCTAAGTTCTTTCTGCCCGTCCACGGCGAACATCGGATGTTGGTTAAGCATTCTGAAACTGCTCAGAGCATGGGCATTCCGGCAGAGAACATGATTATTATTGACAATGGGGATGTGGTGGAACTGACTCCCGATCGCATTCGGGTTTCAGGGAAGGTGCCTTCCGGGATTGAGTTGGTAGATGCTTCTCGCTCAGGAATTGTTCAAGAGCGCGTGCTTAAAGAGCGGCAGCAGATGGCTGAAGAAGGGATTGTGACCATTGCTGCTGCTATTAACGGGGCGGGTGAATTAATAGCAAAGCCTGAGGTTCATTTGCGCGGTGTGGTGACTAACATTGAAAAGGCTCGTCTCGAAAAGGCGGTGTCTCAAAGCATTGAGAATGTTGTTAAAAATGGTTGGTCAGAAATTGCCCCTGCCTCAGGGAATGGCAAAGCGGCTGAAGTGAACTGGGTGAAGCTACAAGCAGACATTGAAGCGGACTTACGGCGATTGCTCCGACGCGAACTTCAGTCTAGTCCTACGCTGGTGTTCATGATGCAGACTACTGAACAGCCTTCCTCTCAGAAGCCCTCGGTGCCCCCCCCGCCGACTGCCCAAACCGCGCAGGTTCCGACCCCACAGTCTACTTCCCCTAGTAGCTCTCGCAGACAGCGATCGACAGCGAAGGTTGCTTCTTAAGGGCAGTATCACTTCTCTTTAAGTTCAAGTAAAGTTTGAAAAGGCGATCGACAGGTTGCCTTTTTGAGTGTTATGGTGTTAGTCGGAAATCACCACGAAAATATTTTAATTGCTTTTTTTACTTCGAGTCTCGACTCACTTTAAAACTGTAGCTTCCGACACACTTCATCAACAAAATATCAGGTGAAGCTGCCCTATTTCAAAGGTTTATCAATCTCAAAAATCCGTGTTTCCACGAACTTCCATCCGATTTACTTCGGACACAATAGCCATGTCAGTTGAAGCAATGGAATGAACTGTAGCCTTCTACACTTGTTACTTAAGTGAGGGTTTTTCTAGTCTTGAAAAAGTATTAGGCTTACCATTTTTTCTCGCTTTAAGCATTAACAATTCGTTCCGATAAGGTCGCTTTGACCGGTGTATGAGTCTATTAGGGGAACTTTACAAGTGATTTATCCCATCTAGGTCACTAGCCAGTTGGAATCAAGGAAGGAACGATGAACTCATCAAAAAATGACGACACAAAAACCTCTACCCTTGTTAGTTGGGGTTGGGTTAACCAGACCAATGCGATCTCCAGCGCAGTATCGCCTTCCAAGGCATCCGCCAAGCCTGCGATCGACTTTTTCTCTCCAGTACGGCGATGGTTGGACAAAATTGAAGTTAAAGAGGCAAGATTTGCTCACTTTTTGTGTCAGCGAATTCCGTCTCAATGCCCGTTTGAAAGACGAGTTCAGTTTAAGGGCTATACTCTGCTTTACATTCCGCCTCTGTGTAAGCTAAATCCTGTTTACGACGAAGTTGTTGCCTTACGGTTTCGGGCGCTCTGCTACCTAGCAGACGTTTGTGGCGAAGACATTTCTATCTACTGTTAAATGGGTTTCAGCGCTCTTGTTTAAATTCTCCGAAGAGTTTAATTTAGGAAAAATGACGGATCAGTAGCGCGATCGCCAAAATGTACGTGATTTCTTTAATCCCCCCCGTAAAGGGGATGTTGATCCTTTCAATGATCCTGTTTTCTTAGCCTCTGAGCTGAAGCATGGGTTGGGGCAGGTTGACCCTAGTGAAAGAGGTAGCCGTGCAAAAACTCCCCAGGCTTCCTAAGGCATCTGAGGAATTAGCGGTTGCTTGTTAAAATCCTTAGAGCAAATTTTAGTCTAAGTGAATTGCACTAGCATTCCGCCTAAAGCAGCAATCCCTGCGGCAATCATCAGCCCGGCGGGCATGAGCTTACGGGTTTTGAACCAACGCACGGCAAAGACGACGATCAGTAAAGCAGTAATGGCAACCGATAGCGGTAGACCCCACACCATGCCTTGCTGTTGGGCAATTCCTCCAGCTAAAAGAAGTGAGCCGCTGACGATGCCAGAAATGAGAGAAACTTTACTCTGGACTTGGGTGTAGCCAATGATGCCGCCAATGATGGCGAGGAGGGCGTAAGCGATCGCTGCAAGGGTTCCGGGAGTCATAGCGAATAGGAATGATAGGGTGATGGTAAGCTGGCGAATGTCCAACTATCGCCCATATTCTCATTGTTCAGCCTCTAATTCGTCTGGAATCAATGTTCTGTAACATCTGGTATTAATGAACGATTCTGTCTCTTCCTCCATTCAGTTTTTGCAGCGTCAGGTGGCATCCTTATTGCTCTATCAGGCAGTTTTAGATGATGAAATTGGGCAAGCATTTTTACGGTTGCTGCGGGCGTTTCGGCAACAGGATCAGGATGGCTTGGATTGCTTAGAGGCTTATGGTCAATGGTTTCGGGCAATGGCGGCGGCGGGGTTGAGTTGGCAGGATTATTTGTTAATGCAGATTGTGCGGGCAGATAACCCGTTTACTCGACAGGTACAGCGATCGCTTCGAGTAACCCCCAAGGGGTCGCCCCTGTCAGATTTGCCCCCCGCCTTAGTACTGGCAGCACAGGAGGATTTACGGCGGTTGCAAAGTTTGTATCAATGCAGTGGTCATCAGTTTAACCTGTGGATGAAAGCTGGGTTTTCCCTGTCTGCGCCGCTAGTCGAGTGGACGATTCCTGGTGGGTATTTTGCAGAGCGCACGCCTAGTCAGGTTCTTGACCCCAATCTTTGGCAGCAATTCCAAACTTTAGAAGATTGGACAGAAGTTTTGCCCGACTTAGCCAATTATTATTGCCAAGCTGGAATTGGTGTGTTTGCGACGTATCAAGCTTTTCGCTGGCAAAATGGGCAGTTTGTGGGCGTTGCTTACCCCGACCCAATTCGACTGCGATCGCTGGTAGGCTATGAGATTCCTAGGGCGGCGTTGCTGAAAAATACGGAAGCGCTCCTAGCAGGCTACCCGGCGTTGAATGTATTGCTTTATGGCAGTCGGGGCACGGGGAAGTCTTCGCTGGTTAAAGCTTTGGTGCATGAATATGGCGATCGCGGTTTGCGGCTGATTGAAGTGGGCAAGGCGAATTTGAAAGATCTGCCCACGATCGTCGAGCAGTTGCGCCCGGTGCTCCATCGGTTCATTATTTTTGTCGATGACCTGTCTTTTGAGGAAGATGATGAGGCGTTTAAGGCGCTTAAGGTAGTTTTGGAAGGCAGCTTGACGGCGCGACCCGAAAACGTAGTGGTGTATGCGACCTCCAATCGGCGGCATTTGGTGCGGGAGTTTTACGGCGATCGCCCCACGCCCAAAGATGCGGATGAGATCCACCACTGGGATACGTTGCAGGAAAAGCTGTCGTTTAGCGATCGCTTTGGCTTAACGCTGACCTTTGAGCCTGCGGATCAAACTACTTATTTAGAAATTGTTCGCCATTTGGTGAAAGAAGCGGCGATCGAGATTAGTGATGCGGATTTGGAGTTTCGGGCGTTGCAGTGGGCAACTCGGCAAAATGGGCGATCGGGACGGACAGCCAGGCAGTTTGTCGATTTTTTGCGAGCAGACCCAGCGCATTAGGGATCTGAGGTTAGGACTTATACAAAATTCAAACCCTAAAACAGAGTTAGAGAGTGTTTGTAAATTCAAACAGAGTTAGAGAGTGTTTGTAAATTCAAACAGAGTTAGAG
>JAAUPA010000258.1 GCA_012034615.1 Leptolyngbyaceae cyanobacterium CSU_1_4 | reverse complement strand
TACTCTCTATCTATTGCATTCACGAATGTTAAATGCTATTCTGACTCTCAAAACTATATAGATTGTCTAGGTTCGGAAGTCGCTCTCCGCTTCACTTTCGCTTGGCTTCCCTCGACCGCTTTATTAATGTACAAGCTTCATCTGGTTCTGTCAACAACTTCAGGGAAGATTTTTTACTGGCTGCTTGAGCTCTTACGCAGAGGGGGTTATGGAGTCAATAAGATGAGCTTAAGGGAGGTAGTTGCAAGGATTTCTAGGAAGATTGTCTTGAAGCCCGAGTCCATGTTTTTGAGCAAGTCGTTCTTTTTTCGAGGCGACGATCGCCCCATCACTGCTCAATCGGGCATTGTTGCTCTTCCCATAGATGAGCATGGGCACTGAGCGTCAGGGGGCGTTGCAGTTGGCGAAATTTTGCTGAGATATCCTAGCGATCGCAGACAAGGCTCTTGAGGGACAATATCCAAACATCACGAGGCGGGTTGGAGCGAGTCTTCCGTAATTGGCTGTTGTTTGGGAGTGTAATGTTAGCTTCGGTGGTTTTTACTAAGCCGGGCAGAGATTTTTGGAGCGATCGCGGCTTCTGAATAGGCGTGATTAATACATGCTCAAAGGTTTACTGCAAAGGCTCAAGCGTTTTGAGGATCTGCTGGGGCATTTGTTGATTTTGCCTCAGCATTATTGATGAATGGGGAGATATTTATTGGTTTTGCTTGGGGGTTTATTACAAATGCTCAAGCGTTACTTCTAACTCTCTAGCCTTTTCCGTTAGAGGCTCTTTGGTTTTATAAACAATGACTTTGCCCATATCATTACAATGATTGGGGAGAGAGTTTATAGATAGACAGAGCCAGACGAGGTGAGGCATGGAGCAGCAGCCCATTGAGGTCTTTTTCTCGTATTCCCGCGAGGATAAGCCTTTGCGTGACAAATTGGAGATTCATTTGAGTAGCCTCAGACAGCAGGGGGTGATTAGCTCGTGGCACGATCGCCAAATTGTTGCGGGGTCTGAATGGGAGGAGGAGATCGATCGCCACATGCGGACGGCGGATATTATTTTGCTGCTGGTTAGCCCCGACTTCGTGAATTCTAAGTATTGCTACAACATTGAGTTGCCTTATGCTATGCAGCGGCATGAGGCACGAGAAGCTTATGTCGTGCCCATTTGGTGCGTCCGGTCGCAAGGTGGAAGAGTTTGCCCTTTGCCAAGCTTCAAACTTATCCCAGTGGGGGAGTACCTGTAACACGGTGGGGCAATGAGGATGATGCCTTTGAAGACGTGGCAGAGGGGATCGCAGTTGCAGTAGAGAAATTGTTAGAAGAGCGGCGGAAAACAGACTCAGGCAAGCAGGATCGGCAACCCCTGACCATACAAGAAGCGTTAGCTCAGCTTGAAACAGAGCACGAGCGATCGAGATCAGAGCAAGTTAGGCAGAATCCAGTAGAACCGACCAAGCAGGAAAAGCAGCCTAGCCCAGCCCAAGCAGAAGAATGGGTGAGATTGGAGAGCGAATCGAACCAGAGAGCTGGACGCAGTTATGAGGAGCAACCGCGATCGCAAACAACATTAGCGGTAGCAGCAAATGTTCATCCCAACCCAGCCTTTGAGCCAATGCCCCTCGTCTCGACTTCTGGAAAAGGCGCGAATAAGTCCATGATGATTGGAGCGGGAATGATTGCTGTGACTGTTATTCTAGGAGGGATAAGACTGACTTCCTTTCAAGGTTCCCAGCCTTCGGCTGTTTCACCGTCTGTTAGGGTGCCATCTCCGAGTGCAACTGCGACAACAACGCCCAGCTCAGCCAGTGAAATTCTTTTTAAGCAGGGCAGAGAAAAGTGGCTTAAAGGAGATAACAAAGCTGCGATCGACGACTTCGATCAAGCTATCCAAATCAACCCCGACTACTCAGCCGCCTACAACAGCCGAGGGGCAGCCCGCTCTGCCTTAGGGGAGAATCAAGCTGCGATCGCTGACTATAACCAAGCGATTGAAATTAATAAAAATTGGGAACATCTCGGACTCTACGCCGCTTATAGCAATCGAGGGGTTTCCCACTTTGCCTTAGGGGAGAATGAAGCCGCGATCGCCGACTATAACCAAGCCATTAAACTCAAACCTGACTTTGCCCTTGCTTTTCATAACCGAGGGGATGTTCGTTCTAAGCTAGGCGAGAATGAAGCCGCGATCGCCGATTTTGATCAAGCCATCAAACTCAACTCCAACTTTGCCCCTTCCTACTTTAAGCGAGGAATTGCTCACTCCGATTTAGGCAAGAATGAAGCCGCGATCGCTGACTTCAACCAAGCTATTAAACTCAAGCCCGACTATTCACGCGCTTACAATGGTCGGGGGCTCTCTCGTTTTGCTTCAGGTCAAAAGCAAGAAGCGATCGCTGACTTTGACCAAGCTATTGCAATCAATAAAAACTGGGAAGATATTGGGGTTTACGCTGCCTACAGTAACCGAGGAGATGTCCGCGCTGAGCTAACAGAATACCAAGCTGCGATCGCTGATTATACCCAAGCTATTGAGCTCAAGCCTGACTATTTCCCTGCCTTTAAGGGTCGGGGGAATGCTTTCTCCCGATCCAAAGAGTACTCAGCCGCGATCGCCGATTACACCCAAGCCATCAAACTCGACCCCAATGATGCCGCTGTCTTCAAAAATCGAGGGAGCGCTCACTACACGTTAAAAGATTATCCAGCCGCGATCGCTGACCTTGATCGAGCAATCGAACTTGAGCCTGACTTTGCATACGCTTATCACGACAGAGGAAATGCCCATTCCTTCTCCGGCAACAAGCAAGGGGCGATCGCTGACCTCCAAAAAGCTGTTGAACTTTACCGCAAACAAGGGGATAGCGATGAATGGCTAGAGAGGGCTTTGAACCGACTCAAAGAGCTTCAAGGTTAAAACGATTCAGCGATCGCCTTCTTCTTCCACCCTAAAGTAGGCTGTAGATCATTAGATCACTGATGCGCGATCGCCCTTTCTAAAAAAGAATTTGCACAAGTTGACACGCTAGCGCTCCTAGCTGTTAATATTACTAAGGTGAAACACATTGGGGTGTCGCCAAGTGGTAAGGCAGCGGGTTTTGGTCCCGCCATTCCTAGGTTCGAATCCTAGCACCCCAGTTTTTAGGTAATCGAGATAGCTTTGTTTCAGGGTCAAACTGTGCAAATTCCGTATTGCGGAAGTAGCTCATGTAGGACGTGGAAGTGGTGCGCTTGAAGGGCATCATGGAAGCGTTTCCAATTGCTATTGAGGAAAGCCACCTGGTAAGGAAAGGTTTCATCTTCCGAATCGACCGCTTTTTCAGTTCCTAGAGACAAGTATTTCCAAGAGCCTTTCCCCTTACTCACGTAGGAAACCACAGCTTTGCCAAAGCTAAACCTGCCCTCTGCGATCGCCCTCATCCATTTCTGATGGCGCACAAATTTGTCGTCGTCAGTAATAGTTTCCAAGAGATAAGCGATCGTGGTTTTATCCGGTTCTAACAACCCTGCGACAGGCGCTTCAGCATTGCCTAGTTGATAGCGCCGAATCGCTTTGCACAGATGATCAGCCGCCTCCAAAAAATCTTTAGGATTGTCGCGTAAAATGCGATCGCCCTTACCATTAGTATATCCCCAGCGGAGGAAGGGTCGATCTGGATAGCTCAGAGCTGCCCCATGCCCTAGAGGCAACGCTTCACTAATGAAATAGCCCGCCAACCGTTTCATCAAAGAGCGATCGAGCTTGCCCTCGGCATCCGTGACGCGGGTCACCTCATTAATCCGATGATTGACCCCCGCAAACCCTTGATGCGCCCAAGTATCGGCATACACATGCAGAGTGATCCCTAACCGATGCAACCCATAGGGTGCGTGTTTATCCTCAATGCAACCCTTCACCATTTGCTGCGCCACCAAACTATTAGGGCGACAAATTAAGCGATCGACAAAATCGCCTTCAGGTTCTTGTCCGGCGGGTAGACCACAATTTGCAGGCAAAAAGTGGAAAGGAATCCAGACATGGTGAACAGCAAGCTCCTTAAAGTTACGATAATCTAGAAGCTTATGAGCAGAGCTGATGCGGCTAAAGAGCGCTCCGTTCTGGAACCGAACTAAACCTGAATTAGTGGCATCATCTACATACTGCGCACAATATGCCACAATACTCGCTTCATTGTGAGTCAGACCTGCCAAACGAGCGACCACATAGGTCACGCCATGATGAAAATCAAGTTGCATGGTAATTCAGTAGTAGTGCCCGCTGCTGGAGTTATACAAGGCTGCTGGAGTTATAAGTAGCCCGGTCGAATTAAATATAAGACGGAGGGTGGGCATCTTGCCCGCAAGCGAGACGCTTGCCCTACGGCTATCTATAGATTAATTACGCCTATCTACTCACAAGGGGGCTGAAGTTATACGAGGCTGCTGGAGTTATACAAGAGTTAGGTCATTTGCCGTTGTAATTTAGCAGCAAGCTTAAGCATTCTTAAAATCTGTAGAATGAAAGACTGTAGCAACCTGTAGCAATCAATATTTCACCATGCAAACTCGTGATTCTCTCGACAACCGATCTCTGCTGGCGCTTCCTTGCCGAGACGATCGCACCGCGTCCGTTCATCGCACCACAGGCGAAACCGACGTGCAAGTCAGCCTTAACCTAGACGGGCAAGGAAAATGCAGCGCCTCTACGGGCATTCCTTTTTTAGATCACATGCTGCACCAAATTTCCTCTCACGGGCTGATTGACCTGCAAGTAGAAGCGACTGGCGACCTTGAAATTGACGATCACCACACCAATGAAGATGTCGGGATCACCTTAGGGCAAGCACTCGGTCAAGCCTTGGGCGATCGCAAAGGCATTGTTCGCTTTGGTCATTTCTTTGCCCCCCTCGATGAGGCACTAGTTCAAGTAACGCTCGACTTTTCAGGTCGCCCCCCATCTCAGCTACGGGCTCGACATCCCCACCCAGCGGGTCGGCAGCTACGACACTCAGCTCGTCCGAGAATTCTTCGTCGCAGTCGTTAACCACTCTCACATGACCTTGCACATTCGCCAACTCGATGGTATCAATTCCCATCACATCATCGAAGCCACCTTCAAAGCCTTTGCCCGATCGCTGCGCATGGCACTAGAAATTGACCCGCGTCGCGCCGGACTCATTCCCAGCTCTAAGGGTGTTTTGTAGAGAGAACCTTAACGCCACAACCCGTTTACATCAAATATTTCACACGAATTGAAACAGTAGAGTTTGCAGGAGAGAACTCAAACCGCGTTCGCTCAAAAGCAGGCACTCCCCGCCAAATCTTGGGATTTCCAGAAAAGCCAATTCCCTCAGTGGGAATTCCTAACAGATTGGTGTTCAGCTCACCATCCATATTCTCATCGTGATGAACGGTTGCCGCGTATTGACCAAAAGGCAAATCATTGAAGGTCAGCAAGAGCGGCAACGTGGAGATCGGGAAACACCCCGATCGCACCGCTCTAGTCGCATCGTCCGGAAACCCCTCCTGGCTAGAGAACACACCAATATTAATGACTCCTAAATTGCTTCGCAGCCCCCTCAACTCCACGGTTAAACAAGACCGCTGCACCACGGAAAAAGTATCATCAAAGCTGTGCTGATTGGAACTACTCATAAAACTGCCCATCCAAACGATTCGCTAGCTCCCGCCCTCAGCAAAAGAAGGACAGAGAAAAACCTACTCCTCTATCCTCCGTCTGAATCAATAGACCTGTCCGAAATATAAATGGAGGCAAAGAAAGAGGTAGAACGGAATTTTACCGCTCTACCAAAAATGAAAAATCTCCTCAATTATATCCACACCTATCCCCAGCAAACCAAGCGATTGTTGGGCATCGACTATGGCTCACTGCTTCAACTGTTAGAGCAAGCGCACCTGAAACACACCGAGCAGCAAGCCGAAGTCGAGCGCCAAAAATCCCGCATTAATGCCAAGGGAGGTGGACGCAAACCCAGATCAGGGGTTTGATGGGGACAAAGCCTCTGGGGGGCTGAGCAAGTGACCACCCCGCACAAAAAGCCAAGAGGTAAAGATCTAACACCCCAACAAAAGGCTGAGAATCGCGAATTCTCCAACCCTTCTCCCAGAGCGGGCTACCGTGTATACACAAGTGCTCGAATCTAGCCAAGTCCCTGGCGAACCGCCCCCACCCCCCCAAACTGGGGGACTTCCGATCCAGTTCTGTGCTTCAAAGTCCCCAATTTGGGGGATTTAGGGGGCGAAAAAGCTTGGAACGAAGGCCAG
>JAAUPA010000257.1 GCA_012034615.1 Leptolyngbyaceae cyanobacterium CSU_1_4 | reverse complement strand
AACAATTAGTGAACGACCCAAATGTGCCAAGGCTGCGATTTGAGCGGCGCGGGGCTAGTGTATGCCAACTTGGCAGGCGCTCAGATTAACCAGGCAAACCTGAGCCAAATCAACTTAAGTCGGGCTAATCTCAGCGGCAGCAACCTCAGCGGCAGCAACCTCAGCGGCGCTGTTTTATTCAATGCTAATTTAACAGGCGCAGACCTCCGGGGCGCAGACCTCCGGGGCGCAGATTTAAGAGGCTCTCGGTTATCTGGGGCAAACTTAGAGGGGGCAAACTTGGAAGGGCAAATTTTTGGGGGCAGTTGGGCTGCCGTCTGAAGTGGCGACCCATGATAATCTTTACAACTTGGGGTTGGCAGAAGCCCAGCGCGGTAACTTCAGAGGCGCGATCGAGAACTACAATCAGGCGATCGCCGCAAATAGTAGTTTTGCCAATGCCTACCTAGCACGCGGCATTTCTCGTATTCAATTGGGCGATCAAACCGGAGCCCTGCAAGATTCTAAGCAAGCTGAGCAGCTTTACGCCGCCCAAGGCAACGCGGCTGGAACCGAAGCATCCACCCAATTTTCTTCAGGCATTGAAGCCATGCAAGCAGCGGCAGCTCAAGGACAACGCGGAGCACGGGGCAACTTTATGAATGTGTTGGCGGCTGCGGCAAGTCTTCTAGTCCGGTTCGCGTTGCCTTAAAGTTTACCCTTCAGGCTGATGATACTGGTGCCAATGTCGAGCAATGTCAATTCGCCGACAAATCCAAACCTGTTCATGGGCTTGCACATAGTCTAAAAAACGGGCTAGGGCAGCGGTTCGTCCGGGTTTGCCCACTAGCCGACAGTGGAGCCCTATGCTCATCATTTTGGGAGCTATTGCCCCTTCTGCATAAAGCACATCGAAGGTATCCCGCAAATAAGTGAAGAACTGGTCGCCACAATTAAAGCCTTGATAGCTTCCAAAGCGCATGTCGTTCGCATCTAAGGTGTAGGGAATAACGAGGTGCGGTTTGCCAAAGTCATGAACCCAGTAGGGCAAGTCGTCGGCGTAGCTATCAGAATCGTAAAGAAAACCGCCTTCGGTTGCCACTAAACGGCGAGTGTTGGGGCTAATGCGTCCGGTATACCAGCCGAAGGGACGCGACCCCGTAACCTGGGTATGAATGGCGATCGCCCGCTGCAAATGTTCCTGTTCGACCTCCTCCCCCACATATTGATAGTCAATCCAGCGATAGCCATGGCTGGCAATCTCCCAATTTGCCTCCCGCATTGCCGCCACAGCCTCCGGATTGCGCTCCAAAGCCATTGCCACGCCATAAACTGTCACAGGCAGCGATCGCCCTGTAAACAATCGATGCAACCGCCAAAAACCAGCCCGACTGCCATACTCATACATCGATTCCATATTCATATTTCGCACCCCCAGCAGAGAGCTGGCCCCCACGCTTTCCGACAAAAAAGATTCCGAGGCAGCATCTCCATGCAAAATACAGCTTTCTCCCCCTTCCTCATAATTAATGACAAACTGCACTGCAATACGAGCCTGGTTTTGCCATTGAGGATGGGGCAAATTGCGCCCATAACCCACTAAATTGCGCGGATAGAATGCAGCCATTGACTAGAGCCTGGGATTAGAACTTCATCATGGTAAACTCTTGCGGAGATCTGGCAAAACTTTTATGTTAAAAAAAACTTTAAATACGTCCATTTTTAATCCGCAATCTCAAAAAACTCCTGGTTTTTCTGGTTTATTCTCAGCGGCTTACCGCCCCTGTATTACGGCATTAGTTCCCTGATGAATGCCTTCAGCCACCCCTACTTGATTCAAGACGATGCCCGACAGCATATTTTTTGGATGCATCGGTTTATTGATCCGACTCTTTTCCCCAACGACATTATTGCCGACTACTTTCAGGCAATTAACCCCAAAGGGTACGGAGCTTTTTATTATCTCATGGCACAACTAGGACTTGAGCCTTTACTGTTAGCCAAGCTATTGCCCATTATTTTAGGGTTGATCACTTCTGCCTACTGTTTTGGCGTGGTGATGCAATTGTTTCCAGTGCCATTTGGGGCTTTTTTGACGACTCTGATTTTGAATCAGGGGCTTTGGATGCGAGATGAAATTATTACAGGAACTTCCAGAGCATTTTTATACCCACTATTTCTAGCTTTTATTTATTATTTACTGAAACAATCTTTAATCGCTTGTCTGACTAGCGTGGCGCTCCAAGCCGTATTTTATCCGCCTTTAGCCTTGGTAGAAGCAGGCACTTTGTTAATGCGGTTGGTGAAATGGAAGGACGGAAGACCGCAGCTTTCCAGGCATCGATCGCCCTATGTGTTCGGTCTCTTGGGGGCAGGGGCTGGCGATCGCCCTCATCTTAATTTTTTCCCAAACCTATCAACCTTTAATCCCATGGTGACTGCTGCTCAGATGCAAGCCATGCCAGAGTTTGGGGCAGGCGGAAGACTAGGATACTTCAACCAAGACTTTTGGCAAACCTGGATCAGCGGTGATAGCGCCATTCTGCCTCGATTCGTTCCACCCATTATTCTGCTAAGCGTTCTCTTTCGCGTTTTCCGCAGCAGCACGCCTCTATCTCACCAGGTTTCTCAAAATATTACGCTGCTACGTGACTTACTCTATGCCTCCCTTTGTCTTTTTCTATTGGCACATATCTTGCTGCCCCGCCTGTATTTCCCAAGTCGTTTTACAGGGCACAGCTTTTGGTTTGCCATGGTCATCACGGCTGGAATTGGCATCACCTTAGGGTTAGAAAGATTGAGAATCAAATTACTTCAGCACGACCCAAATGACGGAACAATCAAATTGGCGATCGCTCTTATTAGCCTCTTCGCTCTCGCCAATTTATTAATCCCATTCTTTCCATCTGTTTTCCTCAAAGGACAATCCCAAATTATTGGCGGCGCACCCAAAATTTACCAATTCTTTGCCCAACAACCCAAAGACATTTTAATCGCATCCCTGGCTGAAGAAATCGACAATATTCCAGCGTTTAGCAAGCGATCGATCTTGGTTTCCAAAGAATACGCGCTACCCTTTCATTTAGGCTATTACAATCAAATTCGGCAACGAGCTATTGACTTAATCAACGCCCAGTACAGCCCTACCTTATCCACCCTTCAAAACTTTATTAGAAAATACAACATCGACTTTCTTCTCGTCGATCGCAACGCCTTTCAGCCCGAAGCCATCCTGAACAACCCCGGCTTAAAAAACTGGCTGATGCAATTTCAACCCGCCACGAATGAAGCGATCGCCCGTCTCCAAAAACAGGAAAAACTGGCGATCGTTCCCCTCATCAAACCTTGCACCCTTTTAAAAGCCAACAATCTATCTGTCCTAGACGCTCAATGCTTGCTCTCGGGAGGTACAGTGATCCCTCAGAAATCCCTCAAACCCTGAAAATAGCACCCTAGCGGTCTGTTAAGAAATAAATGATGAGGATGAAAGAATTCAAGATGATCAATTCAAAATTAAAGGCTGTTCATTTTGAATTTTGAATTCACTCGCCTTTCCCCACCCACTAAAAATTGACAACCCACTAGCGCAACTCCATAATCGCCTGCTGAATCCGATTCAACAAAGACGAATCTGCATCTTGCGCCACCCGAATTTCATTGAAACGAGTAATGGTCAACCCATTTCCTTCCACAATAGAAATCGCTTGGTTGCAATAACTCACCGCAATCTGCCGCACATTACCCGGCAAATCATTTAAACTGCTAGGACGATGACACTCAATTCGAGGCACACTCCCACTAATTCCCTTAATTTCCTCATATGCCGACTGCCGTAAAGGCTCGATCGCCAACACCGAACGCGCATAGCTTTGCACATCCGAGTTAGAAATAGCCTGCGCATAAGCCGCACTGCTAAAAGAAACCCTCGAAGACTGAAAACTAGGCACCAGCCCTAAACACAAACTGGCAGCCGCCCCTACTCCCACCATCAGCGATCGAGTGAGCAGGTTCTTGAACTTGAAGTGAGACATTGGATGAGCAATAACCATAGCTGACACTTGGGCTAGACCCTAATTATTGAGTACGATTAATTGTTTTGAATCATTTTACGGGTGGGAAGTTCCACCCCTTCATAATCTTGCAGTAAAGATCCTGCAAAGAAAACTGAGCCATCCACTAGACGTAAAGCTGACACAGTTCCATCACCTTCATCTGCATCAACTCCAACGGATCAGCCCCAAGCTTTAACCCAAACTCCAACTCCATCAAAATCGGCATCGTCTTCTGAAGACTGGCTAATCGTAGGGGCTTCACTTCTTTCTGCAAAAAATAAACCTGCTTCGGATTGCCAATCTCTGCCAGCCGCGCAATCTCCCGCTCATCCCGCTCTCCCGATTCCATCAACAGCTTGATCCACAGCCGTGTGCGAAACTGCCCCACCAACGTTGCCACAATCCGCAAACCCGGCTCATTCCGGCTGAACAAATCTGCCACCAAAGTCAGCGCCTTGGCGGTGTCGCCCTGCCGAATGGCGATCGCAAGCTGCAAGCTGTTTTGCGTATGAGCCGTCACCAAATTCACCACAGCCGCCTCGCTCACCGGTTCCTGACTCGCCCCCCCATACAGCCGCAGCTTTTCCATCTCACTATAAAGCTGCCGAGAATTATTTCCGACTGCCTCTGCCAACAGCTCGATCGCCCCTGGGGTCAGCTTCACCCCCACGACCTGCGCCACCTGCCGCACATTTTGGATCAACAAATCCGTTTTCCAGGGCGAAATGGGCGAAAACTCCCGAATCTCGCCCACTTTTTGCAACAGCTTTGTAGACTTCAAGCGCCCATCCATTTTGCTAGTAGAAGTCAACAGCAGCACAGTAGTTTCGGGCAAAACAGGCAAAGTCCGCTCCAATTCTCCCAGCAAATCATCTGGGCAGCGCTGCGCCAAAGTCGTATCGGCTAACCAAACCAATCGCCTCCCGGCTCCAAACACCGGAGTCATCGCCAAATTTAAAGTCTGAACGACTCCCTCTGCCTGGTCGCCAGACAGCTTGTCGTAGTTAAAACTTGCCCAATCTGGGTCAACCGTGCGATCGCGCAGTGCCGCTACTGCCTGCCCCAAGGCAAAGTCATCTTCTCCCCAAAAGAAATAAATTGCCACGCTCGACTCCCTAATTTTTTGGCTCAGATTCCCGTTACATTAATTGAAGCTATAAAATGCGATCGCCCCAGTTGGAAAAAGAGGACAGGTAGATTGGACGACTCTTATCAAATTTACGTCAATCGAGTAGCGCGGATGACCCTACCCGAGGCTTATCAGTCTCAAGTACAGCATATCCAGCCATCTCCCAAGTTTCAGCCATCCGAAGGGCAAGTTCAAGCCACCCCATTTCCTGGCTACACAGTCCTAACGCCGCCTTGGACCGAGGATGACCAAAACCATCCGTTTTATCAATACTTAGAGCACTATCAACAGCAAATTATCGCGCAGCTTGAGCCAGAGGTATTTTTCCCAGTGCCTCCCTCCAGCTTCCATATGACCCTTGCAGATCTAATCTGGGACAGTGCCTATCGCCACGCTAGCGAATCTCCCACCTTTGAAGCAGAGCTACAAGAACGAGTTGCCCAAAGCTTACAAAAATGCAAGAAAGGAGAAAAGCCAATTCACTGGCAAATCATGGGGTTATTCCTCAGAACCCGCGCCATTGGAGTTTGTCTTGCCCCTAGCGACGAAGCTTCCTACGAGCAAGTCTTGCAGGTGCGTCAAGCCATCTACCAAAACCCTGACCTAATTGCCTTAGGCATTGAGCAGCAATACAACTTTACTGCCCATGTCACGCTGGGCTACTTTGGCGAAGCCGCAGCAACCGCAGACCGCCAGAGCATTAGCCAAACCCTCACAGCCCTGAGTCAGCAGGCATTAGATGTAGACTCACCCCAAGAAATTTGGGTGCATCGAGCAGAGCTACGGAAATTTGATGACATGACCCGCTACTATCGTGAACCCGATTGGGCAGCGCTAGACCTCTAACTGATTCAAGTTCATTGTTTCACCGGGAAACCGCATCCCCTTGTGGGTGCGGAGGGATAGGTGCGCTTGCTGATGGGGTTCGATGCCCCGGAAGCAAGCAATAATCTTCGCATCCAACAGATAACGCCAGTCATATATGATGGTAGTATATCTGTATGCAAAGAACGATTCGCATCCAACTTCAACCCGACATCGAAACGGCTCAAGTCCTGTCTCAAACCATTGAGCAATATACCTGGTCGTTCAATGCTGTGT
>JAAUPA010000256.1 GCA_012034615.1 Leptolyngbyaceae cyanobacterium CSU_1_4 | reverse complement strand
TAGCCCACTGAGGTTCAGGTTGCCTCTGGTTACAAGGGTTTAAACCTTTAACTTTTTCGAGGTGTCCAATCGTCAAAAAACTAAAAAATGTCTCCAGCTTCAAAGAAACTTGGAGACACCGAAAAAAGATTTTGGCTGAGCCCATTTTCTCAAATTTTTGAGACTTCTCAGACATCCTTTAGGAAGACTTTACTGGGCTCACTAGGATGAAGGGATGGAAAGATTAAACAGGCTCATGCTGTTTTTCAACTTCGACAATAGGAGACTCATCAAAAATTGAGGAGTAAACAAAGCCCGCAATCACGGCACCTAAAATAGGAGCCAGCCAAAAGAGCCAAACTTGACTGAACAATTCTGTACCTGCAAACAGAGCCGGACCTGTGCTGCGCGCCGGATTGACCGAAGTGTTGGTTACAGGGATGCTGATTAAGTGAATTAGGGTCAGGGCTAAACCAATGGCAACTGGAGCAAGACCTTGAGGCGCGCGGCGATCGGTGGCACCCAGGATGATGATCAAAAATACAAAGGTGAGTAAGACTTCAATTAGGAAGCAAGACAAGAGCGAGTAGCCGCCAGGAGAGTGGGCACCAAAACCGTTAGTGGCTAGCGGGTTAGAGCCTGTTAAAGAGAACCCTCCACCTTTGCCACTCGCAATAAGATACAGCGTGCCTGCTGAGGCGATCGCCCCCAACACTTGCGCCACAATGTAAGGCAACAATTCAGAAGAAGGGAACCGCTTCGCCGCCCACAGACCAAAGGAAACCGCAGGATTCAAATGACATCCTGAAATATGCCCGATCGCATAAGCCATCGTCAGGACGGTTAAGCCAAAAGCCAAGGAAACTCCAACAAAACCAATTCCTAAAGGATATTGGTTATCTCCAGTAAAAACGGCTGCCAAAACGGCACTGCCGCACCCCCCAAAGACTAGCCAAAACGTGCCGATGAATTCAGCAATGCATCGCTTCATGAGTGACATATCAAAAATCTCCTTACATTAAGACAGGGAAAGCTGCTGAGGTTTATTTACTTGCGGTCGCCTGTATTGCTCAAACTCAGTGCATCTAAATGAGACGATTGCGTAGTTACACTACTCTGGCACCGTAAGCTGTCTGTTATGGTACGACTTAAATCAGTAATTTCACAAGTTTTTTAATTAAATTAGCATAGCTTGTAAAATCGCTGCCCTGTTGCAGGACTAAGCCAGCAGGCGCGGAGCAGCCTATAAAAAGTAAAAAGTGGGGGAACGACTGATTGTTCTCCCACTTTTACTTTCTCTCAAAAATCGCTAAAACTAGACCCTTGAGGGCTAAACTCTGGCTAATTCTGGCTCAGGACGCTTGCTGTTGCGAATCCCGGCGATCGCCTCTGCATAGTCATTTGCCCCAAACACCGCCGAACCTGCCACGATCGCATTGGCTCCCGCCTCTAAAACCTGCCAAGTATTGTTGCCCTTCAAGCCGCCATCGACCTCAATCCAAGGATCGAGACCTCGCTCATCGCACATTTCGCGCAGTTGGCGAATTTTTGGAATCACGCCGGGAATGAAGCTTTGTCCACCAAAGCCAGGATTGACGCTCATGATCAGCACCAAATCGCAGAGATCTAAGACGTACTCAATCAACTCTAATGGCGTGGAGGGATTGAGAACGACTCCTGCCTTTTTGCCCAATTCCCGAATTTGACCGAGGGTGCGGTGCAGGTGAGGTGATGCATTGTGCTCGGCATGAACAGAGATGATGTCAGCGCCTGCTTTGGCAAAGTCTACAACGTATTTTTCGGGTTCGACAATCATTAAGTGAACGTCGATCGTTTTTTGGGTGTAGGGGCGAATGGCGTTAACGATTAGTGGTCCAATGGTGATGTTGGGAACGAATCGTCCGTCCATTACATCGACATGAATCCAATCGGCTCCAGCTTCATCGATCGCCTTGATTTCTTCGCCTAAGCGACTAAAATCTGCTGACAGGATGGACGGAGCGATCATTACGGGCTTGCGAGATAGGGTCATAGGGCTGATTCTCCTCGATGCTTGTCGGTGCTTAACTCTGGTATCTAGTGTAACAAAACGTTATCCTTCGCCTCGATCTTTCTCATCAAAAACGAGGATAAAAGCAGCAATGAGTCAAAAATTCACAATGACCCTGAAGATCTTTGGAGTTTTTACAGTTAACGTGCTGTTCTGCCTATCTTAATTATCATGGTTGTCATGACTTTCTGTAGAGGAATCGCTTGTGGCTCAGCAAAAGATGGTGAGACGATTAACGGGGTTACTGGGCGGCTTTGCCTTTTGCTGGGCTGCTCCTGCCATAGCCCGATCGCTGGTTTCCTCTATTGGTGAAGCCGGGATTAATGCAGGAGTGTTGCACACGGCTCCTTACGATTTGACAGGGCGTAAAATTGCGATCGGGCAGGTGGAAATTGGTCGTCCGGCTTTGTTTGGCATTGACAAAGTGGCAACTAATAACCGCTCTGTGCGTCCAGGCGGCTTGTTTTTTAGAGATACGCCTGCGACGGCTGATGAATATGTAGAAGATCACTCTGCCAGTGTGGCTAGTGTGATGGTGAGCCAGGATAAAAGAGTGAGAGGCGTTGCTCCGGATGCTAAGCTTTATGCCTCTGCTGCCGGGTTTGAGCAACAGTCGAGGATACAACAGCCCCAGGAATGTTTGGCGGCACAAACTGTAGCGCTGCAAAATGGCGGTGATGTGCGGGCGATTAATTTTAGCTTTGGTGAATCACTGGAGCGCGATCCTCGGGACAATGCGGTGTTGGATGGCAATGCCTTACTGACTCAGTGCATTGATTGGTCGGCAAAGGCGCACAATACCCTCTATGTGATTGCGGGAAACCAGGGACGGGGCGGCATTCCTATTCCAACCGACAATTATAATGGCATGATTGTGGCAAATTCTATGCTGCGGGGCGGGGTTTTTCGCAAGGTGAATTTTTTTAGTCTGGGCAGTAACCCCAGCATGGTGATTGGTCGTAATCCACGCCTGGAGAGCAACGAGGGCGATCGCCGTTCGGTCAGCTTGGTGGCACCGGGCGATCGGCTACAAACCATTAACCTGCTGGCACTGTCACTGCCCCGAAACTGGCACTAGCTTTGCGGCTCCTCATGTTGCGGCCACGGTGGCGTTGATGCAAGAGTATGGCGATACGCAGATTCGCACGGCGCTGAAGGAAAAGCCACCCGTTTCTCATTGGGGACTCGATGCACGGCAGCATGAGGTGATGAAGGTGGTGTTGATGAACTCGGCGGATAAACTGAAGGATAAAGGCGATGGGTTGTTGTTGGGGATGACTCGGACGCTGTTGGATTTGGGCGAAAAGACCTGGAAAGATTCTGATGCCTACCGCGATCGCACCTTGCCGCTAGACTCTCAAATGGGTACGGGGCACCTTCATGCTTTCCGCGCCTACGAGCAATTTAGTCCGGGGCAATGGAGTTCTGATGCGCCTGTTCCGGCGATCGCTTGGGACTATAACAGTGTGGGGGCGAAGCGGTCTGATGCGCCTCGCTACCGCGACTATGTGCTGGAAAAACCTCTACCTGCTGGCAGTTTTGTCTCTGCGACTCTGACTTGGGATCGGGCTGTAGCCCTGGAAGATGCCAATGGCAATGAGCAGTATGATATGGGCGAAGGGTTCATCGACGGTGGTCTGAATAACCTAGATATTTATCTGATGCGGGCAGAGGATAGCGATACGAAGAAGAACATCTGGTCTTCGGTGAGTGAGGTGGATAGCGTGGAGCATATTTTCCATCCAGTGCCTACAGCAGGGCAGTACAAAATTCGGGTGGTGTACCGCGATCGCGCTAATGAGCAGGTGCAGCCTTATGCGCTGGCTTGGTGGACGGCTGGGGCGAAGTAGAGTTGAGGACTAGGTTAGCTTAGTTGTTCTATGAAGGCGATCGCTCTGATCCAGGTTTTTGGAATCTGCTTCTGAGGAGCGATCCCTTACAGGTATCTCGCAGGGCGTGGCTTTGCCGTTGCCGCATGGGTCGCTTGCCTGATTTTTGGGTTGCGAGGGAACTGGCGATCGTAACTGTTCTAAATTGGCTAGGTTTTTATCGAATCATCTGCACTACAATAGGCAAATTTAAATCTTTCCAGACTTTATCAGCAGTGACTACTGGAAGATTTGATGCGATCGCTAAGGCTAAACAAGCCCGATCGCCCAATGACAAGCCTAAAGGTTTAGTTGTTGTCCATAAGTTCGCCGCAAGTTCTGCCTGTTCTGTTGTAAACGGCAATATCGTTAAACCAAGCTTCTGAAAATCTTCTTGCATCCCTGTCGTGATTACGTTTTTGGCTAGAAGCTTTTGGATAACTTCAGACCAATTGACGCTAGATACACCTGCCCCCATTAGATAAGGTTCAACGGATGCCCCACCGGGTTCATCGTTTAGCATGGCTAGTAGAGCTGAGGCATCTAAGATGCAGCGAACATTTTGAGTCACGCCTGCTCCTCTTTTGTTGCTGCCTCTCGACGCTCTGCAAGGAGTTCATCGACCAGGCTAACTTCGGGCGGAATGGTTTGAAGACGAGCTTTTAGGCTGTCGAGGATTAAAGTTTGACTGGATGGCTCTAAATGATTTTCGGTCTGAGTGGGCTGATGAATCAACATCAATGCTTCTGCCAAACGAGCTTGTTCAACAGCGTTGAGTTGTTGCGCTAGGGTGAAAACGTCTTCGTAGGTTGGCATCATCTATTTTCCAAACGATCGCTAAACAGGTGAAATCGATAGCTAGTTCTTCTATTCTACCGATCGCCCGAATCTATTCATATCTATGAATCTACGATCGCCTCTTGGATTCACGAAATGACACAACTGACGTTTTGGTTCATTGGGTTGTGTTACCACAGGATGTGCCTGAGAGCCGAGTGAGCTGCTTTTGGAAGCTCAAGCGGTTTGAGGCATCAAGTTTTCTTGAATGAGTAAAGTAATGTGGTGTTCGCCGGGTGTGATTTCTGGGGGAAGTTGCAGAGTTACTTTGCCATCAGGTGCAACTGTTGCCGTGACTTCGACGGTTTTAATTTGAACGATGCGCGCTGCTGCGGAGATACTGAGAGGGTCGCCCTCTTTTGTTTCGATTTTAATATTTGCCTGGTGCAATTGTGGGTAGGGGTTGCCCCGAACTGCTTGGCTAAAGTCGTATTCGTCTAGCATTTCGGTATCTAGATTGGATTTAGTATCCTCGTTCATAGGTTCGCCTCTCTGATGATGTTGCAGGTCGTGCACTAATGATGCGGATGGTGTTGCCACGATCGCAATGAACAACTAGTAACAGTCTATCAACAACGGAATATCCTAGAATCAGGAACCGGAGTTCGCCGAACGAGTGCTGTGGATCGTCCATGATGAGACATTGCGTGATCGTTGAAAACGGTAGCAGCTTCGGCAAACGAGATTCCATGTTTAATCAGGTTGCCTTGGGCTTTTTCTTCATTCCATTCAAACCCCGAAATGATTTCTTCACTCCACCCCGATCGCTTGTCATCTTAGTAGGTTCAGCTTGACATCGATCGCATCAGAATTGAGGGCGATCGCCTGTAAGGAACTCTTCTACGATCGCCCTGCATCGAGTCACAATAGCATTGCATCGCATCACAATGGCACTGCATCGACCGACAATCACAATGCATTGAGTCACAATGGCACTGCATCGCATCACAATGGCATTGGGTGACTTTGCAATGGCAATGGAAACCCCCCGATCGCTTCTGCAAGGGCGACAACATTCAATGCGATCGCCCCTGAAGCTCTGTCTTATCTCACTAACACACTCATGTACTTCCCATTGGCAAACGGAGCAGGCACAATCGGCGTGAAAGAGACGCGATCGCTGGCGATCTTCTTGACGTAAAACTCGTTGATTAAGTGCGTTACCTGCTCCCGGCTTCCAACAATCCACACCTGTGCTTTGTCGCCATGAGGCATCGGCAGCAGTTCGTTGAACTCTGTAGTCATCACTATTTCCCTCGCTAATGTTGATGTAGAGAAGAAAAGCTTAAGGCGTGGTTGCCCAACCACTTGTTTAACATTAGCGAGGTGAAACGATAAAATCGTCACAGCCTAGCTTTCTGCTTACTCAGAAAGTCAGGTTAGCTGGTTAGTTGTGTTTGCCGCACTTCTAGCCAGCGTCCTCACCTTAAGCCTGTCTACTGGTATCAAAAAACCAGTGTTAATGAGCTTAAGGGCAAATGCAGGTTTAGCACAAGTAGTTGCAAACAAATTTTTGGCGGGGCTGTGGTGAAGTTGGCAATGCCGCTAGAGACACTTCTTCCCT
>JAAUPA010000255.1 GCA_012034615.1 Leptolyngbyaceae cyanobacterium CSU_1_4 | reverse complement strand
ATAGGCGACTTCCGCGATGGCAAAAAATATTCAATTCTCTGTAACGTTTCCTCCTGTATTAAATTGATGGCAGAAATTATCGTCACTGTTGACGATGCAGCCGTTCAAGGGGGGGCTGCATCGCATGAAAGGGAACCTGGCTAACCTGCGACCTGCCATGAAGCAAATTGGCGAATACATGGTGGCAAAAACGGATGAAAACAGTCAAGCCCTTTGTGGGCGTGATGTCTGTACAGGAAGCAAACACGCCTCTGAACGCACAGGAACTTGATAATTTACAGTCGGGTTTACGGCGATCGAAGCGCCCAATCTACCGATCGAACAACTTATTGGGAATGGAACGAGAGATCCTCATTAGACCGGAGCAGCCGAGTTCATTGCATCTCTGGGAGGCAGAACGTGAAATGGGTTCTGCCTCAGCCGACTATTCCAGGGGAGAATTAGCGGGGATTAACCGAAGCGCTCACGGGTTCCCAGCTTTGGGCAAAAGCCTATGACGCTTCGACTCGTACATTAAAAGCTAACAGCGCATTTACGGCGATGTTGGCGGTGCTGACGAGTACCCAGCGAGTCGATCGCTTAAAGAGTGCCCTGTTGCGAGCGGCGATGACGGGGATTGGGGCGATCGGAGATTTTAGTGCTGAAGAGTTGGCAGAGATTGCTGACATTCTTCAAACTCATGGGTTTGACCCGAAAGAATTTGGGTTGGCTGAAGGGCAGAGTTAGAGGGATCAGTGACATTAACAGAAGCAATCGCTGGATGCGGCGATTGTTTTTTTTCAGACGATCGATTTCTTGGGTTACGTCGTGAACTTGAGCTTGGAGAATCGAATCAAGGGGGTGGTTCGGTACGTTATTTTATTGAAACTCCCTAAGGATGAAGGGATAGGGGGATAGGGGTGGCTTTCTGGAATTTTAGAGGCTTTAATTGGAGTAAGGTAAGTGGGCGTGATTAATTTACAGATAGCCGTGGGCAAGCATCTCGCTTGCGGGCAAGATGCTACGTCTGATATTTTCACACGTCTGACATTTAAGTAGACCGGTCTACTTACCAAAGAAGGGTTCAGGGCGCATCCGTTGGCAATGGCAGAGAGCAATCCCATTTGTTTGATGGGTGCAAAAGCCCTGTAGCTGCTGAAGTAGGATACATTCTGCTTGGCTATACCTACAGATTTTTATCAATAATTTAGGATTACTGTAACAATCCTAAATCAGGCGTGAGATGCACAGAGTTTCCCCTCACCCTAAATCCCAGAGCAGGAGAGGAACTTTGATTCTGCCACCCTTCACCCGCCTTGGGAAAAGGGTTGGGGATGAGGGCGGGTAAGGAATCTCACAGTTCAAATAGGATTGCTATACAGGGCTAATCAGAATTACTTCACCGCTTGATGAACTTCAGTAGGAGTACTTTAAACATGACAGAGAATCATTGGGTTCGCTGGAATGCCAAGCCCGAAGACGATCGCTGGCAGAGCCTTTTAAGCGCTGGGGCGATCGCGGGGAGTTGGCTGTATCTCAATCGCTGGGTGCTGCATTGGCTAGCACAGACTTTACAAGAAATTTCGGTGTTCAATGGATTAATGTTGGGGGCTGGGGGATTTCTCCTGCTAGGCTTGGGCGTTTATTATCGTCAACAGATTCAATTTTCGGCACCCACCTTACGGGCTTTGCCCTTAGCAATGATGCTGGGCTGCGCAGCCGGGACGATCGCCACTCGTTGGCTCATTGCCCTAGAGCAGTTGCCTGTGGTTTTATTAATTTTGGGCACGTATGGCATGGTGGGGTTATTCCTGGCTCCTGCCCTTTGGCGCAAAGGCTTACCCCTTGGGGTGGCGATCGCCTGTTTGTTTCCTTTTGGGGTGCAGTTTAGTACGGGGTTGGGCGCACCAGCACGAGTGCTAACGGCTCATGTTGTGGAATTTGTTTTGAACCTCTGGCAGGTGCCCGCCATTTCTACTGAAGATATTATTTTGCTTGACACAGGCGTGGCATATGTTGATAGCCCTTGCAGCGGGCTAAAAAGTATGTGGACCGGTACGTTGTTTTTACTGGCTGCAACTTGGCTGGAGGGGCGGGGAATAGGGTTGCGTTGGCTGTTCATCAGCGTGGCTAACTTAGGTTTTTGGCGATCGCCAACACCGCCCGCATCATCACCCTCGTTGTTCTCACCCACGTTCTCCATCAGCCTGATCTAGCTGAGATGATCCACGTTCCCTTAGGCTTAATGGGTTTTATCATCGCCAGCTTAACAACTTGGATTTTACTGCGTTGGGTTCCACGTCATCGCAGCGTTACCTCTTTCAAAAATGATGATGATACTGAGGCAAAGCACTACCCGAAAAAGCAGGATTGGGAAAAGCAGAACCCAGAAAAACAGTCTCGCCCCTCTTCGCTTCAAGCCACACTCATCCTCATTACCAGCATTCTAGCGCTAACGTTAATTCCCCATCCTCCAAGAACCGCACCCTCTATTGTCGATTTATCAGAACTCCAATGGTCTACTTTAATTCAAACTCAGCCGATCGCCCTCAATCCTTACGAACAAAAGTTCTTTGCTAATTATCCAGGTGTTACGACTCAAAAACAACGATTTCAATTTCAAGGTTTAACGGGTTCTGTCGTCTTAGTTACCAGCCCCACATGGCAAGCACACCACGCGCCGGAATTGTGCTTAACAGCATTTGGGTACCACATTGATCACATGATTGGTAAAGCATTAACGCCCGCCCTGACCGGACGTTGGTTAACCTTGGACAACGGTCAGAAAACTTCGACTTACTGGTTTCAGTCTGCCACTCGGACAACTGATGATTTTTTTGTGAGATTTTGGGGCGAGGTCTTTCGCCAAGATTCAACTTGGACTCTGGTGTCCATTGTGTTTGATCAGCCTTATCGTTCTGATGAACCCCCAGTTCAATCATTTCTAACCCTAGTCCATGATGCACTGGCGCAAATTCAACCCGTGGGAGAGCCATCATGAGTTCAATATCTCTTACACCGAAAAAGAGTTTAACCCTCCTGTTCAACATTTTCTTCTGGATATTTAATGCCTCGTTGCTCCTCGTCATTTACGTAGGCGTTTTGCCATTTTTAGGCATGGCGTTAATCAGTGATGCAGCGATCGGTCAAGTTCCTTTAAACTTTTTCATTCCTTTTTTGGGTCTGATAGGTGTTCCAACAGGCTGCGCGATCGCGGGTCTTAAGTCTAACAAAAAGATTGCATCTCTGTCTCTCTTCCAATTGTTTTACGCGGTAGAAGCACCATTATTATTAATTTGTTTATTGCGGTTCTTTGTGCTGCGAGATTTAACACCCGCCAGTTCTTTTTTACTGGTTACAGGATTGATCAGCACGATCGCCACAACTCACTGGCTTGTGAAAGGACGCGACTCTAAAACGAAGGCAAACCTTTGGCATTTAATGGGTCTAAGCTTAATGCTGTTGCTGTCGATTTATTTGGTGGCGATCGCTCTTTTCTTCATCCCACCGTTCCTTCAGTTCATCGTCACCTATTTACCAATTATACTCGTCTACAGTCTGATCATGTTCCCATTAACCTTGCTCGTTGGTGGGCTAGGGAGCTTGCCGTTCGGGATGTTATGGGTTTTTGGGCAAGGGTGGAGAAAAACGGTTCAGGCTGTCACCCTTAAATACGGCATTCCAAAAACCGCTGCCTTAGTCAGTGGGCTAGCGATCGCTGGATCATAGGCTTATTGATTCTGCAACAACAACCGCAAGACACAGCCTTTGCCCTGCTTAAAAATCCGCCGCAAGGAGAGGGCGATCGGCAGGCGCTTGTGCAAAAGTCAAATGTCATTCGCAAAGGATTACTCAACGCCTACCTCAGCGCTTATCGCTATCCACGGGTTAAAGACACTTCTCTTTACCATGCCTACCATCATGACTTAAAGCTGCCAGAACAGTATGCTCAGGAAGTTCAAGCCGCTTATGACTTCTTAACTCATCCCTTTCAATACAGCGGCACTGCTCAAGACCAGGCAAAAGCCGAAAAACTATACGCCCAATTTTTTGACACGCCTATCATTCGGGGAGAAAGCACCGCCATTCAACGCGCCATAGCCTCGACCTTCAACCGAGGAGAAGCAAAGGCTGGTTTGCTGGATGTTAACGAACGACGAGTACACATTGCAGAACAGCAGATCACAATTAAGCCTCAAGGCGACTGGGCAGAAGTTGAACTTTACGAAGTGTACGAAAATCAAACCTTAGATCAAGAAGAAATTCTCTACTATTTTTCATTACCCGAAAGCGCGGTCGTCACCGGACTGTGGCTCGGCAATACAGCCGATCGTGCTGATAGTTTTCCCTTCCAAGTTTCTACTAGAGGTGCAGCCCAGCAGGTCTATAACCAAGAAGTATCTCGTCGAGTTGATCCGGCACTACTTGAGCAAGTGGGAGCACAAAATTATCGGCTACGGGCATTTCCAATCCCAGCTTTGGGGAACGGTAAAATGCACCTCTGGATGACTTACAAGGTGATGAAGCAGGACACAGGCTGGATCATGCCTAAGCTGAACGAACGGCGGAACGTTTATTGGACAGATAAAACCCAGCGAAAAGTCAATGGCGACGCTGTTGCTAAGCAGGATCAGTGGCTGCCCGCTGCTATTCCCGCAGACAATGCTCAATCTGTAGCCCACCAATTTACGTTACCCAACGGCGGCAATATCTTGGCTAAACCGTTTACTCCCGATCGCTACAGCCTTCCCCAAGGCGATCGCATTGCCATTGTATTAGATGGTTCCTACAGCATGAACGCCCATCGCTCGGAAGTTGAAACAACTTTTCAATGGCTAAAAGAAAAAATCCTGCCCAAAAATCAGTTGGATCTGTACCTCACTGCCAGTTCTCCGGCTCAACCCATTCAATGGGACGGTATGAAAACCTTTGATGCAGCCGAGGCAACCTTCTATGGCAGCTTAGAACCTCGCCAAATGCTAGAGCAATTCCAAAAACTGCGGGATACAACGCCCTATGATGCCGTCGTGCTGATTACCGATCGCGGCAGCTACGAACTGACCGAGAACAGCCAAACCGCTTTATCAATGCCTGCTCCCCTTTGGCTGCTCCACCTCGGCGGACTCCAACCTGCCTACGATGATGCCACCCTGGAGGCAATTCAAAGCAGTGGCGGCAGCATCTCTACTAATGTGCAAGAAATAATGCAGCGAATTGGCACGCAGCCCACTCTGGGCAACGGCACTTCGCTATTGAGCGTGGTGGATGGCTATGCCTGGTTCCTCAGCAAAACGCCCGATGCATCCGCAAAAACTGATGAGGCATTTGCCCCGATCGCCGCTCGGCAATGGGTCACCCAAGTCAGTCAGGCGATTAAACCCAATCAGCTTGAAGAGCTAGACGCAGTGCATACGTTGGCAAAGCGCTATCAACTCGTGACGCCCTATTCGTCCATGATTGTGTTGGTGAATGATCAGCAGAAACAAGACTTGAAGAAGGCAGAAGCAGGGAGCGATCGCTTTAACCGAGAGGTCGAAGATCAGCAGTTGCCACAACCGAGTACCTTTGACAGTGTTTCGGCAGTGCCAGAGCCAGGAGAATGGCTGTTGATGGGGGTGGGAACACTATTACTAGGAGTGATTTATCGCCATCAAAAGCAGCAAGAATCGGGGGTGTAAAGGATGGGTGAGGCGATTTAAGGTTTCCGCGCAAAATGCTCTAACAATTCCCGGTGCAAAAACCGATAGCGATCGCCCACTCGTTGCAGTAAATGGCGCTCGACACAGTAGTTGAGGAATCGGACGTAGCGCCACGGAACAGAGTGGCTGCTAACAAGAATAAGCCGGAGGCAAAATTGTTGAATAAGGGCGACACCACCTACGATAAAACCTAAGAATAGCGCCCCTGAAGCTCCTGAAGTCAAGCTATCAGGAAGGTTTTTCCAAACTGTTTCAATATTCCAAAGTGTTTCAATAATTATGTCCCAATTCTGCCCTTTGCTAATTTCATTGGCGATCGTTTTAAGGAAATAGACGAAATAGACAAGAATGACGGCACCTGGATAAGCGAATAAAGTTGTCCGAATCATGCTCTGCAATGAGTTCCAACTGCTTTGATTCGGGCGCGATCGCATCTCCAAGCCTTGTTGTCGCCCGCTAATCAACCCAACAGTTAGCCCACCAATCAGCCCAACAGTTAGCCCACCCACCAACCCAACAATTAGCCCACCCACCAACCCAACCAATTAGACACAACTATCAGCCGATACTGCCACCGCTGCCTGCTTGTATCCAACCACCCCGGATGCATCTGCTCAAGCAAC
>JAAUPA010000254.1 GCA_012034615.1 Leptolyngbyaceae cyanobacterium CSU_1_4 | reverse complement strand
TAGTTCTCGCGTCGGTGGGTCGATCCCCTTCTTGTGGGGATGTTCAACAAACTGTCGTTCGCACTGGGGATATTTGAACCGTTGTTTGCCATTGTGGATACGACCATTTTTCACTGTTCGAGCCGACATCCAATGCGGGCAGGTAGGCATGACCACCAATCAAGAAACTACTTTCTCTATCATTACATCTTGAGCACTACCAATGTTTGTAATCTCTTCTATGGATAAAGATAACTTAGATCTGGTCAATCAATTAAAAAACCAACCTCTCTGGTCTCAGTTGGAAGCGGTTAAACAAGGCAAAGTATATCTAGTGGATGCAGAACATTGGTATAGTACCGATATTGTGAGAGCTAATCTTATTCTGAAATAATTTGTTCAAATACTTACTTAACGAGGAATAAACTCAGTGTCAAACCATATCTTATTTATCTGCAAGTCCTGCAACCCAGAATCCGAACAGGAACACACCGCAGACCCCTCTGATGGCTCCAAACTGCTGAACCAAGTACAAACATTGTATCAAACCTGGTCACGGCGAGATGAACTAGAAATCCAATCCGTTGGCTGTCTGTGGACTTGTAGTCATCCCTGCGCCGTTGCCTTTTCCGCCTCCGATAAAGCCACCTATCTCTTCACCAACGTTTTCTCAAATGAAGCCAATGCGCTACTCCAATTTGGTGAACTCTACCTCAATAGTGACGGCGGTGATATTCCCTGGAAGCAGTTTCCTGAAGTGTTGCAATCTAGTGAAGTTGCTAAAATCCCACCTGTGCTCAGAGAAAGCAGCAGTAAAGAGTAGAGAGCAAAACTACAAAAATTCCGCCTAAGCATCAAAATAATCCGTCTAGCGCTCATTTTCATCTTCTCAGCGATCGCTCTTTACGTTAAGCTACCATTGCCCCAAATTGTAGTACTTCAAATTGTAGTACCTCAATTGTTATGGTCAAAATATTTTAATGAATGCAGTTTCCCCTCAAGCAATATCGTGATCTATTAGCAGACTATCTCAAGCCCCAAGGCGATCGCGTGCTGTGGTTGGCGATCGCCCTATTGGGAAGTATTGGCTTACAAATTCTTAATCCTCAACTGCTGGGTTATTTCATTGATACGGCAACTACGAATCCCTCCAGTCCAACGCTCCTAATGGCGGCTCTGCTGTTTATTAGCGTGGCATTACTGACCCAAATTTTGACCGTTACAGCCACCTACTTTGGCGAAAATGTCGCTTGGACTGCCACCAATGCCCTCCGATCCGATTTGGTGAAACATTGCCTCAAGCTCGATTTATCCTTTCATAAATCCCACTCTCCGGGTGAACTGCTAGAGCGAGTCGATGGTGACGTGACGATGCTGTCTCGGTTCTTCTCGCAGTTGGTGATTCACGTTCTAGGCAATGGTTTTTTACTAATCGGTATCTTGATTGTATTGTTCTTCGAGGATTGGCGAGCCGGACTCAGCCTCAGTCTTTTTTCGGGCTTGGCACTCGCGTCATTGTTGAGTTTGCGATCGTTTGCTGTGATGCCTTGGGCAGAATATCGGCAGATTGGGGCAGAATTTTTTGGGTTTTTAGGAGAACATTTGGTAGGCAGAGAAGATATTCGGGCGAACGGAGCAGTGAGCTATGTTTTATATCGGTTTCACGAGATTTTACAACGCTGGTTACCCGTTTATCAAAAAGCTCGATTTGCTAGTACGGTTTTGTGGGCAACTTCAGTGGGATTATTTACTGTTGGAAATGCGATCGCTCTGATCATTTCTGCTTACCTCTGGAACCAAAACGCAATTACCATTGGCACCGCCTACCTAATCTTTCATTACACCAATTTGCTGAATCAACCGATTGAACGCATCCGTGAAGAGTTAGAAGAACTTCAGCAAGTCGAAGCTAGTATTCATCGCATTCGAGAATTACTAAATGTGGAATGTAAACTTAACGATACAGGTAACTTATTTTTACCGCCAGGTGCATTATCGATCTTATTCAAGCAGGTTTGGTTTAGCTACGAGGCATTAGAAAATGGGGAAAATATTAACGTTCCTAATTCTCACGTCTTCCCCCTGCCTCAACTTCAAAACCTCAGCCTTCACCTGCCTCCCGGTCAAGTTCTGGGGCTTTTAGGACGCACAGGCAGCGGCAAAAGTACGATCGCTCGGTTACTCCTACGGCTCTACGATATTCAGAAAGGCGAGATTCGTTTAGGAAATATTCCGATCGCCCAAACGCCTCTTTCCGAGCTAAGGCAGCGCGTGGGGTTAGTGACGCAAGATGTGCAATTATTTCAAGCTAGCGTTCGGGATAATTTAACATTTTTTGATCCACAAATCCGCGATACCGAAATTTTGGAAACGTTATTTGAACTGGGATTGAACGACTGGATGAACGCTTTGCCGAATGGATTAGAGACCCAACTGGGTGCAGATAGCGGCGGACTTTCTGCCGGACAAGCCCAATTGTTAGCTTTTGCTCGCGTATTTCTCAAAAAACCGAGTTTAGTCATTCTTGATGAAGCTTCTTCGCGGCTTGACCCCATTACTGAAACCCAAATTGAACGAGCGATCGCGCGTCTTTTTCATAACCGCACGGGCATCATTATTGCTCATCGATTAACCACCGTTCAACAAGCCAACCAAATCTTGATTCTAGAACACGGACAGGTGGTGGAATACGGCGATCGCCTGACCCTCCAAAACGATGAGCGATCGCACTTCTCAAAGCTCTTGAGTGCTAGCTCCAAAAATGTGCAACCTTTAATGTAGCGAGCTTAATCGCTTGACTATGCTGACCAAGCAGTTGAGAATAAATTCTATTAGTTCACAACTATAAACCCGTCCTTAAACACGCGATCGCAACAACCATGACCATCACACTCTCCCAGGTAGATTATAAAGATCTGTGGCAAGAGCATAAACCTACACCTGAAGCGTTAACCTGTTCAGGCAGTTCTGAAAGGCTGGAAGTAATTTCTCCGCTACTAGGCTGTGGTTGGATTCGTTCAATTCCATTGCGAGGAATGTCGCTCTCTATCTTTGATTATCAACTTCAGGATGATGTGTTCGTCAAGGATAACTCTGCTGGAACTGAATGGGAGTTTGGATTTAATATTTCTGGTAATCGCAGCGAGAAACGAACTGGCGAAAGTTTTATCAATTGGGGATCTTATGACGGTGAAGGCATATGGGAAACCTATGCAGATGATCCTATCTTAAAAATAGACATCCATTTACAGTCTCCTGATCAACTCCAGCAACTCATTGGTGAAGAGCTAGAAAGCTTCTCTGCTGGGGTTCAGCGATTAATTGAAGATGATGATCAATCCTCATTTTGCGACCTCAATTTGATTACGCCAGCCATGCGATCGGCATTAGATCAAATTCTAGATTGTCCGTTTATGGGTAAAACCAGACAGGTTTATTTAGAAAGCAAATGTTTAGAGTTAATCGCTCTGAAATTAGAGCAAGTTAAAGCTGGGGATAGATACATCAGATCACCGCTGTGTTCGCTTAACCCTGACGACATCGATCGCCTTTATTTAGCACGGGAGATCATTACAGAACATTCTGATGATCCACCTTCTTTGATGGAGTTGGCGCGTCAGGTGGGGCTAAATGATTTTAAGTTGAAGCTTGGTTTTCGGCAGATTTTTGGTATTACAGTGTTTGGCTATATTCATCAATATCGCATGGAGACGGCTCGGCAACTCTTGAGCGATCGCCGGATGAATGTTCGAGAGGTGGCTCAAACCGTGGGATACGCCAATCAGAGTCGTTTTGCTGCCGCGTTTCGTAAACAGTTTGGCATCAACCCAAAAGCCTATCTCTTAGGCAAAAAATCTGGTTAAGGCAAAGCACAAATTGGAAAACTCAGAATGGATCAGAGCGATCGCTTACGAAGAATCTTCTACAGAATCTTCTACAATTAAGACTAATTCTGGCAGAGGCAGGAGTTCCTATGACCAACCCGCTAGTGGTCGCTAATGAGGTGACCTTTCCAGACCCTAATCTACTCATCACCGAGGATGATACGCCGGTGGATAATTTTGCGTCGGCTAAACAGCAGCGGTTGCTCGTCAGTAGTCTCTACAGTAGTTCCTGGCGGACAGAGCCGTTTTTAGCTGAGGCTAATGTTGGTATTTATCATGCCGTTAGTCAGCCCGCAGTGGTGCCTGATCTATTTATTAGCCTAGATGTCCAGGTGTCCACAGACTGGTGGGAAAAGCCCAATCGCTGCTATTTGATGTGGAATTTTGGCAAGCCCCCGGAACTGGTGCTGGAAATTGTCTCAAACCGGGTTGGTAATGAACTGGCTGCTAAGCTTCAGATCTATGCCCAGATGCGAGTGGGCTATTACATTGTCTATGACCCAGCCAAGCAATTAGGGGAGCGATCGCTCCGTCTTTACGAACTGCGAGGGCTGCACTATACAGAGCGATCTGACCCGTGGCTAGAGCAGGTGAATCTTGGTTTAACCCTCTGGCAAGGAGAGTTTGAAGGACGGCAAGAAACTTGGTTACGCTGGTGCGATGCCAATGGGACAATGCTGTTGACAGGTGACGAGAAAGCAGATCAGGAGCGCCAACGAGCAGATCAGGAGCGCCAACGAGCAGATCAGGAGCACCAGCGGGCAGAACGACTGGCGGCTATTTTGAAAGCTCAGGGCATTGACCCAGATCAGATGCCGTTGTAGGCTCTGGAATAAAAAATCCGGTTAGGGCGCAAAATGATCCCGATGAGAGCGATCGCTAATACCCATGTGGGTCGGTTTGCCAGTATCTTTTTGAGAATAGTTCTTAGTAATACTAAAGTTGCTAGTTCATCTTAAAGGTGTGGGAAGATCGATGGGAATCAGTTTGAAGAATTGGAGTAATGGCAAGTTTTTTGCTAAAGATGCTGGGCGATCGCCCTTCTTAGTGAGTCTTTTGGTGTTCAGTGCGTTGGCTGTGGAAATGCGACCTGTGCGGGCAACCGAGGAAATTACAAACCCGCAGATTGCAGCCCCAAATATAACAGTTCCAGACACAATTCCAGATACAACTCCAGACACAACTCCAGAGGCATTAGGTGAATCGTCTCTTGCATCGACTTCAACAGCAGCGATCGCTCCCCCCAGTGAATTAGAACCTCTTAGTGAATCTCTTAGTGAACCGGATCAACCTGCCACCACGGTAGAGGACTGGATGACCGACATTGCTCAATCTCTGGTACAAATTACAGGAGTGCGAGTAGAAACAACCGGATCAGGTTTGCAGGTGGTGTTGGAAACGACAGAGGGGGATGTGCTCACGCCAATGACGCGATCGATCGGCAATGCTTTCATCGCAGATTTTTCCAATGCAGTGCTGGCGTTACCCGATGCAAATGAGTATTCGCAGAGTAATCCAATAGAGGGGATTGCCCTAGTTAATGTGACCCGTTTACCAGGCAACCAAGTGCGAGTTGCAATCACAGGAACAGGTGCTCCACCCACAGCAGAGGTAAACCTGGGCGATCGAGGATTGGTATTGAGTGTGGTGCCGGGAACGGAAGGGGCAGACACCAATGAAGAGGACATTCAGGTTGTGGTGACGGGTGAACAGGATGAGGGTTATAATCCATCGAGTGCTACAACGGCAACCCGCACAGATACGCCCATTCGAGACATTCCCCAATCTATTCAAGTCATTCCCCGCCAAGTTTTAGAAGATCAACAAGTGACTCGCCTCCAAGACGCACTTCAAAATGTCAGCGGTGTGACGCGCCAAGGAAATTATGGTGGCGGTGAAGGCGGTGCTTATAGAATTCGAGGCTTTGAGCAAGAAGGAAATTTTAGAAATGGTTTTCGGGACAACGATTTTTACAGCATTTCTGATCCGGCTAATATTGAACAAATAGAAGTTTTGCGGGGCCCGTCCTCTGTTTTGTTTGGGCAAGCCCAACCCGGTGGCATCATCAATATCATCACGGAACAGCCGACTGATCAGCCTTACTACTCGTTTGAATTTACAGGTGGGCAATTTAGTTTTTATCGCCCGGAATTAGATATTTCTGGCCCGATCGCCAACAATGGTGATTTGCGATATCGTCTTAACCTTGCCTATCAAAACTCTGGCAGTTTTCGAGATTATAATCACACAGAACGGTTCTTTGTCGCCCCAGTATTAACGTGGGACATCAGTGATAACACAACCGTGACGTTCAATTTTGAATATCTGTACAATGATCCGGTTTTCGATCGCGGCTTAGAACCTATCCGAAAACCTTTGATTATATGAGAGACTGATAGGGACTGAGTTTTGGAGTCTGCAGACCCATGTCCTTTACAGAAATTGACCCCAAATATTTGCTGCCGGATGAAGTGTGGGAGCGGG
>JAAUPA010000253.1 GCA_012034615.1 Leptolyngbyaceae cyanobacterium CSU_1_4 | reverse complement strand
CCCCAATTTTCAAAACCCCCTGAAATTATTTTGACCCCCCTTTTGGCTCAAACCCCCTGCCTCTCATCTCTCTTCCGCCTTTGCCTAAAGTGTCTTCCCCCCTCTCCCCCACGACTCTGCCCCCCCTGCCTGCCTTCAATACGCCCTCTAGCTCTTTATGGGGATTTGGCTCTTCTTTTCAATTTCCTCCCATCGGCAATACCGCCCCCACCTTTACAGTTCCCCAGACTCAGGCACCCTTCATTCCTTACATTCCGCCTAGGATAACGGTTCAGCCTCCCCCTCGCCCCCCCGCTCAGCCGACTCCCACTCCCACTCCAGTGCCGTCCTCTCCCACGCCCACGCCCTCGCCGCAGCCGAGTGCTACACCCGGCGCTGAGGCATTGGGTGGCGACGGGGCACCGGTCGCGGCAAGTCCATCCCCCATTGAACGATCGCAGGCTCAAATTAATCAAGAATTGCTGGCTCGGAACCAAGAACTTCGGAACAAATTAACTTACAACGAAAATGGCACCCGCGACAGCGACTATGTGCAGGCAGGGCAAAAATGGGCGGAATTGGGGCAAGCCTGGTTAGGGGGCGATCGTCCGGTGACGGGTTCCATTCAGCAGGGCGAGATCAATGGCTCTTACCCCAATGTGGCGGGGTATCGCAATTTGTCTGGAGCGGCGATCGTGGCGGTGCTGGTGGATGAAACCGGTAAGCCTGCCCCCAACCCCACACTTTTGCGAAGCTCAGGGTATGCCATTTTTGACGAGATAGCGCTGCAAGACGTGATGTCTCAAACGTTTGAAGCGACGGGCAAGAAAGAAGCGTATTGGATTCGGGTGATCTATGCTCCGCCAGGGGCGGCTTAGGAAGCCTTAAAGAGTCCTCTCCCTCAATTCGCTTTTAGCTTGAAGTTTGGCTGAGGGTGTGGGCTAACTTGTCTGCAATGCCAGTCACCCAATTTTCATCTTGCTGGGTATAGCTACGCGGAGCGTTTGCACCCAACACCAGCACCCCCCGATCGCCAATGGGCTGGCAAATGACCCCTTGAGTATTTTCGGGTAAATAGTCAAACTCTACTCGTCCTGGATAAATTTTTTAGGCTGACTAAGTAAACGGGCTTTTGGGTTGATAACACTCGCTGAACGATCGCCCCAGGTTTGACTTCTGCCGTGGGGCTGAGGACACCTCGCCGCAACAGCACTTTACCGTCATACCAAACTACCAGCGATCGCGTTACGGTATTGGTTAGCAATAAATGAGATGCCCACGCCAACTCAGTTTGGGCTGCTTCAGGCAAATCTTTTGCCCACTCAAAGCCCTCTTCTCCCACCAACACCACTGCATCAGGAGGCTTGGGCTGAACTCTTTGCCAGAGCAGCCCTGTGAGGATGAGGACAGCGCTAATAATAATGCCGAGGGCATCGGAGCGGGATTGAGAGTTGGTTAAATCGAACGTGAGGAGGCGGTTGACCATCAGCAGCGTTCCGGCGATCGCTCCTACACCAATGGGCAGTTGACGGAGCACTTGATTTTGATCGGGTTTTGCCATGTTGTGAAGATTGACGGATTGCAACGAAATCTGCATTGAAAATCAAGGGGAGGTCAGCTTGAAGAACCCCACTTTCTAAACTATGCACTATCCTATGTATTGATCATTTGTATTGATCATTAAAGGTTTAGTATTTCAAAAAGGCAGTTCTTCGTGTTAGCAGTCATCGCTTCAGGCATTGCTTCAGGCATCGCTTCCAGTTTAGTTTCTCTCTTTCTTAACCATTCGCCCAAGGTCGAGCCGCTCCAGGCTGTGCCTTGGTCGGCATTTTTGAACTCAGCGTTGCTGCGATCGCTCACTCAGCCCGACCCTGAGGCAAAGGCGATGATTCAGCAACAGCTCAATGCCCTCAGCGATTTGGGTTACTCTGCTAATGCGCAGGGCATTTGGATCCAGGAAGACAACCAGATGCTTGCCGACCACCGAGGAACAACCGCCCTTCCAGCGGCTTCTTTAACCAAAGTTGCTACCACCCTCGCGGCATTATCAACCTGGGGCGCAGATCATCAGTTCACCACTTTAGTGAGCACCACTGGGTCAATTCAGGGCGGCGTGCTTAGGGGTGATTTGATTGTGCAGGGTGAGGGAGATCCCTTGTTGTGTGGGAAGAAGCCGTGGCGCTGGGGAATGCCCTGAACCAGGCAGGGATCAAGCGGGTGGCAGGTAACTTGCTCATTGCGGGCAACTTTGCCATGAATTATGAAGTGAATCCTAGCATTGCAGGAAACTTGTTGAGACAGGGGCTTGATGCAGGCTTATGGCAGGGGGAGGCGAGGGCGCAATTTGAACAGATGCCTGGAGGAACGCCCCGCCCCCAGGTCAAAATTGACGGCGGAGTGCGGTTTATCCAAACCCTGCCGCCCTCCAAACCGATTGTGCGCCATCAGTCGATGCAACTGGTCAGCCTTTTGAAGGCAATGAACATTTACAGCAACAATATCATGTCGGAAATGATGGCGGATTTGTTGGGAGGTGCGCCTGCTGTTGCCCGGAAAGCAGCCGAGGTGGCTCAGGTGCCGCCGATCGAAATGACGTTGGAAAATGGCTCGGGGCTGGGTACGAACAATCAAATTTCGCCCCGTGCGGTGACTCAAATGATGCTGACGATTCAGGGTTATTTGCAAGATAAGCAGTTAAATGTCGGCAATTTATTTCCAGTCATGGGTCGAGATGTGGGAACGTTGAAGGGGCGATCGATTCCTGTCCATGCAGTGGTTAAAACTGGCACTTTAAATGAAGTGAGTGCCTTAGCCGGAGTGGTGCCCACGCGCGATCGGGGCTTAGTTTGGTTCACTATTATTAATAATGGTGCAGGCGAGTTGGGCATTTTTCACAATCAACAAGATGTGCTGCTGCAACGCTTACAACAAAAGTGGGGAGTTCCCGCGCCAATTCCGGCTAGTGTTCAGCCCGGCGATCGGGCAAATGAGCGCTTCAATCGATTAGGGGCTCCTGAGCGCAATCAGTTGCTTTAAGATTGATCAATTAGGATTGATCCATGATGTCAGCTCATGATGTTAGCCCATTCACCTGATTTGCTAGAACACCGCCGTCAAGAAGCGATCGCGGTGGCGCAACAGTGTGCCCAAATTTTGAAGCAAGAGTTCGGAGCAACCCAAACTATTCTGTTTGGTTCTCTGCGAGGCGATGCGCCCTGGCACTGGCAATCTGACCTCGATTTAGCGGTCAGTGGCATCTCCGATGAGGCATTATGGCAAGCCCATCAGCAGCTTGCTTTAGTCATGCCTGACTGGTTAAAATTTGACCTCGTTGACCTAGAACAGGTTTCCCCTCAAGTTCGGAGCCGAATTTTGCAACCGCCATTCATGCCCCCTCATTCCGACCTCGCCCTCA
Organism: Leptolyngbyaceae cyanobacterium CSU_1_4; assembly: GCA_012034615.1. GTDB lineage: Bacteria > Cyanobacteriota > Cyanobacteriia > Elainellales > Elainellaceae > Timaviella. The sequence goes on along the minus strand of JAAUPA010000253.1, from coordinate 3,026 downwards.
AGCTCCATATTGACGATGAGATGGCCGCACTAGAGCGCCTGATTAAGGTTCTAAATACTCTCTTAGATCAAGCCGACACGATTCCAGACATTGCTTTAATCCCAGCCTTGGCCAGCTATATTACTGATTTTTACACGGGCTGTGAACGCATTAGCGAACGAGTTGCCATTGCTTTAGAGGGTGGTATTCCAGAGGGCTCTAACTGGCATGAGCAACTTTTGCGCCAAGTTGCGGATTCAGGAGCACAGGGTCGTCCGCCGCTTTGGCAGGGTTCGCTCTTGCTAGATCTGAATGAATATCGTACATTTCGTCATTTCGATCGCCATCGTTACAAGCTAGAACTCAAGCCCGATCGCGTCTTAGAATTAGCACACCAAGTGCAACCCACGTATCAAAAAATTCAACAGGCGATCGCACAGTTTCCCCTATGGTTGAGCCGCCGAGCCAACCCAGCCGCAAGTCCAGCATCAGATCCATAAAAAAAGTTCCCAGCTTTTGACCAGGAACAGTTTAGGTGTGAGGAGCGAGACGCCTCATGAAGGAGACGCTCGATCTTATCTTTAATTTTAGCGAGCAAAATGTAAAAATCTCAGGAAACTTTGAAAGAAAAAAGTTCGGGAAAACACCTCAAAAATGACGGGTTTCCTCTCTCTTTCGAGAGCAGTTGTGAGATTATCGGCATGGTACTGTGGGTGAATTAGGAGAGGGGATTGATAACGTTTTATTAAGATCTATCCAGTTTCTATGACTAACCGCCTTGCACAATCTCAAAGCCTCTATCTGCGGAAGCACGCTGAAAACCCAATTGATTGGTGGGCTTGGGGCGAAGAAGCTCTGGAAAAAGCGCGTCAGGAAAACAAGCCGATTTTTTTGTCGATTGGCTACTCTAGCTGTCATTGGTGCACTGTGATGGAGGGCGAGGCGTTTTCTGATGGGGCGATCGCCGATTATATGAACGCCAACTTTTTGCCCATTAAGGTTGATCGCGAAGAGCGCCCCGACATTGATAGCATTTATATGCAAGCGTTGCAAGCCATGACGGGGCAAGGCGGCTGGCCGCTCAATGTTTTTCTATCGCCCGACGATCGCCTTCCTTTTTACGGTGGCACCTACTTTCCGGTCGAACCAAAGTATGGCAGACCTGGTTTTTTGCAAACCTTGCAAGCCATTCGTCATTTTTACGACACCGAAGCCGAAAAACTGCAAACTGTCAAAGGAGAAATTTTCGATCGCCTTCAGCAGCGAACCCGGATCGGCAGTAGTGATTTGGGTGGCGACCTCTTGCAGACTGGATTGGAGTACAGCACTGGTATTCTGAGTTCTAGAGGCATGGGACCCAGCTTTCCCATGATTCCTTATGCGGCAACTTCGCTCCGATCGAGCCGCTTTAATTTTCCAGACCCTCGTTACGATGCGCTGGCGGTGGGTCGGCAGCGGGGGCTAGATCTGGCGCTAGGCGGAATTTTCGACCAGGTGGGCGGCGGCTTTCATCGCTATACCGTTGACCCAACGTGGACGGTTCCCCACTTTGAAAAAATGCTCTATGACAATGGGCAAATTGTGGAATACCTGGCTGATTTATGGAGCGCTGGTGTTCAAGAACCCGCTTTTGAACGGGCGATCGCCCACACCGTGACCTGGCTTAAGCGCGAAATGACCGCTCCCCAGGGTTACTTCTATGCCGCCCAAGATGCCGATAATTTTGCAACACCCCAAGCGGTTGAGCCGGAAGAAGGCAACTTTTATATCTGGAGCTATCTCGAACTAGAACAAATTTTGACGGCTGATGAATTAGCAGAACTTGCGACTCACTTCAACCTCACTCGTCAGGGCAATTTCGAGGGTCGCATCGTTCTGCAACGTCAAAGCTCAGAACTCCTTCCTGAAACGATAGAAGCTTCTCTGCAAAAGCTGTTTGCCGTTCGCTATGGCGCATCTAATCTTGCGATATTTCCGCCCGCTCACAATAATCAAGAAGCCAAAACCCACCCTTGGGCAGGACGGATTCCCCCCGTTACAGACACTAAAATGATCGTGGCTTGGAACAGCCTGATGATTTCGGGTTTAGCCAGAGCAGCGGTTGTTTTTCAAAAACCAGAGTATTTTGACCTCGCTGCCCAGGCTGCGCAATTTATTCTTGATCACCAGTGGCAGGATGGGCGATCTGAACACGCTGCAAGGGGGCGTTTGCATCGTCTGAGCTATGACGGTCATGCGGCGGTCATTGCCCAATCTGAAGACTATGCCCTGTTGATTAAAGCTCTCCTTGATCTTGACCAAGCGGCTCTTTTCCCTGCTAATTTCTCCCCTTCTCGGCATTGGCTAACCCACGCGATCGAAGTTCAAGCTGAGTTTGATGAATTTTTGTGGAGTATTGAGCTTGGGGGTTATTACAACACGGATGCCAGCGCCAATTTGGTGGTGCGGGAGCGCAGCTTCGATGATACTGCAGCTCCCGCAGCCAATGGCGTGGCGATCGCCAACCTTGTGCGGCTTGCCCTTGCCACAGAAGATTGGTCCTATCGCGATCGGGCTGAACAAGCGCTTCAGTCTTTTGCTCGTATCCTGCAAGAATCGCCCCAAGCTTGCCCAGCCTCTTTTCTGCCCTCGACTGGCTGTGCCACCCGATTCTGGTTCGAGCGCTTCCGGCAACGGTTGGCTTAAACCGACAATACTTGCCTACGGTGGTGCAACAGTTAGCAACAGAATTGCCAGAGGGTGCCGTTGCCTTGGTTTGCCAGGGATTGAGTTGTCAGGAACCGGCAAAAAGCTGGGAGCAGATGCAAGAGCAAATTCAGCAAAGTTTAGTGCAAAGCTTATAAGTTGTGGCATTGCGGAATGGAAGTATCAATCCTTGAGAGGCTATTGTGCCGATCGCCCCCTAAATCCCCCATTCTGGAGCAGGGCTGATCTATTTGCTAGAGAAAAACCTTGTAACATGCATTCTTATGTTTGACCTTGGACAAATGCCTGCCCACACCGAACGAAAGAATAAGAATAGAGAATTTTTTCTTTTTTCAATAAAT
>JAAUPA010000252.1 GCA_012034615.1 Leptolyngbyaceae cyanobacterium CSU_1_4 | reverse complement strand
TCACCCCTCCACTCCTCCACTCATCTACCCCTCCACTCCTCCACTCATCTACCCCTCCACCCCTCCACCCACTCCATCCTTGACAGACTACTAGTGCGATCGCGCTTTTTACTTTAAGTACTACAAAACATGGAAATTCGCCCCGCGATCGCCCCTGATTTACCCGCTATTGTTGCCATTTACAACGCCTCTATTCCCAGCCGTACCGCCACTGCCGATACTGAACCGATTACCGTTGAGAGTCGGCAAGAGTGGTTTGCCAAGCATAATCCATCGCGTCCGCTTTGGGTTTTAGAAGTAGATGGGGCGATCGCCGCTTGGATCGGGCTAACTTCTTTTTATGGTGGACGACCTGCGTACAATGCCACAGCCGAGGTCAGCCTTTACATTGCGCCCCAGCACCAACGCAAAGGCTACGGCTCGCTTTTAGTCCAGCGGATGATCGATCATTGCCCCAGTTTGGGAATCACCACGCTTCTAGCGATGTATTTTGATCACAACACTGCCAGCCAGCGCTTATTTACTTCTTTTGGCTTTGAACCGATGGGTCATTTAGCAGAGATTGCGGTTTTAGAAGGCACAAAGCGGGGCTTAATCATTGCGGGTAAGCGCATTGGTGCAACGAATCTGTGATCAATAGGACACTTAATTTTTCGGGTTGAAGCAATAGTAATTAGGAGAATAAGCGACCCCAATCAAAACTCAGGAAGTCAAACATGGCAGTTCTTTCAATGATTGCAGTAAATGGCGATCGCCTCAACGCCAGCATTACCCGCTTGGCAAAAATCGGTCGGTTACCCAATGGCAATATTTGTCGTCTTGCTTTTACACCCGAAGATTTACAGGCACGCTATTTAGTTCAGCAGTGGATGGTGGAAGCGGGGATGGCAGTTCGCACCGATGCAGCAGGTAACCTCATTGGCACCTATGCAGGGCAAAGAGCCGGAGCGCCTTCTTTAGCAACTGGATCGCACATTGATACGGTGCCCTCTGGTGGGGAGTATGACGGGACATTAGGCGTACTGGCAGGGATTGAGGTGGTGCGGGTGCTGCGGGAAAATAATATTCATCTGAACCATCCCGTTGAAGTGATTGTGTTTACTGACGAAGAAAGTTCAATGATTGGCTGTCAGGCGATGGCAGGCATGGTCAAGCCTAAAGATAATTCTTTGGCAGAGCCTCTAGAGCGCATTGGCGGCAACTGGGAGGAGATTGGCACGGCAAAACGAACAAGAGAGGATATCGCGGCATTCATTGAACTCCATGTGGAACAAGGGGCGGTTTTAGAGCGATCGCAGAAACAAATTGGCATTGTTCAAGGCGTGGTCGGAATGTTGCGTCAAGCCATTAGCATCATGGGGCAGGCTAATCATGCGGGGACTACCCCCATGGATTCCAGGCAGGATGCTCTGGTGGCAGCGGCTCAAATCGTATTATTTGTGCAAGCGATCGCCCTGAAAATGCCGAGCCAGCCTGTGGCAACGGTGGGCTTTTTGACGGTTGCCCCGAATGCGGTCAACATTGTGCCAGGACAGGTCGAACTGACGGTAGATATGCGGGATCTGTCGCAAGTTTGCCTGGATGAAATGAAAGAATTGTTGGATCAAGAGCTAAAAGCGATCGCCACTCAGACTCACACTCAAATCACCGTCAGTCCCATCCTAGTTGTGGAGCCTACTCCAGCAGCGGCTTTAGTGCAGCAAGCGATCGAGAAAACCTGTCAACAGTTTGCCCTGAGTTACTGTCATCTGCCGAGCCGAGCCGGACACGATGCTTTGGAAATTGGACGCTTTACTGATATGGGCATGATTTTTGTACCCAGTGAAGCCGGAGTCAGTCATTCAGGAGAAGAATATACGTCGCCTGAGCAATGTATTCACGGTGCTAATGTTTTATTAAATACGCTGTTGCAATTAGACGAAATTTATTCATAGTTACAGCGAACGAATGCTTTGAATTAAACCTTGACAAACTTCTGTCAAAAAAGAGAGATCTAAAGTCTCCAGGCGATCGCTCTCCCGATGATAATGCGGGTTCCGCAAATCTGCCGTATCAGTAACCATCACTGCCCCATAGCCTTGATCCCAGAAATGTGCGTGGTCACTGCGCCGGGTATCGGGCAGCAGCATTCCTCGGTTATCAACAGGCAACCACTCGCACGGAACAGATTGACCCATACTGCGGCTGAGGCGAATGAGATCTGGCATCGTTTTGAAATTGCCAATGAGGGCAATAAAGTCGCCAGTGTGGGGGTAAAGGCGCTGGAGAAATGGGGCAGGGTAGCGTTGGGAATGGGGACGACGATCGCAATATCCCAGCATTTCCAAAGAAATCATCAGCCGGAGTTTTTGCCCTTGTTGCCGCAGTGCTTCTGCATAAATTTTGCTGCCCACTCCCAGTTCTTCCAGGTCAAAAGCTACGAGCCGCACGGGAAAGCGAGCCGGATCAGTGGCGATCGCCCGTGCTAGTTCTAGCAACACTGCTACCCCCGTTGCATTATCATCGGCTCCGGGCGAACCGGGAACCGTGTCATAGTGCGCTCCCACTAAAATCGGCGACTGCTGCCGAACTCCAGGTAAATTCAGAATCAGATTTTGGTGTTTTCGACCCCGAAACTCAAACTCGTGAATTTCTACCGTGCCCCATTGAGAGAGTTGTTCGTGAATATAATGCTGCACGTAAAAATGTCCGGCGGTGGCAAAGAAGGGATCGCGATCGCGGGTAATTTCTTCAAGGTGCGCCTGGAGAGTTTGTTGAAGATCTAAGGGCAACGGATGACCCCTCAAAGCGGATTACTTAACGATAAATACTTCTTGAGAAAAGGCAAAATTCCTGCTACCAAATGCTCTGGATACTCCTCATGCAAGCCCAACGCACCCGGCATTCGGAACGATTGCACCTGCGAAAAATGAGCCACCACCTCCATTTCTTCCCGCGACTTGGGCGGCGTTTCCTCACCAATCACCATCAGGGTTGGCACAGGTAGAGGCTGGAAATAATCAAAAAATTCGGCGCGTTTACGAACCGGATCTAGCCCTCCCGTCACAAATGCCACCGAGGCAAATCTGGCTCCCCGCTTCTGAGTACTTTTCCACTTTTGTCGAATCAGATCACGAGTAACATTGCGGCGATCGCCATACACGTGTCGCCGATACATCCAGCCTAAAAACAGGCGAGTTGTGTTCAGAAAATAAAGAAACTGCCCCAGAATTGGGGTTCGCACGATCGCCCGAATAAAACTGTAGAGTTTGGGCGATCGCCCATGGTCGGTAACGGACCGTCGCCAAGTCGGAGCCACCAGCACCACCCACGACCAAGGCGCAGGATCTCTGCTCGCCATTTGCATCACGTAACCCGCTGTGTGTCCGGCAGCAATCACGACAACAGGTTCGCTAAACACCCGCGATACAAAATTGTTTAAAAACTTATGGTAAATTTTCGAGTCATATTGAAAAGGCAGGCGGCTCGACTCGCCAAAGCCAATCCAATCGGGCACAACAACTTGAAAATAAGGGGCTAAAAGCTGAGCAACGCCTCGCATTTCTTCGCGGCTAGAAACGCTGCTAAAAGCGGGTAAGAGCAGAAGCGGGCTACCTTCACCCAGCACCTCATAAACCACGGTGACATCTTTATTTTTCCAGTTCCATTGGTAGGTGCGCACAACGCCCCCCAACACTGAGCGATCGGTGGATGAATCATGGATTGCTGTAGAGGTAGGATGCTGCATTGCCGCCAACCCAGATAAAAAGGTTTGTTTACTTAAGTTTTGAATCTAAACAATACACCTTTTTGGGAGCAGCAATCTGACTTTTTACAACGCTTTAGTCCCTTTGCCTGCCCTTACTCAGGCGGCGGCAACTCTCCCAAAATTGTAAAGCGAATATGGTTTAATGCTAAGTTTCCAATGGAAATCTCTTCTGGCAAAGCAGGAGCCGCAATTTTCTCAAACGAAATGCCTTTACTCATTTCCGCGTGATACCAGGGTAGCCCCATAAAAAAGCGGGTGGGGTAAGGACCATTTTCAGTAATATCGTCCACGTTCGATTCCATGGGCAACCAGCCGAACCCAGGCACATAAAATTCAATCCAGACATGATTAAATTCAGGTTGCAGCGGTACACCTTGCTTCTCAGGTTGAGGCGGACATTTGTAACGACCGACCGTGCGGCAAGCAATACCATTTAACCTTGCCAACGCCAGCAAAATACCAACGTATTCACCGCAAGAACCCACGCCTCGTTCAAGGGCAACATCAGGCGTGTCAATGTGGGGTTTAATGCCATAGGACATCCGATCGTACACGTAGTTGCGAATCTTCAAGATCTTGCGCAAGATATTCGTTTCAGTCCCGATCGCCTCTTCCGCCGCCCGCCGAATGGTGGGGGTATCCATGGCTAACTCGTCGTCATCCACCAAGTAGCGCGCTTGGAATTCTAATGATAGCGGCGGACTCTTCTCGACTTGTTCAGGCTTCAAATAGTATTTAATGCTGCGAACTTCGAGGAGTGCCTTCCAGCCAAATAACCGTCCTTCGTGGGGAGAAAGGCGATCGAACCGAAAGACGGCAACGCGCTGTCCATCTTGCTGTTCCTCGGTAAAGGGCACCCCGATCGCCTCAATTTTGATGAGCTTTTGGCGAACGGTTTCGGCGGGTAAGGCAATGCGCCACTCTAACTGATCGACGGCAACGTCTTCTAAAGGAGAAAGTTCTTCAATGTAGGACATCTCGATCAGATAGCCGTTGGAAAGCGTATAGTGTTCGGCTTCATTGCGAGAAAAATAGAGAGGATGAATGAAGGTGCGATCGCGGAAAGTTAACTGATAGGGATTATCTAAATTGTTGGGATCATCACGAATGTAAGCTTCTTCTCCCGCGTATGCCACGTAAAGACAATCTTCAGATTCGCTAGCGGGAGCAGGATGGAACGCCAGCGCACAGGGAGAATCAAACGGCGTGAGAATGCTGTAGTTAATTTCGCCCGTTGCCCGATCCATGCAGTAAACCGTTTGCTCAATGCGATCGCACACCCAAAGTTCTTCGTCTCGCACCGTCAGATTTTCTTCACCTACTCCTGGTGCCGAAAACTGGGTAATTCGTTTCCCCGTCGTGGCATCATAGACCAAAATATAGCCCGCTTTTTGACAGGTAACATAGACCGTAGAATGCCAAACTGCTACTCCATTGACCGGATAAGGCAACGTAACAAACTGCCGAGGTGTAAAGTCTTGGAGCGTACACCAATAAACCCGATTATCTTGAGTAAACCAAACCTGTTCACCCCAAATTGCTAGCCCTTGAGCCTCGACAAACTGCTTAATGTTGAGCGGATTAAGCACGGTTGTATTGTCGTTGGCGCAGTCTACCTGAAGCACATATCCCCGCACCGAGTCTAGCGCCATCAGCCTAGTCCCGTCAGAGGCGAGTCCGTGCAGAGCATAGACCCCAATAGGGCGAACCGTTCGGCGCGGTAACGTTGGGCTGGGGGCGGTCATTCGCTGCACAGGGGGACTAGATTCGAGCAACATGGGCAATCCTATCGGAAATCTCTCTGAATAATAAACAGAATTAGGGCACCCAACTATGTATCCAAAGGAACACTATCGTTAGGAACAACCCGACCGCTCTTGGATTTACGAATTATTTCTAGTTCTGCCGAGTCGCCATTACCGCATAAAACGGATCGCTGCCCATTCCCAACATTTGCATAAAACTAGAGGAGGGACGCGCAATGACTTCGGGCTGGCTAAATCCAGGAACCGCCGCAAAGTAGGTCTTTACCCATTCCACCCGATCGCTCTCTGAACCATCTCGCCAAGCCGCGATCGCCTTATTAGGAAACATCCGGTTTGAAAAGCTAATAATGGCAATGCCACCGGGTTTGAGAATGCGATAAATTTCAGCAAACACCGCTTCAGGATGCTGCAAATATTGCACTGAAACCGTATTCAAAACCGCATCAAAAGATTGATCGGGCAAAGGCAAAAGCTGATTTTGGTTCAGATTCTGCACAAAGTAATGATCCAGTCGCGGATTTTTTGCTAGTTCATCTTCGTTCATTCCATGCCCTTCAACGTGCTCAAATTCCAAGTCTTCGGGCAGGTGCGACACCCAACTGCTCATCATGTCAAAAATGCGAGTTTGAGGCTGAAGGCGATCGCGGTACAAGTCAGTTAATTGCTGAATAAAACCATCATCAACATGGGTGACGAAGCGCGGAGTATCGTAAAAAGACAAATCGTTCGACTCGTCCATTTTGGAGCGTTGGGTAGGCTGAAGCTGCATAGGTGGGGAGCAAATATTTGTATACAGTTTTCAGTGTAATGAAAGAGGCTGAACTCCGCTATCGCAGCAAAATTTGCCCTCACCCTAGCCCTCTCCCAGAAGGCTACCGTGTATACATAAGTGATCGAATCTAGCCAAGTCCCTGGCGAACCGCCCCCGCA